>CAMPYS010000027.1 GCA_946998295.1 uncultured Prevotella sp.
GAGTGCAAAGGTAATAACTTTATTAATTCAAACCAAATCTTTTTAATAAAATATTCGGATTTTCTTGACTTATTTATACTTTATTGATTTACATCAAGCATATAGGAACGGCACACATTTATATATATATTAGAAGTATTATATTTTCTAAAGTTATTTTCGTTTTACGCATTTATCTCACAATAGCAGAAGATATTTTTTTTATTTTGCTGTGCATGAAATATAAGTACAATTTTTATACTGGGACTTGTATTTCTTTAGTTGGATAAGAGAATGAGGTTTCTGTAGAAGTTATCTTTTAAATTTTCGCAAAAGATTTTTCATACATTTATAACATAAAACAAAAGTTATCTTTTCTCAGTTTTGTAAATATTGAAACATTGCTCGGAGCAAGAAAGATAAAAAGTATCTAAAAAAACTTTTATTTTTTATTAATAGTGGCATTAATATCGTAACTGTTATTGGAATGTTTTGTTTTTTTGAAACGAATTCTAAACATACAAAAATATAGGAAAGGGTATTATCTTTAATATTATGAAAAACGATAACTGTAAAGAATTTTTACCTCTAAATTAAAGTTTTATAATCGCTTAAGTTAAACTATCGAATAGGATCTACTTAAACAAGCAGATAGGATCTACTTAAACGACCAAAGAGGTTTTATAAGAATCGTAGCAGCTGTTTAAGTTAAACGATTTTTGAGTTTACTAAGGGGTACACAATTATTTGCATATCAAATAGTTACAAAATCATACTTTGCGATAAAAATTATCCTTTAATATAGACTATTTGTCTTGCTATAGAAGTAAAAATAGCAAAATTTTCAAATCTATTTTTGTTTATAATTTTTACCATAAATATTTGTATCTTCTGAACGAAACAATCTTGTTGAGTAGCAACTATTTTTGTTTAGTTATTGGTTGTTATTTGCATGCTTCTGTTCATAGTCGCATTTGCTGATTATTTTACAACATGAAGATACAACAATTGTGAGTGACATACAACATTTATTTTTATTACTTTTTATTTAGTATGAAACTATGATATTTGATAAAAAGTATTACATGTCTGATAATGATAATATAATATAAAATAAGACATTAAACTCTAAAGGAAACACTGTTTTGTAAAATAAAATTATAATAATTTATTGACGTTAAATAAGTAAAAAAAAAGCAACTAAATAAATATAAGTGGAGTAAAAAGGTGTATTGTGGGGAAATTTCCTTAACTTTGAAGCGAATTTTGTACAAAATATATAAATGCGCTTTTTAGGTAACATAGAAGCCAAGGTAGATTCTAAGGGAAGAGCCTTTCTTCCTTCAATATTTCGCAAGGTATTAAATACATCTTGCGAAACCTCTATCATCATGAAAAAAGATATATTCCAGCCCTGCTTAGTACTATACACAGAATCTGTTTGGAATAATATGCTTTCTACACTTCGCCAGCACCTTAATCGTTGGAGCAACAAAGATCAAATGATTTTTCGGCAATTCATCTCCGATGTAGAAATAATTTCTCTTGATGTAAGTGGTCGTTTTTTAATACCAAAACGATATTTAAAAATGGCACACATTGAGCAACAAATAAAGTTCATAGGTATGGACGATTGTATAGAAATATGGAATAATGATAACACAAATTCATTTATTGATATAAAAGAGTTTAGTGAGAGTCTTGAAAAGATTATGCAAAAAGATCGTTCCATTTTAGTTAACTCCAATTCTATATAAATAATAAAATAATTTATAGGTAGAATGAGTGAAACAAAGCAAATGTATCATATTCCTGTACTGCTTAAAGAAAGTATAGACGGATTAAACATTAATCCAAATGGTGTGTACATAGATGTAACTTTTGGAGGTGGTGGACATAGCAAAGCTATACTCTCACAGCTAAATAGTAAAGGTCATCTATTTAGCTTTGATCAAGACTATGACGCAGAACGTAATATCGAATTCATACGTAAGAACAACGATAAAAAAGATAATTTTACATTTATTCGTTCTAACTTCCGATACATCAAAAACTGGATGAGATACTATGATGTAACAGAGATAGATGGTTTATTGGGGGATTTAGGTGTTAGTAGCCATCACTTTGATGATGAGATGCGTGGTTTTTCATTTCGATTTAATTCTCCCTTAGATATGAGAATGAACAAAAGAGCAGGAAAAACAGCTTCTGACATACTTAATAGCTATACCGAGGAAGATTTATCTAATATCTTTTATACCTACGGTGAAGTTAAAAACTCACGTCGCATAGCATATAATATTGTTAAAGCTAGAAATAATAAACCAATATTAACAACAAGCGATTTTCAAAGTATAATATATCCTATAATAAAACATGAACGCGAAAAGAAAGAATTAGCAAAACTTTTTCAAGCCTTGCGCATAGAAGTAAACCAAGAGATGGTAGCACTTAAGGAAATGCTCTTGGCTGCAAGTACACTTTTAAAAAATGGGGGTCGTATTTCTGTAATTACTTACCATTCATTAGAAGACAGAATAGTAAAAAATATATTAAAAACAGGTAATATAGAAGGTAAAATAAACAAAGATTTTTTTGGTAACAAAAACACACCTTTCAAACTTATAAACAACAAAGTAATTATCCCTACTAAAGAGGAGCAAGAAAGAAATCCAAGAAGCAGGAGTGGGAAATTAAGAATAGCTGAAAAGAAGTAAATGAATAGCACCTCAAAAGAAAACAAAACAGAAGAAACAAAATCAACTATATTTGATATAGATTTACTTACAGAGGAAAACGACATCTCTTCTGTAAATTCTATTACATACACAAATAAAGAGAAAAAAGTTTCAAAGAATGAAAAAAACAACTTAGACGAAGAACCTGAAAATGGCACAAAGTCTCCAAATACAATTACATTATTTAGTATTTTAGGTGGAGACATACTTTCTGCACAATTAGTAAGAAACAATATTTGGATAATCCTTATTTCTGCTATTTTTATAGTAATCTACATATCCAACAGATACAGTGTACAAAAAGACTTAATAGAAATTGATAAACTTAACACAGAGTTATCAGACACCAAATATAAAGCTCTGTCAATAAGTAGCCAACTAACAGAAAAGACACGAGAAAGTCATTTGCTAGATATATTAAAGACAAATAAAGATAGTGTTTTAAAAATGCCTTCCCATCCACCTTTTATAATAAATGTACCAAGTAAATAAGAGATGAGCAAGTTTAAAAATAAAAAAACAATTCCTCGATATAAGGTTATAGCTATCTTATTAACTTTTATTACTTTTATAATACTGGCAAAAGCTACGTGGATAATGACTGCAGAGAAACATTATTGGATGGAAGTATCAGCATTACAAAAACAAGATAGCTTACCTATTATACCTATAAGAGGTAACATACTTAGTGCAGATGGTAAACTAATGGCAAGTTCACTACCCGAGTTTAAGTTATATGTAGACTTTCAAGCTATCAAAGAGAGCAAAAAAGATACCGCTTTTATTGATAGTATCAATTATATAAGTAAAGGATTAAGCCATATATTCCCAACTAAAAAAGCAAGTGCTTTTAAAACAGACCTATTGAAAGCATTCAAAGAAAAGAAGCGACATTTCCCAATATGGACAGAAAGAGTTGACTATAATACATTTAAAAGTGTACAAAGGCTCCCTATATTTAAATTACCTAAATATGTAAGTGGGTTTCATTGGGAAGAATTTAACTCCAGACGTAAGCCATTTGGCTCCTTAGCAGACCGCACAATTGGAGATTTGTATGGTGCAAAAGACTTAGCTCGTTGTGGTTTAGAACTATCATACGACTCTATTTTACGTGGTATAAACGGTATAAAAAACCGAAGAAAAGTAAGGAATAAATATCTTAGCATAACAGAAATACCTCCAATAAATGGTTCTGATATTATAACAACAATAGATGTCAGCATACAAGACCTTGCCGAAAGAGCCTTACGTGAAGAACTTGAAAAAGACAAAGGCTATACAGGTGTAGCTATGGTTATGGAAGTTGCGACAGGAGATATTAAAGCTATTGTCAACTTAGACAAATGCGAAGATGGAGTCTATAGAGAAATTAAGAACCATGCTGTAAGCGACTTATTAGAACCCGGTTCAGTGTTTAAAACAGCATCCATAATGGTAGCTTTAGACGATGGCGTTGTAGACACAAACTTTGTAGTAAATACTGGATGTGGAACTTGGGATATGTATGGTAGGAAAATGAAAGACCACAACTGGAAAAAAGGCGGATACGGTTCTTTAACCCTTCCTTGGTGTTTAAAATATAGTTCTAATATAGGTGTAAGTAGAATTATTGATATGTTTTATCATAAACATCCAGAAGACTTTGTAAAAGGTATATATCGTTTAGGTCTTGCAGATGATTTAAAAATACCAATAGTAGGCTACTCATCAGCCAAGATAAAAATGCCCAAAAAGAACTCACATGGTCAATATACAAATTGGAGTGCAACAGACTTACCTTGGATGAGCATAGGTTATGTAACACAAGTTCCTCCTATCTCGACACTTACTTTTTATAATGCAATAGCCAATGGTGGAAAACTTATGCTTCCACGATTTGTGAAACAAATTGAAAAAGATGGAAAAGTAATAGCTGATATTCCTCCTGTTGTTGGTAGAGAGCGGATAGCCAAAAAAAGTACTCTCACCCAAATCACTCGTATTCTTAGTGAAGTTGTATCAGAAGGATTAGGAAAGCGTGCAGGTTCAGATAAATTTACTGTAGCTGGTAAGACTGGTACCGCTCAAATGTCAAAAGGAGCAGCAGGGTATAAATCAGGAATTGTAAACTACTTAGTATCATTTGTTGGCTTTTTCCCAGTAGAAAATCCGAGATATAGCTGTATCGTGTGTATACAAAAGTCTGGTCTTCCTGCCTCTGGAGGTTTAATGAGTGGTGCTGTGTTTCATCAAATAGCAGAGGGTGTAATGGCAAAAAGTCTCAAACTAAGTGTTACAGATGCAAGAGATTCCGTTTCTTCACTCTTCCCTACAATTAAATATGGTAACCTCTTAGCAACAGACTACGTTCTATCTTCATTAGGTTTCAATATTAAAAATGGCTGGGATGGAAATTATCCTTTCGGCTATCCAATATGGGGCAAAACAATTGAAAAGAATAATTCTTATAGCCTTATAAGAAATAGATTCCTTCCAAATAGAGTTCCAGATGTTCACAACATGGGGGCAAGAGATGCAGTATATCTGTTAGAAAGTAAAGGTATAAAAGTAATCCTTTCAGGTCGTGGAAAGGTAAAGACACAGTCTCTCCCACCAGGTGACTTTATAAGAAAAGGCATGATTTGTAAATTAAAGTTAGAATAAAAAATAGACATTATTATAAGCATTTAAGTTTTAAAGCTATGAAGTTAAACGAGTTACTTACAAGAGTTAAACCGATAAAAATAATCGGTAGCCCAGATAAAGAGATTATAGCTGTCGATATAGATAGTCGAAAAGTAGGAAAAGATCATCTTTTTGTAGCAATAAAAGGAACTCAAACAGATGGGCATAAGTTCATTGACAAAGCTATAGAAAACGGTGCAGTAGCCATAGTTGTAGAAAACTTACCAAAAGAAATACATAACGATAATATTACTTTTGTTCAAGTATCGTCAACAGAAAAAGTTATTGGTTTAATAGCAACAACTTTCTACGGAGATCCTTCACACAAGTTAAAACTTGTAGGTGTAACAGGTACAAATGGTAAAACAACTATTGCAACTTTGCTATATGAGATGTTTCGCAAATTTGGTCATAAAGTTGGTCTTTTATCAACAGTATGTAACTATATAGACGATAAAGAATTACCAGCAAGTCATACTACACCAGATCCAATAGAATTAAACTTACTCTTGTCTAAAATGGTTGAGTCAGGTTGTACATACGTATTTATGGAATGTTCAAGCCATGCTATACACCAACACAGAATAGGTGGTTTAAAGTTTACAGGAGGTATATTTACAAATTTAACAAGAGACCATTTAGACTATCATAAGACATTTGAAAATTATAGAAATGCAAAAAAAATGTTTTTTGATAGCTTGAGTAAAGATGCGTTTGCAATAACTAACATTGACGACAAAAATGGCGCTATAATGGTTCAAAACTGCAAGGCCAATATAAAAACATACTCTACAAAAAGAATGGCAGACTTTCATGCCAAAATAATAGAAAGCCACTTTGAAGGTATGTACCTTGAAATAAATGGAAAGGAAGTAGGAGTACAATTCATAGGTAAATTCAACGTAAGCAATCTATTGGCAGTATATGGCACAGCAATAATGTTAGGTAAAAATCCAGAAGACACCCTATTAGCATTAAGTACCTTAAAAACAGTAAATGGACGGCTTGAGCCACTTAAATCTCCTAAAGGCTATACGGTAATAATTGACTATGCACATACTCCAGATGCTTTAGAAAATGTATTAATCGCTATACATGACGTTCTAAATGGTAAGACAGTACGTGTAATAACAGTTTGTGGCGCAGGAGGTAATAGAGATAAGGGCAAACGTCCTCTAATGGCATTAGAAGCTGTAAAACGTAGTAACACCGTTATTTTAACAAGCGATAATCCTCGTAACGAAGACCCACAAATGATTATTGAAGACATGCTTGCAGGATTAGACAACACACAAAAGAAAAAAGTTTTATCTATAATAAACAGAAAAGAAGCTATAAAAACAGCGTGCATGATGGCAGAGAAAGGTGATGTAGTACTCATTGCTGGTAAAGGACATGAAACATATCAAGAGATAAAAGGAGTAAAACATCACTTTGATGATCATGAGGTTGTAAAAGAAATTTTCAAAATATAAAAACAATAATAATATTATTTTAAAACAAAACTATTATGTTATATTACATCTTCCGCTGGCTAGACCAATTTGGTATAAGTGGTTCACATATTTGGGGTTACATAAGTTTCAGGGCTATTGTAGCAATGATACTATCTCTAATTATATCAGCATGGTTCGGCGAGAAGTTTATAAAATATCTAAAAAGGAAACAAATAACAGAGACACAACGCGATGCAAAAATAGATCCTTTTGGTGTAAAAAAAATAGGTGTTCCGTCAATGGGCGGAATAATTATTATAACAGCACTGCTAATACCTGTTATCTTACTTGGAAGACTTAGAAATATATACCTTCTTCTAATGATTATCACTACTATATGGTTAGGGTTTTTAGGAGGTATGGACGATTTTATAAAACTATTTCGCAAAAACAAATCTGGACTTAAAGGAAAATATAAAATAATAGGCCAAGTAAGTATTGGACTTATAGTAGGTTTAGTACTTTGGCTTTCACCAGATGTAAAAGCTAATCTGAACTCTGAGATAGAAATATCAAGGTTACAAAATAAGGAAGTAATAATAAAACATAAAGCAAAATCCGAAAAAACATTAAAGACAACTATTCCGTTTATCAAGAATCATAACCTTGACTATTCCGAGATAATGTCATTCATGGGTAAATACAAAACAGCTGCAGGCTGGATTCTATTTGTAATAATGACAATTTTTGTAGTTACCGCAGTATCAAATGGTGCAAATCTTAATGATGGAATGGATGGAATGGCAGCAGGAAACTCTGCTATAATAGGTGTTGCATTAGGTATATTAGCATACGTAAGTAGCCATATAGAATATGCTTCCTATCTTAATATCATGTACATACCTGGTTCAGAAGAACTTGTTGTTTTCTTTATGGCATTCATAGGAGCATTAATAGGATTTCTATGGTACAACTCATACCCAGCACAGGTGTTTATGGGAGATACTGGAAGTTTAGCAATAGGTGGAATTATTGCAGTAGGAGCCATAATAATTCATAAAGAACTACTTCTACCTATACTTTGTGGAATATTTTTTATAGAAAGTCTAAGTGTAATGATTCAAGTATACTACTTTAGACGTGGAAAGCTTCATGGCAAAAAACAACGTATTTTTAAACGTACACCTATACATGATAATTTTCGTACAGAAGATTCACAACTTGATCCAGAATGCAAATATGTATTTACAAAACCCAAATTACCTATCCATGAAAGTAAAATTACGATACGTTTTTGGATTATCAGTATAATACTTGCAGCAATAACAATTATAACATTAAAAATAAGATAAAACATTTTAACATATTATGAGTAGAATAGTAATACTTGGAGCAGGAGAAAGCGGAGCAGGAGCAGCCGTACTTGCAAAACTAAAAGGGTTTGATGTCTTTGTATCAGATTTGTCAAAAATAAAAGACAAATACAAGTCCCTACTTGATAAACATAATATAGAATGGGAGGAAGGTCATCACTCAGAAGAAAAAATACTAAACGCAAATGAAGTAATAAAAAGTCCTGGTATACCAAGCCAGGTACCAATAGTAAAAAAGCTAATAAATAAAGGGATTCATATAATTAGCGAAATAGAATTTGCTGGACGATATACAAACTCTAAAATGATATGTATAACAGGAAGTAATGGTAAAACAACAACAACCAGCCTCATCTATCACATATTTAAAGATGCTGGGTATGATGTTGGATTAGCTGGAAATATTGGGAAAAGTCTTGCTCTACAAATTGCAGAATCACCCCACAAGTATTATATAATTGAACTCAGCAGCTTCCAATTAGATAATATGTATGATTTCCATGCAAATATAGCAATCCTTCTAAATATCACTCCAGACCATTTAGATAGATACGATTATAAATTTGAAAATTATGCTAGTAGTAAAATGCGTATAATTCAAAATCAAACTAAAGATGATAGCTTTATCTACTGGAATGACGATCCTGTAATACAGAAAGAACTAAAAAAATATGATGTTAAAGCTGTATGTTACCCCTTCTCAGAACTGAAAGAGAAAGGAAGTATAGGATATATTGAAGAGGGACAATATACTTTAGAACAACCTACCCCATTTAATATGGAACAGGAAGACCTCAGTTTAACAGGTAAACACAATATATACAATTCACTCGCGGCTGGTATAGCTTCTAACATAAGCGGCATAAAAAAAGAAATAATACGTAACAGCCTTAAAACATTCCCTGGTGTAGAACATAGACTTGAAAAAGTGTGTAAAGTTGCTGGGGTACAATATATAAATGACTCAAAAGCAACAAATGTAGATGCGTGTTGGTATGCTCTTGAAAGCATGAAAACACCAACAATTCTAATTATTGGTGGAAAAGATAAAGGTAATGACTATACCTCTATAAAAGAATTAATAAAAAAGAAATGTGTAGGATTAGTTTATCTCGGAGCTGATAATCAAAAACTACATGAAAACTTTGATAATTTAGGAATACCTGTTTATGATACACATTCAATGAAAGATTGTGTTGAAACTTGTCATAAAATAGCAAAACCGGGATCTACTGTTTTGTTAAGCCCTTGTTGCGCAAGTTTTGACTTATTTAAAAATATGGAAGAACGAGGAAATTTATTTAAATCTTTAGTACGCTCAATATAAAAAGCATTAAATAATAAATGAGTAATAAGTCATTTAATAATATATTCAAAGGTGATAAAGTAATTTGGGTAATTTTCATGTTTTTATGCCTGATAAGCATAATTGAGGTCTACTCTGCCTCAAGCTCTCTATCATATAAAACAGGTATTTATTGGAGTCCTATTTTAGACCATGTAAAATTTCTATTTATTGGACTATGTACTACTATAATATTTATGAATATACCATGTAAATATTTTAAATGGTTAATACCTATATCACTTGGACTTGCATTTATTTTACTCATTGTACTTCTATCTTCAGGAGACAGCATAAATGGTTCTAAAAGATGGATTGAAATATTAGGCATAAAATTTCAACCATCAGAAATAGCAAAAGGGGGACTTATTGTTTTTACAGCTAATGCACTTAGTGCAATGCAAACAGAAAAAGGTATTGATAAAAAAGCTTTTAAATATATCTTAATAGTAGTTATTCCTTTTATTCTATTAATATTACCTGAAAACTTTTCTACTGCAGCTCTAATTTTTGCAACTATATTCATAATGATGTATATAGGACTTGTACCTATTAAACAATTAAAAAAACTATTTCTTTGCATAGTACTAATAATTGGTATCGCTGTTACAACTATTATGCTATTAGGCGATGACAAAAAAACTGATAATACAAAACAAAATCTTACAGAGGAAACAGCATCATTAAACAAAGAAGACAAAAATATAATTACAAAATTTTTTCATCGTATAGATACTTGGAAACAAAGAATTATAAACTTTACTAATAACGAGAAAGTAGATCCTAAAGATTATGATCTTAATAAAAATGCACAAATTGGTCATGCTAACATAGCTATAGCAAGTTCAAAGCTAATTGGTAAAGGACCAGGTAACTCGACAGAAAGAGACTTCTTGTCTCAAGCGTTCTCGGATTTCATATATGCAATAATAATAGAGGAAATGGGGCTATGGGGTGCAGCAGGAGTAGCACTTCTATATATATTTTTACTATTCCATACATCTAAAATAGCTAATAGATGCGAAAACTCTTTCCCTGCATTTCTATCTATGGGAATAACGCTTTTATTCGTAATACAAGCTATTTTTAATATGGCTGTAGCTGTAGGATTAGGTCCAATTACAGGTCAGCCACTACCACTAATTAGTAAAGGAGGTACATCAACTATTATAAACTGTATGTATATAGGTATACTACTTAGTATAAGTAGATTTGCAAAACAAAGAAATAACATAAAACAAAGAAACAAAAATTCTTTCATAAATAAAGATTAGTTATTAGTAAAAAAAATGATTAACTTTGTCTATTAAAGACTATAATAATATTCATGTACGAAAAATATAAAATTATAATAAGTGGAGGAGGAACTGGAGGCCATATCTTTCCTGCAATTGCAATAGCTAACGCTATAAAAGAAAAATATCCTAAGGCCCAAATACTATTTGTTGGAGCAGAAGGTAGGATGGAAATGCAAAGGGTTCCAGCAGCAGGATACGAAATAAAAGCTTTACCCATAAAAGGATTTAACAGAAAACACATATTTAAAAATATAAATGTACTATTCCATCTTTGGAAGAGTATACATAAAGCACGTACCATAATAAAAGAATTCCAACCACAAGTTGCAGTTGGAGTTGGAGGATATGCCAGCGGAGCAACACTTTATGAATGCTCTAAAATGAAAATACCATACTTGCTACAAGAACAAAACTCATATGCAGGAGTTACTAACAAACTCTTATCAAAAAAAGCAAAAAAAATATGTGTTGCATACGATGGTATGGAACGATTCTTCAATAATGATAAAATAATATTAACGGGTAACCCTGTTAGACAAAATGTAATTAATACACATCTAACAAAAGAAGAGGCTATAAAAACATTTGACCTCGACCCAAATAAGAAAACAATATTAATTGTCGGTGGAAGTTTGGGAGCATATACAATAAACAAAGCAATGTTAGAAAATATAAATATAATTAACAATTCTAACATACAGTTTATTTGGCAAACTGGTAAATACTACCATAATGATATAAAAGAAGCTCTCAAGAACAAATCAGTAACAAATTTAAAGATTTTAGATTTTATCAGTGACATGGGAACTGCATATAAAGCTGCAGATTTAGTAATAAGTCGAGCTGGAGCAAGTTCTATAAGCGAATTTCAACTAATTGGAAAACCTGTAATTTTAGTACCGAGTCCTAACGTAGCAGAGGACCACCAAACAAAAAATGCAATGGCATTAGTTAATAAAAAATCCGCACTAATGGTAAAAGATTCTGAAGCACAACAAAAACTTATTCCGTTAGCAATAGAAACAGTACAAAATGAAAATAAAATAAATAGTTTAAGTACAAACATAAAAAAAATGGGAATACAAAACTCTGCAAATAAAATAGCAGATGAAGTTATAAAACTAATCCATTAAATACATCAAAAAAATATAACTTAGAGCATAAAAAAATATAATAATAGAATGGAGTCTAAAGACATTAAATCAGTCTATTTCATTGGAATTGGTGGTATTGGAATGAGTGCAATAGCGCGGTATTTTCACCATAAAGGATTATTTGTTGCGGGATATGACAAAACACCAAGTGTATTAACACATAAGTTAGAAGATGAAGGAATAAAAATTCACTACGAAGACAATATAGATTTAATCCCCAAAAATTGTATCAATAACAAATCAACTCTAATTGTATATACGCCAGCAATTCCTAACTCACACAAAGAACTGTCATACTTTAAACAGAACAAGTTTAAAATAGAAAAAAGAGCTCAAGTATTGGGTAGACTAACAGAATCTCTAAAAGGTCTATGTTTCGCTGGAACGCATGGGAAAACAAGTACATCTACGATGTGCGCGCATATAATGCACCAAAGCCATTTAGGCTGCAATGCGTTTTTAGGGGGTATATCAAAAAACTACAGGACTAACTACATAATTTCAAATAGCAGTAAGTATGTGGTAATTGAAGCTGATGAGTTTGATCGTTCGTTCCATTGGTTAAAACCTTGGATGAGTGTTATAACATCAACAGACCCTGATCACCTTGATATATACAAGACTAAAGAAGCATATTTAGAAAGTTTTAGCCATTATACAGAATTAATACAGCCTAAAGGTGCTCTTGTAATACATAAAGACTTAGAAATGAAGCAAAGAGTTCAGCAAGGTGTAAAGATATACAACTATAGCAGAACAAGTGGAGATTTTCATGCTGAAAACATAAAAATTGAAAATGATGGAACTATCAAATTTGACTTTATTTCACCTATAGAAAATATTAACAATATTGAGCTTGGTCAGCCTATACCTATAAACATTGATAATGGAATAGCTGCAATGGCACTTGCACAACTTAACGGATGTACAGCAGATGAGCTGAGAAATGGAATGAAAACCTATAAAGGGGTGGAAAGAAGATTTGATTTCAAATTGAGAAACAACAAACATGTTGTATTGTCTGACTATGCACACCACCCCAAAGAAATAATACAGAGTGCAAAAAGTTTAAAAGAAATATACCCCAAAAGAAAGATAACTGTTATATTCCAACCACATCTATATTCAAGAACTAAAGATTTCTACAAAGATTTTGCAGAAGCCCTTAGTCATTTTGATGAAGTGATACTTACAGAAATTTATCCTGCAAGAGAGAAACCTATTGAAGGAGTTACATCAAAACTAATTTATGATAACTTACAAAAAGGCATAAAAAAAGAAATGATTAAAAAAGCTGATATAATAGACTTTGTAAAAAATAGAGATTTTGATGTGGTAGTAACATTAGGTGCAGGAGACTTAGATAATTATGTCTCTAAAATTGCAGAAATCATAAAAAATAAAGAAGCTCTATAAATTAGAATAAATGCATATTAATTGGAAAAAAAATATTATATATGTAATAGACACCTTGTTAGCTGTCTACATTATTATAGCTATAACTGCATGGAATATTCCTAAAAGAAATAATTACAAATGCAATAAAATAGATATAAACATATCAGACTCCAATAATGCAGGCTTCTTAAGTGTAAAAGAAATAAAAAATATACTCAACAGAAAAAAACTTTATCCGTTAGATAAAACAATAAATACTATAAATGTAAGAAAAATAGAAGAAACTATTAAAAACGAAGCTTTTGTTAAAACAGCCCAATGCTATATAACAAAAAATGGAACTATACATATAGATATTACACAACTAATGCCGATAATACGTATTAAAAACATATGGGGAGAGGATTACTATTTAGATAATAATGGCAGAATATTACCTAATTCCAAATATATTAGTAATCTTCCTATAGCCACTGGGTATATTAATAAATGGTTTGCACAATATGGTATTGCACCAATAGCAAAAGTTATAAATAGCTCCGATTTTTGGGATAACCAAATAGTACAAATCAATGTACTACCTAATAGAGGAATAGAAATAATACCAAGAATAGGAGACCACATTGTATATATAGGACAACCTCCTTTTAATAGAAATATTGATAAGAACGATAAAGAAATAACAAAATTCATAAAGAAAAAATTAGATAGAACTGAAAAGTTTTATAGATATGGATTGTCAAAAGTCGGTTGGAATAAATACTCGTATATAGATGTTGAATTTGACAATCAAATAATATGTAAACGTAAAACCATTCATAAACAACCAAAAGAACAAAGTGAATAAATATAATAAATAAGTTAAGTAGTATGGCAGAATTTATAGTAGCCATTGAACTGGGCTCATCAAAAATCATAGGTATAGCAGGAAGGAAGAACCTTGATGGAAGTATTACCGTCAATAGTGTTGTGAAAGAAGATGCATCACAGTGCATAAGGAAAGGTATAGTATATAACATTGATAAAACTGGTCAATGTCTTACTTCAATAATTAACAAACTAAAAAAACAAATAAAACACAATATTACATACGTATATGTTGGAGTAGGTGGACAGTCTCTTAGAAGTGTTAAAAATATGATTTCAAAAGATTTTACAGTAGACACTGTAATTACAAGCGAAATGATTAACGCTCTAATGGATAGCAATAGAAACATTACATACCCAGATCAGGAAATTTTAGATGCAGTAACACAAGAATACAAGGTTAATAATCAGTTTCAAACTGATCCTGTAGGTATACCTGCCACACATTTAGAGGGGAACTTTCTTAATATTTTATGGAGGAAATCATTTTACGACAATCTAAATAATTGCTTCAAAAAAGCAGGTATAGCGATAGCAGAAATGTACTTAGCACCTTTAGCTTTAGCAGATAGTGTGCTAACAGATACCGAAAAAAGAGCTGGTTGTGTATTGGTAGATCTCGGTGCAGATACAACGACAATTTCTGTATACTATAAAAATATCTTAAGACACATTGTAGTAATACCACTTGGAAGTAACAATATTACAAAAGATATAGCAAGCTTACAAATGGAAGAAAAAGATGCGGAAAAACTAAAACTTATATACGCTAGTGCATATACTGATGAAAATGATATAGATAATAACCTCAGTTATCCTGTAAGTAAAGATTTCGCTATAGAAAGCAGAAAATTTATAGATATTGTAGAAGCCAGAATAGAGGAAATAATAGAAAATGTTATTTATCAAATACCATCAGAATATTACGACAAACTATTAGGAGGATTTATCCTAACAGGTGGTGGAGCCAATATGAAAAATATGGAACGTGCCTTCAAAAATAATACACACGTTCAAAAAATTAGAACTGCTAAATTTGTTACACAAACTATAAAAACAAATAACACAGATATTAATACTAAAAATGGCACAATGAATACCATATTAGGTCTACTTGCAAAGGGTAATATGAATTGTGTGGGTGCAGAATTAACAAATACCCAAGGGCTATTTGATGAAACAAAAGCTGCTACAGTACCTAAAGATATACATCAGCAACCACGTAAACCAACAGAAATTGCTCAAGGGGTTGTTCTAACAGCTGCTGAAAAAGAAAAAGCTGAAGCAGAAAGAAGACGTATAGAGGAGGAAGAACTAAAACGTCAAGAAGAAGAGAAAATAAAGGAACGTGAACGTAAAGAAAAAAATAAAAATACATTTTGGGGTAAAATAGTCAAAAAAGTTAAGTCTGTTGGTAGTTCTATGTTAGAACCTGAAGAATAACTTTTATGATATAAAATATAAACATTGAAAATCAGTATATATAAACATGGACAATACAAGCATAAATGACACTTTAACCTTTGAAGGATTAGAAAAAACTAAAAGTATAATAAAAGTAATTGGTGTTGGAGGCGGAGGCGGTAATGCTGTAAACCACATGTTCCACGAAGGAATTAATGATGTTACATTCGCACTTTGTAATACTGATGCACAAGCCTTAGACGATTCAGCTGTTCCAATACATTTACAATTAGGAAAAGAAGGATTAGGAGCAGGTAATAAACCTTCAAGAGCAAAACAAGCAGCAGAAGAAACTACAGAAGATATTAAAAAGATGCTAAATGATGGAACCAAAATGGCATTCATAACAGCAGGTATGGGCGGAGGAACAGGCACTGGAGCTGCACCTGTTATAGCAAAGATAAGTAAAGAAATGGGTATTCTTACTGTAGGCATTGTCACTATACCTTTCCGCTTCGAAGGAGAAATAAAAATAAACCAAGCACTTGACGGAGTTGAAGAAATGGCAAGACAAGTTGATGCGTTATTAGTAATAAACAACGAACGCATAAGAGAAATTTATCCGGAAATGACTTTACTTAACGCATTTGGTAAAGCAGACGATATACTTTGTGTTGCTGCAAAAAGCATTGCGGAAATTATTACTGTATATGGAAAAGTGAACCTCGACTTCAATGATGTAAATATGGTATTAAAAGATGGTGGTGTCGCTATAATTAGTACTGGCTACGGAGAAGGAGAAGGAAGAGTAAAGAAGGCCATAGAAAATGCACTTAACTCTCCACTACTAAACGATAATGATATATATAATTCTAAGAAAATAATACTTTCTGTATCATCAAGCGACGAAGAAGCTAATGCCTTAACTATGGAGGAAATGAGTGATGTACATGAATTTATGGGACATTTCAATAATGGCTTTGAATTGAAATGGGGACTCACTATTGATAAAAGTTTAGACAATAAAGTAAAGATAACTATACTTGCAACAGGATTTGGAATTGAAAGTGTTGATTTAATGAGTAACCACCTCAAAAAAAATAGCCAAGAAGAAGCTAAAAAAAGAGCAGAAGAGGAAGAAAGAGCAGCTGAATTAAGAGAACGATTTGACAGATACTACGGAGGATCTAAAGATAAAAAATCAAAACTTAGGCACCATATATATATATTCTCAAATGAAGATTTAGACAACGAGGACATCATATTAGCCGTAGAAAATACACCTACATACAAACGAACCAAACAGATGATAAAAGAGTTGAAAAGTTCTATAGAACAAGAAGAAGAAACAACAGATAACGAAATTAAAAATGGTGTAATAAGTTTTACATAAAATATACAAAAAAGATAATAAGGCGTGCCATAGTAAGTTAGGTACGCCTTATTTTTTATATATAATATATCCTAAATTACCTATTTTTAGGTATTGTATGTAAGTTATAGACAATATAACTTTGCAATATAAACTAAAAAGTATTTAAGAAAAATACTAAATAAAATTATTAACACTATTAATACAATAAAAATTACACGTATGAAACAAATTTACTTAGTAATGATAAGCATATTATTTGGCTTATCTGCATTCGCTGCTGATGAAAGCGGAAAATTCGGTGATAACATTAGTTACAAGCTTTCAGATGATGGTACATTTACATTGACTGGAAATGGGGAAATGAAAGAGGCATATTCACCAGTTGATTTGCCATGGGCAAATAGTATGAAAAAAATAAAAAAAATAATTATAGAGGAAGGTATTACAAATTTATGCCAATATGCGTTTTATGGTAGTGAAAATGCAACTGAAGTACAATTTCCTTCAAGTCTAACAAATATAAACAAACACACATTTGAAGGATGTAAATCTCTAACAAGCATAAAATTTCCTGATAACATTGAATTAATCGATGAAAGTGCTTTTGCCAATTGCGATGGTCTCACTTCTATAAAATTTCCTAAAAATCTTAAAACAATTGGAGTATCAGCATTTTCTTCAGAAAAAGAAACAAAAATAGAAACTCTTGATTTATCAAATACAAGTATTGAGAACATTGGAGGTTTAGCATTTGCATATAACAAAAATCTTAAAACTGTTATTTTACCAAACACTCTAAAGGGATTTTATATACTCGACTTTACAGGTAGCCCAAGTTATGGAGATATGACCTTTTTAGATTGCAACAAAATAGCATCAGTAACTTGTAAAGCCACAACTCCTCCACTTACAGACGAATATGCTTTCCCATTTGGTGGTACAAAAATTAGCGAACTTGTAATACCTAAAGGGTCAACACAAGCATATAAAAAAGCAGGATGGGACGAAAATCATTTTGAAAAAATAATTGAGAAAGATTTTAATAAACCTGATGGTATCAATCAAATAACAAACGAAAAAGTTAAAGAAATAGATGTATACACATTAACAGGATACAAATGCTTAACAAAAGCTAACAAAGAAGAATTAAATAACTTACCTAAAGGTGTTTATATCGTAAATGGGAAAAAATTTATAGTTGAATAATTACATAAATATTAATAGTTTTTTATTGGGTGTTAGCTAGTGCTAATACCCAATATTTTTGTTTATTTAAAGACATCCTTCAATATTTCAAAGCTCGTAAGTGAAGGCATATTAGATATATGAAGACGATAATAAAATAAAATAAGTTCAACTATTCGATTACGTTCAATATGATTAAAACTAAAAATATGCATTGTTTCATAGTTCATGCGCATAAGTAAACGGATACGACTTGACTCAAAAGGATTGAGATAATCAGCATGCAAAGGTATTGATTTACTAAATTCCCCACTCCGCAAATCAAAATAAGATCCAAAAGAATAATTTTCTAAATTTGGATAAAAACCAATAAATTTTGCTATATGCATCATAAAAACAAGATGAAAATTAGCACAAACATTATTAGTCGTATCTAACCACTGAAGACTATTAGAAATATAACCATACAATGCTGTGTTATTCTGCTCACTATTTGTTACATAATACAAAAATTCAGCAAGAAAAAACAAAAAGCTATACTTTGTAGGCTCAAAAGGAATAGAAGTATAAGGCACAATTAGACGTACATTCCGAATATACTGTAAAGATTTTGAAGGACGATGGTCAAATTCTATCTCTAACTGAGTAAGTGGCTGAAATAACTGTTTCTTCATCCGAGAATTAGAACGACTTGATAAACGAACAATAAAACTTACTCTCCCTAAACATTCCGTAAAAATATCTACAATAGAAGAAGTATCGTTATACTTCACACAACGTAAAACTACCCCTTTTGTCAATGTTAACATACGTAAAGCTACTATATTTTCGATACAAAAGTACAAAAAACTATATAGCATCAGAAAATTTATATACGAATATTTGGAATATAAAAACAAAAGATGTAACTTTGCACTCGCAAAACAAAAAACGGTCTCTTCGTCTATCGGCTAGGACACAAGATTTTCATTCTTGCAAGAGGGGTTCGATTCCCCTAGAGACTACAAACTAAATAAAAAGAGAAATAACAAAGATGGCAAATCACAAATCATCACTCAAAAGAATCCGCCAAGATAAAGTTAAAGCTTTGCACAATAAATATTATGCAAAGACTATGCGTAATGCGGTTCGTAAATTCCGTAATATCTCTGATAAAGATGAAGCTATTAATTTGTATCCAAAAGTACAAAAAATGCTTGATAAATTAGCTAAAACACATATAATACATAAAAATAAAGCAGCTAATTTAAAATCTGGATTATGTAAACATATTTCCAGCTTAGGATAAATAAAAGAATACTTTTCATATTTTTAAAATGTTTTTGATTATTCACAATTAAGTCAGAACTTATTTAGTTCTGACTTATATTTTATATGATTATTATTTTATTACTTAACTAATAAAAAATCAAGAAGTCGCCGCTCACAATCAGCAGACGCAACCTTTATACGAATAACATCTCCAAGCTGGTATATTTTATGATGATGTCTACCAACTAATCTATAATTATCCTCATCAAAATCATAATAATCATCATCCAAATCACGCATAGGTATTAATCCCTCGCAATGGTTTTCATCTATCTCGGCATATAAACCATAATTCTTTATGCCACTAATATGAGCATCAAAAGTCTCACCTAAATGAGTACTCATAAATTCAACCATCTTATACTTTATAGAATCTCGTTCCGCATTTTGGGCAATTTGCTCCATATCAGAACAATGCTCACATAATTCCTCCAATTTTTCTTGATTTACAGAGTGTCCTCCTGTTGAATAACGAGTTAGCAATCGATGTACTAATGTATCAGGATAACGACGTATTGGAGAAGTAAAATGTGTGTAATAATCAAAAGCAAGACCAAAATGTCCAATATTATGAGTAGTATATTTAGCTTTCATCATAGAACGTAAAGCAATTGTACGAATAACTTTTGATTCTGGCTTTCCTTCTATGTCTTTTAACAAGATATTAAGTGCTCGTGCTGTTGCTCCTTTAGTACTAGAAGACTTTAATTTATATCCTAACTTTGATGTAAATTGACGTAAACTTTCAAATTTCTGAGGGTCTGGATTATCGTGTACCCTATATACAAATATTTTTGATTTAACACCCTTAGCAGTTTTTCCTACACTTTGCGCAACATATTTGTTAGCTATAAGCATAAATTCCTCTATTAGCTTATTTGCATCTTTTGATACTTTAAAATAGCAGCGAATAGGTCGACCTTCCTCATCTATATCAAAATGAAGTTCCTCTGATTCAAAATTTATTGAACCATTTTTCATTCGTTCACTACGTAAAAGTTTTGCTAACCTATCAAGTGTTACAAGTTTATCAGCATGTTCTCCTTTATAATTTTCGCCAACTTTAAGTCTTGGGGCAGGAGTATTAGTTGAATCGATAACACCATTTTCTTCTAAAATAGTTTGAACATCTTCATATGTGTAACGGTGATTACTTTTTATAACTGTATGAACAATTCGATAGTCGACAACATTAGCTCTATCATCTAATTCAAAAATAACACTATAAGCTAACTTTTCTTCATTTGGTCTCAAAGAACAAATAAAATTACATAATCGTTCTGGCAACATAGGTATTGTTCTATCGACAAGATATATGGAAGTAGCTCTACGTTGTGCTTCCTTATCTATTACATCACCACTCTTGACATAATGTGAAACATCTGCGATATGCACACCTACTTCATAATTTCCATTATCCAAAGAACGTATAGATAGTGCGTCGTCAAAATCTTTAGCATCATGTGGGTCTATAGTACATGTCCAAACATTACGAAAGTCCTCTCGTTCAGCAAAATCATTCTCTGTTATATCACTGCTTATTTTAGCTGCAGCATCTTCTACAGCCTTTGGATAACGATAAGGTAAACCATATTGAGCTAATATTGTATTCATCTCAACATCATTGTTACCAGCCTTACCAAGCACATCTATAACTTCTCCTATCAGATTTTTATTCTGTGAATCAGGCCATTTTGTAATACGTACAACAGCACGGTCATCTGTTGTTCCGCCATTTAATGCTTTCTTTGGTATTAATATATCATGTATATATAAATTCTCTTGAGTAATAAGAAATGCTATATCATTATCAACTTGTAGTCGTCCTACAAAAGTTTCATGCTTGCGCTTTAATATTTCAATAACCATTCCTTCCTTAACATGATGACGCCTACGAGCTAAAAGCTGAACTCTTACACGATCACCATTAAGAGCTGCCATTGAATTACGTTCAGAAATAAATATTGGTGTTCCATCATCTGGTAGAAATGAGTTCTTACCATCAGACTTACGAATAAATACACCATCTTGAACCTGTCCTTTGGTGCTTAAAGTATAAGAATTTTCACTTATTTTTGATAAAAAGTCATCCCAAGCAAGTTCATCCATAACCTGTATAGCAAGCATCTTTGCAGGATGAGTTGTAAATTTTAATATACGGAAAATCTGCTTAAGACTAAATATCTCTCCAGAATGTGCTGTAAAAAAAGAGCGTAACAGCTCTAACATCTGATTCTTATTAATTCGCTTATGTTTTTTTTTGTTTTTTGTCATAACTTATAAAATATATACTACCATTTATATGACATATAAAATTACAATAACTTCTATTAAATATAAAAAATCATTGTTCAAGACAAAGTAACAAAAATCTTTGTACCTTTGCAAATATTTGATAATAAATTAATGAAAAAGATACTTATTACAGGCGCATCTGGATTTATTGGATCATTTATTGTCGAAAAGGCCTTAGAGCAAGGATTTGAAACATGGGCAGCAATGAGAAAAACTTCATCGCATAAATACTTAAATGACCATCGCATAAAATTTATAGAAATAGATTTGTCATCAGAAGATAAACTAATAGAAGTATTTAAAAAACATTCCTTTAATTATATTGTTCATGCTGCAGGAGTAACAAAATGCTTAAACCATAAAGATTTTTTTAAAGTAAATACAATAGGTACAAAAAATCTTGTAAATGCAATTGTCAAGACAAATGCTCCAATCGAAAAATTCATATTTATCTCGAGTCTAAGCGTATTCGGAGATATACATGAACAGCAACCATATAAAGAAATAGATGAAACTGATATTCCAAAGCCAAACACACTATATGCAAAAAGTAAAATTGAAGCAGAAAAAATAGTAAAACTTTCTACATTACCTTATATCATATTACGCCCTACTGGGGTTTACGGCCCAAGAGAGGAAGATTATTATCTCATGGTTAAATCTATAAAAAATCATATAGACTTTGCGGTTGGATATAAACAACAAGATATAACTTTTATATATGTTAAAGATGTGGTGCAGGCAGTATTTCTCGCTATAGAGTCAAAAATAATAAAACGAGAATATTTTTTGTCGGACGGAAGTGTTTATCAAAGTAAATCTTTTAGTAACATAATACATAAAGAACTTGGATATCCTTGGTTAATTCATATAACTGCACCTATATGGATTTTAAAAATTATAACTATAATAAGTAGTTTTATTAGTAGAATAACTAAAAAGACATCACCTCTAAATAATGATAAATATCATATATTAAAGCAAAGAAATTGGAGATGCAATATTGCACCTGCCTGCAAAGAATTAGGTTATAACCCCCAATACAGTCTTAAAAAAGGGGTAAAACTTACTATAGAATGGTATAAAAATAATAATTGGATTTAAATATTCATGATAACATTTATAAAAAAGCTATTTGCCAAAGAATCTAAACCAATTAAAGGATTAATGGCAGTAGAATGGAGCGTGATAATCTACTTAATAATAACACTTTTTATCATCTTGTTTCTATTCACAGATCTAAAAAGTCCCATAGCTTTAATAAAAGGCAGAATACAAATATTATTAATGATAACTGCGCTATGGGGTGTTTACCGTATTTATCCTTCAAGATTTACAAAATTTGCACGGATAACAGTTCAATTAGCATTACTATCATGGTGGTATCCTGATACTTACGAGCTAAATAGGTTATTCCCTAACTTAGATCATATTATAGCAAGATGGGAACAAGCATGGTTCGGATGTCAACCAGCATTATATTTTGCAAAAGAACTACCTGATATATTATTTAGTGAACTTTTTGATATGGGGTATGCTGCATATTATCCTATGATTGCTCTAACTGTTATGTACTATTTCATTTTTAGATATAAGGAGTTTCATAGAGTTGCATTCATAATATTAACTTCATTCTTTATATACTACTTAATATATATATTTTTCCCAGTAGTAGGTCCTACATACTATTATAAAGCAATTGGTCTTAAAGCTGTAGCAGATGGCTATTTCCCCAGCATAGGAAACTATTTTAATTTTCATCAAAGTTGTCTACCATCGCCAGGATATACAAATGGTTTATTTTATCACCTAGTAGAGAGGGCAAAAGATGCAGGTGAAAGACCAACAGCAGCTTTCCCGTCATCACATGTAGGGATAAGCACTATATGTATGCTTTTATTATGGAGGTCTAATAATAGAAAACTCACTTATTGCTTAATACCTATATATTTTCTGCTATGCTGTGCAACTGTATATATACAAGCACACTATTTTATTGATGTTATAGGTGGATTTATATCAGCTATCATCATATATTTTACATTACTATTAACAACAAGCAAATTAATAGAAGGAAAACAAAATCTTAAATAAAAATGATACAACTAATAAACCAATCCGACTATAAAGTTAGTAGCTGGAGTGGAGGAACAACAAGAGAGCTATTCATAGCTCCACAAAAAAGTAATCTATCAAAACGAGATTTTAAAATAAGAATTTCATCTGCTATTATAAATAGTACACATAGTACATTTTCCAATTTTAATGGGTTCAAAAGATTGATTCTACCTTTAGAGGGGAATATAACGTTATTTAGAAAAAATGAACACATTAAATTATCACATTCTGTGCCATTTTATTTTGATGGGTCGGAAATAATAGAATCTGAAAATTCGTCTGGAGCAATAGATTTTAATGTAATATATAAATATGGAGAAAAGGTAAATATAGAAATAACTGACTTCAAACAAATCAATAAAAATTATCAGTACTTTATATTTGCATTAGAAAATATAAAACTTAACAACATAAATATTAAGAAATTTGATTCGGCGTATATAAATAATGAAACATTTCAAATTAAAGGTAAGACAATATTAATAAATTTATAATAAAAATGAGGGTGTGTCAAAATTGATACATCCTCTTTTTTACTCTCCCTTTACCTTG
>CAMPYS010000028.1 GCA_946998295.1 uncultured Prevotella sp.
ACAAAAATATGATGAAATGAGCAAATTTTGAACAATGAGTTTTGCAGAGGTCTCATGCCATTTAAAAAAATATCATCGATGGTATATTCAAATTTTACATTTCCTCTCATCAAACTTTCCCCTGTCAAAACAAGATAATCTGCATTGTAAAATTCAATCCAATTTATTATTTCAATATGAGAGAAATCTCCTGTGTCTGAGTTTAAAATCAAAATCATTTTATTATATAATTTGGTAGTAATGGTAAACCTAACTCATTCATTAAACTATCTGATAACCATTTATCTTCTTGTTTAACATAAGGTTTTTTCAGCCAGTTCTTAAATGCTGTGTTAAAAATTGTACGATGTTCACATACTACATAATATTTGTCTAGAATAAGCATGCATGTCGACGATGAAAGCTTTCCCTTTTTAACTTCGGATATTAACATTTGTCTTAAATGTCTATTTAAACGTCTCGGATTATGAAGAAAAATAGCTAATAATGATGCATTTATAGACTCTTTATGTAAATACGGTTCACCAAGCACTTTTCCATCGATCCACCCATATTTTTTTATAATTTCTGTTGCCCGTTGAAAATTAATTGAATCTACAGAGAAGAGAAATGCCCTCACATCCGCCTTTTTTTTAAATTGGTGTAATGAAGAAGCTCTGACTCCTTGGTCTAATCCGTACATTTCAGAAAGGACTAATGCTATACTGTCTGTAGGAATATTAGAGCAAGATGTAAGAGGTACTTTGGGAGAGAGGGAGTAAGAGCAAAAAAGAATTAAAAAAAATAGAAGAGTAGCAATTTTTTTATTTTTCATATAAAACTAAACAAAATTTTCCGTTTAACATTCCTAAATAAAAATAGTAAAAGGAAATTCCTCCCACAATTTGAGACATTTTAGCTTTCTTTATTTCTTTCATTTGGAAAACATATGACTTAATAACTACTTCTCAATATGATAGGCTTTGCCTTTCCCATTTTATTATGCTGTAAATATACAAAAAATATTATTAAATAATTATATATAGCTAATCAAGATACATTATTTTAAATAATATTTAACAAATGAGATACTTTTGCAGCAATAATACTTAACAATTGTTTACTCATATTCTAAAAGTGTAATCCAGATTTCCTCGTTTTTCCTTTGACATCCCACTCTACCCAATTCCCAATTAATCTCATTATATACCTATAATTTAGCAGCTTGATAACAGTATTCATCATTAAAATTATCAAGCAATGGAATCAAACAGCAATGACAATTACGTGCTGATCTTGGAAGACCGCACGGAAGTGAAGAATGAAAAGGAAGCGGGAAAACTCTCCGTAATTTCTGGTATTGACGACAAGTGAGGCCTTAAAACCACTGAAGCCATCGCCGCCAATCAGGCAGCGTTCTTATATTACTAATCTTGGGAAGATTATACAATAAC
Organism: uncultured Prevotella sp.; assembly: GCA_946998295.1. GTDB lineage: Bacteria > Bacteroidota > Bacteroidia > Bacteroidales > Bacteroidaceae > Prevotella. The sequence continues at coordinate 1,434 of CAMPYS010000028.1, forward strand.
TCTATGCTATTTCCAAACCTAATTGTTTAATAAGTTCGTTTACAGCTTCATTTTCTTTTTTCATATTTTCAAGTTCTTCCCAAGGCGTTAATATTTTTTTTATTTCATCAGGTTTAGCTAATTTGAATTTTATAGTAATATTTCCGTTGTGTAATTCATTTGCCATAGTTTTTCTTATACGTCCTTTAATAGCTGTCATTTCATCTAATAATATTTTATTATTTGCTATTACTTCTATATTTGGACATTCTTTTACTATAGGCTTTAGATTTCGCATACGCTGTGCTAATCCAATATTATTTTTCTCTATTCGAGAGCACATCTTTTTCCATTCTATAGAAAGTTCCTCTTGTGCAAAAAAACGTTTTTCCTCTTTATTTGTAATATCAAATGTTTCTTTTATATTATTTTTAGGATACTTCTCGTTCCGTAGATTATTAAAAGACATACCAAGTCCTCCTAAGCTAATTTTGTTTTTAGCAACAGAAGTCTTGTTATTAGAATACGAATCTTTATTTTCAGTATTTTTTGCTGTAATATCACTCATAGTGGTAACCTGCTGAACCACTTTACTTTTATGAGTTTTTACAGTTAAGTTTTTGAACAGGGATTTTAAACGTTTAGGGCTACGCCCCGAAGGTAGTTTATCATCTTCTTGTGTAATTTGTGCTATCTGTATAAGTGTTAATTCTATAAGTAACCTTTTATTAGAACTTTGCTTATATTGTATATCGCATTTATTAGTAAGTTCTATAGTTTTATACAAGAATTTTATTGGACATTTTTTTGCTTGTTCTTGGTATCTTTCTCTGAAATTTGCACTACAATCTAACAGACTTAAAGTTTGTTGATCTTTTGCCATTAAAACATTTCTAACATGTTCAGCTAATCCATTTATAAGATGTCCACCATCAAAACCCTTATTTAATAAGTTGTTTATTAGCAACATTATTTCGCTAACATTATTTTTTAAGGAAAAATCTATAATCTTGAAATAATTTTCAATATCCAATACATTTAAGTCTTTTATTACATTTTGATAAGTAATGTTACCTTGTGAAAAACTTGCTACTTGGTCAAAAATAGATAAAGCATCTCTCATTCCTCCATCAGCTTTTTCAGCAATGATATTCAAGGCAGCTTCTTCATAAGTTATATTTTCTTTTGCAGCAACATTTTTTAAATGGTTTACAATGTTTTCTACTGTCATACGTTCAAAGTCATATATTTGACAACGTGAAAGTATAGTTGGTAAAATTTTATGTTTTTCTGTTGTTGCAAGTATAAAAATAACATGTGCAGGTGGCTCCTCTAAAGTTTTTAGAAAAGCGTTAAACGCTGCAGTTGACAACATATGAACCTCATCAATAATAAATATCTTATACCTTCCCATTTGTGGAGGTATTCGAGTCTGTTCCATTAGGGATTTAATATTTTCAACAGAGTTGTTACTAGCAGCGTCTAATTCAAGTATATTATAACTTCTTCCTTCGTTAAACGCCTTACAGCTTTCACATTCGTTACATGCTTCCCCATTAGTTGTAATATTAGAACAATTTATAGTTTTAGCAAATATGCGAGCACATGTTGTTTTTCCTACTCCTCGAGGTCCACAGAAAAGATATGCATGGGCTAATTTCCCCGATTTTACAGCATTTTTTAAAGTAGTTGTAAGTGCCTGTTGCCCTATTACAGAGTCGAATGATAAAGGTCTATATTTACGTGCAGAAACTATATACTCTTCCATAATGATATTATTATTATTATTTTTCGCAAAGTTAATAAGAGTTATTAGAGAGTTGCTTGTAATAGTTACTATAATTTGTTAATTACATAAATTATTATTCTGATGTAGGTCTGTTTTAAAATGTTTTGTGTAATTTTGTGCAAACGTATATAGATAGTTTTATTTGATAGTTATTAGTAGTGAGTAAATTATTTAATGATATTTTTTCTAAAATAAGTAAATACAAATACTATATAGTATTCGTATTAGGCACACTCTTTGTTGGCTTTTTAGGTGAGAATAGTTTCTTAAAACGAATAGAATATTACTATCAAATAAAAAAAATGAATGAAGATATAGAGAAATTCGAATCTAAATATTATCATGATTTAAAGTCTTTATCAGATTTACAAAAAAATCCAACAACAATTACAAAGATAGCCCGTAAAACTTACTTCATGAAAGCTGATGACGAAGATATTTTTGTATTGAGTGATGATGAGGATACAGACAATAATGATAATAATGAATTTTATGAAACAACTGAATAAATTAGAAAGTATATTATATATTATAGGTGGTTTTACTATGACCATAGGGGCAGGGCTATACGCTTTTTTTCTGTATCAGAAATTTAGCTGTTGGTTAATGCTATTAGGTGCAATTATCTTTGTATCCATGCAGATTCGTCAAAAGTATTTAGGAACATCTGTAACAATACATCGTCTGCGCAAAATAATGTTTTTAAGTCATGCTTGTTTTTTACTTGCAGGGGTATTAATGGTAGAAGATGCTTATAATTTTATAAAGCCATTTTTTTCTTCTTCTATAGAGAGTTATAATCTTTATGTAACTATTTTCTATCATAATTGGGTTGTACTTTTACTTATAGCTGCTATACTTGAAGCTTATTCAATACATAGGATAAGTACAGAACTAACTAAAAAACACTAAAAAGACGCGATTATATTTAAATAGAATAAAAATTTTTCTACAGCTCAATAATACATAGTAATTTTGCCAGGTATGAACAAGCAATTAATTTATGAATAAAATAGTTTATGCCTTAATCATTGTTATAACTTTTAGTTCTTGTGCTAAATCTTACTATATTGAAGGAACATCAAATATATCTAATTTAGATGGTCGCAAACTCTATTTAAAATCAGTAAAAGATAAAAACTTATTTAATATAGATTCTTGTGATGTTATACATGGAGAATTTGTTTTCAGAGGTACTATAGATTCTGCTAAAGTTGTACAAGTGTTCATGGATAATATAAACATTCAATTTCCTATAGTTCTTGAAGAAGGTAATATTACCCTTAAGTTAAACGATGCTTCACAAAACGTTAGTGGTACTCCACTTAATGATAAACTTAATAAGTTTTGGAAAAGATTTATCCAATTGCGAAATCAATATACAGAAATAGATCATGAAGAAACTGTATTTTTAATGAATGGATATGATGAGGAAACTACAAACTCTAAACTTATAAAAAAGGCATTAAAAGTGTATGATACAGGAGATAAGCTATTTACTAATTTTATAACAGAAAACTTTGATAACATACTGGCACCGTGGGCTTTTCTGATAAAGGTTACATATGATATGACACCAAATGCATACCCTATATGGATGAACGAATATTTATATATAAATGCTATTTCGCAGCTACCGTCTTGGATAGAATTTATTATGGCAAAAGCACCTGCTAAATTTAAAAAGAATCCAATGGTAAAGGATTTCTATACTAACTTCCAAAATATACAAAAAGAAATGAATGGTATGAATAGAAATAACGAATATACAACTGATTCATTACCTAATTATGAAAGAAAAGCTATAAAATATAACGAATTATCAGAAGATACAACTATTTATAATAATTATTGAACTTTATAATAAGTAATGCGAACACTTATAGAAAATGGTAATATTGTAAATGAAGGGAAATGCTTCAAAGCTAACATTCTAATTGAAGATGATAAGATTTTTACAATAACAAATAAAAGTATTAGGAAAAATAGTACTTATGACCACTATATTGATGCTAAAGGAAGTTTTATCTTACCGGGGATAATAGATACACACGTCCATTTTAGAGAACCGGGATTGGAAGAAAAAGCAGATATAGAGAGTGAATCTCGGGCAGCTGCTTATGGTGGAGTTACCTCTTTTTTTGATATGCCTAATACTATTCCACAAACTATAACTATAAAAGCACTACAAGATAAGTACAATAGAGCAAAACTTAAAAGCCATATTAACTATACTTTCTTTTTTGGAGCAACAAGTAATAATTCAGATACTATAAAGCAACTTGATATACATAGTGTACCAGGCGTAAAATTATTTATGGGTGCTTCAACTGGTAATATGCTTGTAGACGAGCGTTCTGCTTTAGATAATATTTTTGAATCAGTAGCAAATAAAGGTCTCATACTAATGACACATTGTGAAGACTCTGCTATGATAAACAAAAATATGATTGATGCAAAGAAAATTCATGGAGCTGATCCAAATATAATATACCATGATATAATAAGAAGTGAAGCTGCATGTTATAAATCATCGTCTTTAGCAGTGGAGTTATCTTTGAAACATAAAACACAATTACATATAGCACACATAACTACAGCACGGGAGCTTTCACTACTAAATAAACCTAATGTTAGAGATTTTGTTACTCTTGAAGCTGTAATAGCTCATCTAATTTTTACAAATAAAGATTATAAGACAATAGGCAGTTTGATAAAATGTAATCCTGCGGTAAAATCTATAACTGATAGAACTGAGTTACGTAAAGCTCTTGCAGATGGAAGGATATCAACTATTGGTACAGACCATGCACCGCATCTTATCTCTCAAAAACAAGGAGGTTGCTCTTGTGCGGCTTCAGGAATGCCTATAATACAATTTTCCTTAGTTTGCATGTTAGAACTTGTTGATAAGGGCGTTATCACACTTGAACAATTAGTTAATCTAATGGCACATACACCTTCTAAACGATTCAATATAGATAATCGTGGATATTTAAGAGAGGGATATAAGGCTGATATAGTGATTGTTACTCCAAACAAACAATGGACTGTTACTAAAGATATTATTCAAAGTAAATGTAAGTGGAGCCCATTGATTGGACATATATTTAATTGGAAAGTAGAGCATACGTTCTGTAATGGTATCCACTTATATAATAATGGTGTTTTTAACGAAAACTACCGTGGTGAAAAACTTTCATTTCGGAGTAATATAAGATGATAATATCCTACATAAACTTTTTATGATAGCAAGAATTATTTTACCATTAATATTACTTATACTCCTTCCTGACATTTATTTATATATAAAATTTATACATAAAAAAAAAACTTGCTTTAAACTATTTAATAAATATATATGGTGGTTACCATCATTATTTCTTGTAGTTTATGCTATTATACTTTCACTGATAGGAAATTTTGCGCCTAAAAATATTAGTTGGCTTACTACTTTTCTAATTATTTTAGGAATAATAGCAGGCGGGAAATTAATATTTTCTATCATACTTATTATAAGTGAATTTATTTATAAACTATTTGCTCGGAATGTAAAAAAGATAATTTATATAATACCTTCAATAGTTACTTTTTCATTTTGTGTACTATATCTATATGGTTGGTTTTGGGGAGTGGCAGAAATAAAAGTAAAGAAATTAGATTTAAAATTTAAGGATTTACCAAGCCAATTTGATGGGTATAAGATAGTACACGTCTCTGATCTTCATCTTGGGTCTTTTAAAGGATGGAGAAAAAACATTTTAAAAGCAGAATTGGATAGCATAAAAGCTCAACATCCAAATAAAATATTTTTTACTGGAGATTTACAAAATATGTCCCCTAACGAAGTGTATGAGTTTATACCACTCCTTAGAGCATATATGCCTAACACTATAGCTGTATTAGGAAATCATGACTATTCTTCATATATGAAACTTTCATATAAAAAATCACAATACCAAGAACAATTATTAAAAGATTTGGTAAAAGATAGTTTGAAATGGACATTACTCACAAATAGTAATGTCAAACTATATGCAAAACCTAAAAAAGACAGTTCTTATATAGTAGTATGTGGAGGAGAAAATGATGGCTTACCTCCTTTCCCTTCTAAAGTAAATTTTCATCGAATGATGAATGGCATTAATAAAACAGATTTTGTAATAATGTTACAACATGATCCAGCAGCTTGGAAACGTAATATACTTACTAAAACCAATGCGCAGCTAACACTTAGTGGACATACACATGGAGGACAAATGCAATTTTTTGGATTTCGTCCAACACAATTAATACAATCGGAAGATTTAGGATTATACAACTATAAAGGGCGTTATCTGTATATAACTGCAGGATTAGGAGGTTTAGCTTCTTTTAGAATTAATATGCCTAATGAAATAACTGTTATAACACTACATAAATCGTTATAAGACACATTTATAAAACTATAAGTTTTTATATGTTACAACTTTTATACTTACTACATGTACATATAATAAAAACTATATGGCCATGAAATGTTCATAAAAGGGATAAAAATAATTATTACAATATTTCTATGGTAAAAAATATATACAAAAATAGTTTTAAAAATATCGATATTCTATAGGTATATAACTCGGGATTTATTCCATACTTAAGGATAAATCGTAGTATAAAATGCGTTTTTACAACTACTTAAAAAACAAAGAATTACACATTATATAATAATTTCAATTATCGTTTAAGTTAACCCTATGATGCGTTTCTTATATAAACACTTGAACGTTTCTATAAGGAACGTTCAAGTGTTTATATAAGGATTGTTGTGGTGAGTTAACTTAAACAATTATTAAACCTCTTTCTGTAGTAAATTTTCTTTACAATTAATATCTATATATAGGTTGCTTGTACAAGATAACTCGCAGCTTTTTATTTTGTTATTGGTTTTATATTATAACAAACGCACCAATAGTAATTCAGTAAGCTGGAAACAAAACAGGACACACATAACACTGAATATGATTAACTACCAATATTATTATCCATAATTTTAATAATCATTGCTTATAGTGTATGTGCAACTTTCATTTCTCAACAGATATTCAGCAACATAACTAATTTACAATAACTATTACCAGATAATGATACAACAATAAAATCCAAAGAAATTTTATTATTTACTTAAAATGTTTAGCTTTACCAAATAATTAAATAATTGGATAACAGTTTTTATCAAGCATTTTTAAAGCACTGATAAACTGGTATCACAAATAGTTTTTTATGTCCTTATATAAACTTATATAATTATTTTGGATAATCTTTCATAGTAATTTTATCTTTATATCCTTAACTATGTACTATAGTTCCTACATCCTCTCCCATCATAACTTTTTTGAGATTACCAAAAGTATCCATATTAAATACATATATAGGCAAGTTGTTTTCCTTACACATGGTAGTTGCTGTTAAGTCCATAACTTTTAGCCCTTTTGAATATATCTCATCATAAGTAATTTCCTTGAATTTAGTAGCAGAAGGTATTTTTTCAGGGTCTGCTGTATATATTCCATCCACTCTTGTTCCTTTTAATATTATGTCAGCTTCAATTTCTATTCCTCTCAAACTTGCTCCTGTATCTGTTGTAAAGTATGGGCTTCCTGTTCCTGCAGAAAAGATACAGATATATCCATTATTTAAATATTCTATAGCTTTCCACTTATTATAAAATTCTCCTATAGGCTCCATACGCACAGCTGTTAACACCTTTGACTTAACCCCTACAGTATCTAAAGCAGAACTTAGTGCTAAAGAGTTTATAACTGTTGCACACATACCCATTTGGTCTCCCTTTACACGATCAAAACCTTTTTGACTACCGTTAAGTCCTCTAAAGATATTTCCACCTCCTATAACAATAGCAATTTCAACACCAAGTTGCTGGACTTCTTTTATTTGCTGAGCATATTCGTTCAAACGTTTAGAATCTATTCCATAACTTTGCTCCCCCATCAAGCTTTCTCCAGATAGCTTGAGTAGTACTCTTTTAAATTTTGCCATATTTTAGTTCTTTAAATTTGTATTCTCTTATTATACCCTCTTTATCTCTTAAAATTAAAGTGCCATTATCTTCTACTTCTATTATTGACCCTTGAAATTTTCCATTTGCATCTTCAAACTCATAAAATCCTTTAGCTCTATATAGGTTTTGATGATATATAGCTGATATAGCTCCATAGTTTGCACTACGGATTAATTCGTAATTAGTTTTAAATGCTTTTATGATTTTTTTAAGTAGCTCGTCTATATTAACCTCATGCCCTAATATCTGACACAACGAAATAGGATTAGGTATATCGTTATTAAAATTTGTTTGATTTACGTTTAGTCCTACTCCAAAGATACAATCTTTTATTCTTCCATTACTCAGTTTTGTTTCTATTAGTGTCCCACTAAGTTTTTTATCTTTCCAATAAATATCATTAGGCCATTTAAGGGTAATGTCTTTATCAATATATGTAGATAATGCATCTTTTAATGAAATAGCACCATATTCTGATAGCATGAATTGTGAAGCAATTGGTACTTCATATGGATGTAATAATATTGAAAATAATAAATTTTTACCTCTCTCACTTTCCCACTTATTATTTCCTTGCCCTTTACCTGCTATTTGGTAATTAGCTACAGCTACAGTAAAAGATTCTTTATCTTCAGGGGTATATGTTTTAAAAAAAGAATTTGTGCTATCTATATTATCAAGTTTTATTATTTTAATTGACTCTTTTTCCTCTTTTTTAAATATATTAGAAAGTTTATTTATAATATTCATTTTATTTAAATGTATTAATATTTATATAATTGGTAAAAAAGCATCTTTTGTGTGTCTAATAGTATACTTATCATAAGTGCCTACTATAGTTACTATATCAAATCTTATATCATTGTTGATTCCATGTGCCTTAACAAAAGCATTCGTTGCTATTGATAATGATCTTATTTTTTGATAAGTAACAGCTTGATCGGCATTTGAAAAGTTTTCATTCGACCTTGTTTTAACTTCAACTATAATAAGCACATTATTTTCAAAAGCAACTATATCCAAGTCCCTATGTTTATATTTCCAATTACAAGCAATGATTTTATAACCATTATCTATAAGATAATTATATGCAATATCTTCACCCCATTTTCCTATAGTATTATGTAATGCCATTATTCACAAAAATAGATAAATTAAATTATAAATTGTCTTTAAAAAGAATACTATTATTATATTAAATATTTCTGTACACACAATTAGCAAAATTAGTTAGCTTAAACTTTGCCTTAGTAAGAAAAAATACAACATAGAGAACTTATCGCAAAGATAAACTATTATTTAGACATTCCAAAATTTCAGTATTTATTTTTGACAAAACAGTTATATTAGAACATTTCAAACGGGAGTATATAAAAACTCTATTAAGTATTTTTTTAGCTTTGTGTTTCATATCCTACCATACTTGATTTGAAGTATAATATTAATAGTAGAAAGTTTAAAATCAACTTTATCCTTTATCAATGTTTCAACTATACAAGTTTAGTCGTAAAGAGTTATAATTACAGTTATAGAAAAAATAGCAAAGGAACATCTTTTTCAATAGCTAAAACGCCAATTTAACAACAAATTATTAATAATATAAGTTTTTCCATACATATATCTATTACATATACTTATTAAACTTGAATTTGTCTTTAGCACATATATGCATATTGAAAAAGGAGTTACAACTATCAAAACTATATACATTTTTATTTTTAAAAAGCATCTTCTATATTTTCTACCGTAATATCAAAATCTCTTTAAATTATTGCAAGTGTAAATGTATTTATTTAAATTCGCTTATAAAATTAATTAAAAAAGAAAATTTATTGTATTATTTATTACATCTATAAAATGTTTTTTAATAGCCAAAAAACAAGAGATGAGCATTTTATGAAATATGCTCTATCGGAAGCTAAAATAGCCTTCATGGAAGGAGAAATTCCTATAGGTGCTGTAATAGAACATAACGGAATTATTATATCTCGTGCGCATAATCTTACAGAAAGGCTTACTGATGTTACTGCACATGCTGAAATTCAAGCAATAACTTCCGCTGCAAATAAATTAGGTGGAAAATATCTTACAGATTGTACACTATTTGTAACTGTCGAACCTTGTGTTATGTGTGCTGGTGCAATAGCATGGGCACAGCTAAAACGCATAGTATATGGATGTTGTGATGTAAAACATGGTTATAAAATTTATGCACCTAATGCACTGCATCCAAAAACAAAGGTAATTTCAGGAATAATGGAAAAAGAAGCAAAAGAACTTATGCAAGACTTCTTTAAACAACGCAGATAAACGTATAATATAAATTTTATTTATTAAAAATTTGTTAGGTAAGATAAAAGTATTTATATTTGTACAGTAAAAATTAATAAAATGTAAATAGAAACTTTAAATCAATAGCTTATCGATATAATTTTACTTCAATTAAAAAACTATAAAAAAATATATGCAAGAGCTTAATGCACTTACCGACGAAGAGTTAGCCTTATTATATATTAATGGTAAAAATGAGGCTTTTGATTTATTGTTATCTCGTAATCAGTCAAAATTATTCTCTTATATACTTTTTGTTGTAAGGGATAATTCCACAGCTGATGATATTTTCCAAGAAACTTTTATAAAAATAATTACTAAGTTACAAGAAGGAAAATATAGCCCTACAGGAAAATTTGCAGCTTGGGCAATGCGTATAGCTCATAATGTAATGATGGACTGGTATAGAGGACAAAAATCTGATAAAGTTGTTTCTGCGCCAAATGGTAATGACTTGTCTAATATTAGTAATGCTGATATTTTGACAAATAATATTGAAAATCAATATGTTAATTCACAAACTTTATCTGATATAAAAAATATAATGAACCATTTACCAGCTTCTCAGCGTGAAGTTGTATACATGCGTTTTTATCAAGAAATGTCATTTAAAGAGATAGCTGAAACAACAGGAGTTAGTATAAATACTAGTTTAGGACGTATGAGATATGCTATTATGAATATGAGAAAGATGGTACGACACCATAACGTGACACTTCAATTTACATAAACTTTATCTTATAACTTTTAAATCATGTATAGTTTGAATTGGATTTTTTGATTTAAAAATATAACTACCACTTACAAGAATATCAGCTCCAGCCGCAACTAATCGTGGAGCTGTTTCAGCTTGTACTCCCCCATCAACTTCTATTAACGCATGGCTTCCCGTTTCTTCTATTAATTTTCTTAATCTCTTTACTTTACTTATGGTATTCTCTATAAAACTTTGTCCACCGAATCCTGGGTTAACGCTCATGAGCAAAATTAAATCTGCTTCTGTTATTATATCCTCAAGTAAGCTTATAGGAGTTGAAGGATTTAATACTATACCAGCCTCCATTCCTGCCTGTTTTATTTGCTGTATCGTGCGGTGAAGATGCACACACGTTTCTATATGAACACTCATTATCTTTGCCCCAGAATCAGCAGTTTGTTTAACATATAATTCTGGGTGAACTATCATATAATGTACATCCATTGGCTTGTTGCAAATTTTACCAACAGCATTAAGAATAGGAAAACCAAATGATATATTAGGAACAAAGATACCATCCATTATATCCATATGAATATAATCAGCTTCGCTATTATTAATCATATCTATATCTTTTGATAGATTTAAAAAATCAGCGGATAAAAGTGATGGTGAAATTAATGTTTTCATTTTTTAGTTCAATGAGTAATTTTGTTTATTACTCTTATTTTTCAATACATTATACGCATATGCAATTTGTCTAATAATACTTAAAGTTTTTTCAGACGGTGTTGCATCGCTTTGAGTAAATATTTTTATCATAGGCATATAAATTTATACGTATATATAGATTAAACGTAATAATTATATGCATATTATATTTACAGATATAGTTTTTATATTTTAAAATTGCTTGCTTTATTATCAACAATACGCTCAATATATTTACATAAAATACTTATTCCTTTTTCGTTTTCACCTCCCTGTGGTATTATTAAATCTGCATACCTCTTAGTTGGTTCTATAAACTGTTCATGCATAGGTTTAAGTACTTTTAAGTATCTATCTATAACCATATCAACTGTACGACCTCTGTGGGTTACATCGCGCTCAATATTTCTAATTAATCTTTCATCAGAATCACAATCAACAAAAACCTTTAAACTCATCATATCCCTAAGCTCTTTATTTATAAGGGTCATAATCCCTTCTATTATTATTACTGGCTTCGGATTAATATGTATTGTTTCTAACAATCTGTTACATTTTAAATAACTATATGTAGGTTGTTCTATTGCCTTACCTTGACTCAAGTCTTTAACTTGGCTTATTAATAAATTCCAATCAAAAGCATCTGGATGGTCAAAGTTTATACTTCGTCTTTCTGCTTCGGTCATATTTGTAGTATCATTATAATAAGAATCTAATGGGACTACAGCAACATGATGAGGTGGTAGTGCTTTTGATAATTTATTAACAACAGTCGTTTTTCCAGAACCTGTCCCCCCAGCAATACCTATTATTGTTATATTCTTATACATGATAATGTTAAATATGTGTTATATTGTAGTTATAAATATATTTCATCAAACATTCTTTTATAGTATTGAGATTTGTTTTCTATTTTCATTGGATAAGCTCTACTACTACTTGGAAGCCTATAAAATTTTATTTTTCTTCCTTTAAATTCTATTATAGACGAGTCTCCCATTTTCATGTTATGGCACTTTATACCAAAATGAGTTGCAAAGACTTTTGTAGCAAGTTGCCCTGTTGTAACAACAGCTTTACAAAGAGGTAAAGCTGCCAATAACTGTTCAAGGTCTGTTGATTCTACTATTTCTAAATCTTTATCAGAAGCAGTTCCTTTAGTTCGTATTATCTGTTTAGCAGTATCATAAATAGCTATTCCTTTATATTCCAAAAAATCTTTTATTTTATCTAATAAATAAGTTTTATTTTTCTCATCAACAAAATATGATTTATCATCAAAGAAAACTATACCAAAAATACGCCACATATCATTTGTAAAATTTGGATAAAACCATTTTACAGCCCACCGCTTAGATGGTGGAGGAAAAGTGCCAAGCATCAATAGTTTGGCACTTTGTGGAAGCCATGGCTTAAATGGGTGATGCTCTATTTCCATTTAATTTTGCGCTTTCACGAAATAAGCAACAACTGGCAAATGATCAGAATACCCGTTTAACCATATTCCACCTGCCGTTGTACGTTTGGTATTTCCTTTATATTTTCCAGTTTCTTGAAAGAGGTAGTTACGCCTAAATATTTGGTGCTTCCAATATTTAAGAGTAGAAAAATCTTTTTTACCATTTTGGTTTAAAAGATTTGGCGACATTAGAATTTGATCGAAAAGATTCCATTTCCCCTTATATTGTAATGTACCCTCGCCATCTTTTACTAATGTATTATACCATGGATTATACATATCTCCTGCTTTTACCTCGTTTATATTAGGCTTACCTGATAGTTCTTTTGCAATACTTGGATCTATTGGATCATCATTCATATCCCCCATTACAATAACTTTTACAGCTTTATCATCATTTTGCAATGAATCTTTAAGATGTTTTACTTGTTTAGCACCTAATTCTCTATAATAAGAAACTGCTCCTCTACTTGGTAAATGGCAAACAACAATTGTAACATGTTCATTATCTATTGTTCCACTTACAGTTAAAAAGCCACGTGTAGCATGTGTAGTATCCTTAGCGTGTTCGTAGACATAAGGTATTAGTTTATAATTTCGTATTTTAAAATATTTTGGATTATATAGCAATGCACAATCAATACCTCGCTTATCAGGACCTTCAACATGTATAAAATTAAAGTTTCGTTTTGATAAATTAGGTTGTGCAACAAGGTCTTGCAAAACATGTTTATTTTCAACCTCAGCAAGTCCTATTGCTATACAGCCCATTTTAGGTAATACATCTGTACCCATCTCTGATAGAACTTTAGACATATTTTTTAATTTATTCTTGTACTTCATTTCGTTCCAAGCATAGGAACCTGTTGGAGTAAAATCAAAATCGTTTTTACCTGCATCATGGGTATAATCAAATAAGTTCTCTTGATTATAAAAACCTATAGCATAAACAGAATACTTTTTTTGTGCTGTTACTACTGAACTGACAAATAGGACGTAGAGTAGTAAAAATAGATGTTTCTTCATTATTGTATTATATTTGTTCTTTAATTTTATAAGTCTCTATGAAATAGAGTAGATAAGTTTATTAAGTGCAAATATCGCTAATTAATTCGACTTATAAGTAATTTAATAAAAAAATAATCATTTAATAAATATTTTTCAAAATATATTTTGTTACTTTGCAATCAAACTATAAATTATATTAATATTTTGACTATGCAAAACAAACTGAAACTTGCTGTATTATTTGTTTTTAGTTCAACAATGGTTTTTGCCCAAAATACTAAAACAGATAATAAAAAACAAGCAAGGGATTCAAGTCTAATTAATGAATCTGCGTTTACTTTTACCGAAACACAAATAGAAGAAGATAACGACCACAGCGCAAACATCACAATTCTTAATTCAAATAGTAATGTATATGCTTCTTCTATAGGCTATCTCTATTCTCCAGTACGCTTTCGCTATCGCGCTTTAAATCAAAAATATAATGAGATCTATATTAATGGCGTTCCTGTTAACGATATGGAGTCTGGTATGTTTAGGTTCTCATTAGTTGGAGGGTTAAATCAACAGACACGTAACTATGATTACTCTTTACCTTTTGAAGAAAATAATTTTTCTATGACTGCAATGGGCGGTAGTAATAATTATGATTTTAGAGCAGGTTCTATGCCTAGTGGGCATCGCTTAACCTTATCTGGTGCTAATCGTAATTACACTCTCAGAGGTGTGTATAATTATGGAAGTGGCTTTAACAATCGCGGCTGGGCAATTGCTGCTAATATAACATATCGTTGGGCCAATAGAGGTTATGCAGAAGGAACTTTCTACAATGCTTTATCTTACTATTTTGGTATACAAAAGAAATGGGATAATGGACATTCTTTAAGTCTTTCTACTTGGGGCAATCCAACAGAAAGAGCTTCTCAAGGAGCCAGTACAGATGAAGCGTATTGGCTATCAAATAACCGTTACTACAATCCTTATTGGGGATATCAAAATGGGAAACGTCGTAACAGTCGTATAGTAAATGATTTCGCACCTTCAGCCATTTTAACTTGGGACTGGAATATAAACGAACATACAGTATTGACAACAAGTCTATTTGGGAAATATTCTATGTACAAAAATACAAGATTAAATTATAATAATACAGATAACCCACATCCTGATTATTGGAAGAATTTACCAAGTAGCTATTTTGATGTATGGAATACTGAAAATACACGATATAGAACAACTCAATCATTTGCTGATTGGCGTACAGCTTTTGATTATTGGACAGTAAAGAGAAATAGACAAATACAATGGGATAAACTCTATTATGCAAACCGCAAAGCCTCCGAACAAGGATTAGATGCTCTTTATTATATTCAAGCACGGCATAATGACAATCTTCTCTTTACATTATCATCATCTCTTACTAATCACATAGGTAATGATAAAATTTGGAATATAGGAATGATAATGGGGCAAAACGTAGGTCGCCATTATCAAACAATAGAAGATTTACTTGGAGCTACATACTATCATAATGTAAATAATTATGCTATTGGAACATACGATATAAATGACCAACGAGTTCAATATGATTTAAACACTTTAGACCCTAACGGTCATGGTGCGTTATTGAAAAAAGGAGATAAATTTGGCTATGACTACAGTTTAAATGTAAGACGTGCAATGGCATGGACTAATTTTATACAAAACTTTGGCAACCTTCATTATATGGTAGCAGGAAAGTTAGGTTATGACAATATATATAGGTATGGTTATATGCGTAATGGTATGTTCGCAAATAATTCTTATGGTAAGAGTCGTAATGCTGAATTCTTATCTGGTGGAGCAAAATTTAGTGGAACTGCCACACTTAATCCACATAATGTTCTTTCAATGGGAATAGGTTATGAACACCGTGCTCCACAAGCTCAAAGTTCTTTTGTATCACCAGAAATGAATAATGATTTTATTTCAAATTTACGCAATGAAAGAATATTTTCAACAGAATTAAGCTATCAATATTCTAGCACATGGCTTCATGCAAATATTAGTGCTTACTATAATCATCTTACACATGTAACAGAGTGGCAAAACTTTTATTATGATGATGTTAACTCATTTACCTATTTAAGTATGACTAATATGAAAAAGGACTATTATGGACTTGAAATAGGACTTGATTTTAAAATAACTTCATTCTTAAACTTTAAAACTTTAGGTACATTGAGCGAAGCTAAAATAATAAATAATGCTGATGCAATATATATGAACTCAACAAAAAGCACTTTCTATAAAGATGTTGTATATAATAAAGGAATGAGAGAAAGTGGTACTCCTTTATCTATATATAGTGGGATATTAAGTTTTAATCGCAAAGGATGGTTTATTGATGTGAGTGGAAACTATTATGACAGGATATATCTTTCATATGCTCCAAGTTTGCGTTATGGTTCAACATTAAAAACAATGGGAACAAAATTTGGAGGAATTAGCTCTACTGGAGAATATACGCCTTATGAACAAAGCAAAGGACATGGAGGCTTTATGCTTGACATATCTATAGGTAAAAGTATTTACTTAAAACGTGGAAGTCTATCAATTAATCTTATGCTAAACAATGTACTTAATAATCAAAGCATCGTAACAGGTGGATATGAACAAAGTAGAAGTAGTTATACTGTAAACTCTTCAACAGGTGAAACCTCTGCACGTGCTTATGATTTTTATCGTAATCCTAAGAAATACTACGCAAATGGTATAAACGGTATGTTAAATATATCTTACAAATTCTAAAGAAAAATCTACAATGAAGAATTTAAAATCAATATTAGTAATATTTTCAACAATTATAGTTTTAGCTTCTTGTATGGGAGACAACTATCCAGAACCCGATAAAAATTCACCATCTCCCTATGGCAACAATAGTTTAAAGGAAGAAAATGTTATTCCAATTTCTGAGCTAAAATCAAAATATGCAGACGTAATAGCTACTGATTTTCGCAATGGAAAAAGTTACAAGAAAATAGATAATAATATACAAATAAAAGGTATTGTAACTAGTTCTGATGTACAAGGAAATATTTATAATGAAATTGCTATACAAGATAAAACTGGCGCTATAATTATCTCTGTTGCTCAAGGAGGATTATATAGTTTTCTACCTATTGGTACAGAAATACTTGTCAACTTGAAAGATTTATATGTAGGAAACTATGGACTACAAGCTCAAATAGGTGTTCCTACTCGCAATGCTAGAGGACTAACTTCTATAGGACGTATAAGTCGTGCAAATTGGGCAAAACATTTTAAAATACTATCTTCTAGAAATAAAGTAGAACCAATAGAATTTGCTAACGGAAATACTACAACTAAATGGGATTTAACTAAGGACTGCGGTCGTTTAGGTATAATCAAGAATGTAACATTTAAATCAAGTACACCTATAGTAAATGGTACTTATGCAAATTCAACTGGCGGACCTGGTAGTGTTTCGTGGAAATTAGTAGAACAGCCTGATAAAAGTGTAATTGTATACAATAGTAACTTTGCAGACTTTGCAAACGTAAAAATACCAAAAGGTAAAGTTAATATAACAGGAATATTCAAACGCTTTAATAAAACTTGGGAGATTATAATTAGGACTATTGATGATGTTCAACCAGTTTCAAAAAACAAATAAAGTATACAACTAATTTATATAAACATAGATATGAAGAAATTAATTAATTATGCTCTTGTATTTATCGTATCAGTTATCTTTTTTGCTAGTTGCGAAAATGTTCCACAGCCATACGATATGAATTTTGATCCAAATAGCACAAGTGAACAAAAAGAAGAGATAACACCTAAAGGTACAGGAACAAAAGAAGATCCTTTTAACATTGCTGCAGCTCGAAACTATGTTGAAAAAAATAAGAATTTAGATAAAGAGGTATATGTAAAAGGTAAGATAGTTATGGTAAAAGATGTAAATCTTGACTTTGGAAATGCTTCTTATTTTATATCTGATAATGGAACAGAAGTAAATAGATTTTACATCTATAGAGGCAAAGCTTTAGGTAACAAGAAATTTACATCTGATAAAGATATAAAAATAGGTGATGAGGTTATAGTATGTGGTAAACTTACAAAATTTAATAATTTACCTCAAATGGGACAGGGTAATTACATCTATTCACTTAATGGAAAGACTGCAACAGAAACACCAGAGCAAGGAAAAACAGAAGTCAAACCAACTGGTGAAGGAACAGAGAAATCTCCTTATAACGTAGCTAAAGCTCAAGAAGTAATTAAGACTACAAAAGAATTACCAACAAAACCTGTTTATGTAACAGGTGTCATTTCGAAAATAAAAAGTATGGAGCTAGGTAAATATGGTAGTGCTGAATACTATATATCTGATAATGGTAAAGAAGCTGGTCAATTATATGTTTTTCATGGCAAATATCTTAATGGAAAGAAATTTACGTCAGAAAATCAAATTAAAGTAGGTGATAAAGTTATAGTTAAAGGAAAACTTGATAATTTCAAAGGAAATTCTCCACAAATAGCTTTTGGCTATCTCGTTAGTATCAATAATCAGAGTTCCAAAGTGATTTTGTCTGCAACATTTGATAAAGATATGGCTGGTTTTAAGATAGAAAATATCAACTTACCATCTGAATTATCAGATATTTGGTATCATGATACTAAATATCATAATATGAAAGCTACAGCAACAAAAAAAGTTGCAGAGAAAAAATATGTAAAATATGCTGCACAAAGTAGGCTTGTTTCTCCAGAGTTTAGCCTTAAAGGAATAAATAATGCAGTACTATCTTTCGAACACTGTGGTAAATATTTTGGCAATATAAAAGAAGAGTGCAAGGTAATGATTTCAACCGATGGAACAACTTGGACAGAACTAACAGTTTCAAAATATCCAAATCCCGATTTTAAGTATGTAACCTCTACCTGCGACCTTTCTAAATATGCAGGAAAAGATAAAGTGTACATATCATTCCTATACACAAGCACAACAAAAGCAGCGCCAACTTGGGAGATAAAGAATGTTGAAGTAAAATAAAAATAGATATAATTATTTGGTTTAAAGTATAATTAATATTAACTTTGCACATTATTAGTGATTATAAGCTTATTATAAGTATAAATATTTATTTAAAATAATATAGAATAAGTAAAAATGAAAAAAGGAATTCATCCAGAAAACTATCGTCCCGTCGTATTCAAAGATATGTCTAACGGCGATATGTTCCTAACAAAGTCTACTTGTAACACAAAAGAAACAATAGAATTTGAAGGAGAAACTTACCCAGTGGTAAAAGTCGAAATATCAAGTAGTTCACATCCATTTTATACAGGTAAGAATAAACTTGTTGATACAGCAGGTCGTGTTGACCGCTTTATGAGTCGCTATGGCAAGTTAAAAAAATAGGAATATCATAATTTTATAATAATTTATTAGTGCGAATAAGCGTAGTTGCATATACGCTTATTTGCACTTTTTTATTATATTATAATATAAAAAACAAATATCTTAGTTTATATGTTCTATCTAAAAGAAAAAATATATATTAGCTCCTGTTATATCATACTACTTGCCCTATTTCTTATATCTTGTAATCCAGATAAGAATAATCAAGAAACAAATATTACAGGACAAAATTCCAACTCTAATTTTTCCAATGATAATATTATAACTCACCGTTTAGAGTTTCCACATTTAAGAGGAGGTAATAATATAATTTTGACTCACAAATTAAGTGATGGAGAAGTAAACTACAGTGTAGAATGGGATGGGGATAAAAAGTCTAATAGATGGACTTGTTACCAACAATATGCAAGTAATAGAGCAATTAGAACTCATCGCTGGAGAGGAGAACCTCAATATCCTTCAGATCCATTACTCCCAACTTCTATGAGCTTTACAGAAGACCTGTATTGGCATACAGGATATGATCACGGTCATCTATGCCCTTCAGCTGACAGATTATCAAGTTCTGAGGCAAATCGTCAAACATTTTATCTCACTAATATGCAACCACAAGCAAAGAAATTTAACGGTAGTGATCCTAAAGGAGGTATATGGCTTACCATGGAAAATAAAATGAGAGCATCACTTAATATATATTCTAATGACACTATGTTTATTTGCCGAGGTGGAACTATTGATAACGAAAGCCAAATTAAAGAAAGACTTCGTGGAGGACTTATAGTACCTGGATATTTTTTTTCCACAGCAATTTTAAAATACTATAATTACCATTATAAAAAATGGGAATATAAACCTATTGCATTTTGGTTTAAACATGAAGATAATCAAGATTCTTCCCTTGCCCCATATATTGTTAGTATTGATGAACTTGAAAAACTGACAGGAATTGATTTTTTTTGTAATCTACCTGATAATATAGAAAAACAAGTTGAAGCTGTTAGTAAAGAAAATATAATTAAACTATGGAATATTAAATAACATAACTATTAGATTTATCTAAAAAAAATATTAAAAGTTTTTTATTTTAATATTATTACTTTATATTTGTAACCGATATGGGAATATTATACCTTGTACCGACACCCATTGGGAACATGGAGGACATGACTCTTCGAGCTATACGAATACTGAAAGAAGTTGATCTCGTATTATGTGAAGATACTCGTACCTCTGGACTCTTATTAAAGCATTTTAATATAAAAAATCGCCTTTTATCTCACCACAAGTTCAACGAGCATGCTACTACAACAAGTATAGTAGACAGATTAAAATTAGGAGAGACAATTGCTCTAATTTCCGATGCTGGTACGCCTGGAATTAGTGATCCTGGATTTTATCTATCTCGGGAAGCTATAGCTTCAGGCATTGAGGTTCAAACATTACCTGGTGCAACAGCTTTAATACCTGCTGTGGTATCAAGTGGATATCCTTGTACAGAATTTGTATTTGAAGGATTCTTACCTCAAAAGAAAGGACGTTTAACAAAAATAAAAAGTTTAGAATCAGAAATACGTACTATGATTTTTTACGAGTCTCCTTATAGAGTTGTAAAAACATTAGAACAATTTGCAGATATATTTGGAAAAGACCGTAATGTAAGTTGTAGCAGAGAAATATCTAAAATTCATGAAGAAACTATTCGTGGTACTATATCTGAAGTAATAGCACACTTTAAAGAAGTTAAACCTAAAGGAGAATTTGTTATTGTTATAGAGGGCAAACAAAAAAATAATGTAAAAAGAGATTGATAACTATCAAAATATAATTTTTAAAATGGAGTTTTACCTCCTTATTTATTAACAAAATATTAAAATAGTATGAAGAAATTTATTATTTATGCAGCTTGCGGAGTATTAACACTGACAGCTTGTAATCAAGGAAAGAAAGAAGCTCTTGATGCAGCAGCTATTCAGCGCGACTCATTGAAAGCTATAATTACAGCGCGAGATAATGAAGTTAATGATATGATGGCAACAATAAATCAGATACAACAAGGTTTTTCTGAGATAAATGCTGCTGAAGAACATGTAACAATAGCTAAAGATGGAGAAAGCGCAGACAAGGCAGTTCAAATACGTGAGAACATTAAGTTCATCGCACAGCGTATGCAAGAAAACCGTGATTTGATAAAGAAACTTCAAAACCAGTTGAAAGAAACAAAATTTAAAGGTCAAGAAATGCATAAAGCTCTTTCACGTATGATTGAACAACTATCTAAAAAAGATGCAGAATTAAAACAACTGCGCAAAGAGCTTGCAGCTAAAAATATACATATTAAAGAACTTGATGCAACTATCACTGGTTTAAATACAGATGTTTCTAATTTACGAACAGATAAAGATAAACTGACATCTGAAAAAAAGAATCTTGAAGCAGAAAAAAGTAACCTCCAAACTGAATCACAGCACAAGAGTGAAACAATATCTACACAAGATATACAGCTCAATACTGCATGGTATGCTTTTGGTACAAAAAAAGAGTTAAAAGAACAACAAATACTATCTAAAGGTAAAGTGTTACAAGGTAGTTTTAATAAAAACTATTTTACAAAAATAGATATTAGAACAACACGTGAAGTTAAACTTTACAGCAAAAATGCAAAAATGTTAACTACACATCCAAGCAGTAGCTATTCACTTGCTAAGGATAGTAATGGACAATTAGTACTAAGAATTACAGATCCTTCTACCTTTTGGAGTACAAGCAAGTATTTAGTAATTCAAGTAAAATAATTTAGACTTTTTGTAATAAATATATTTTTCATATATAAATGAGGGTGTGTCAAAATTGATACATCCTCTTTTTTACTCTCCCTTTACCTTG
>CAMPYS010000029.1 GCA_946998295.1 uncultured Prevotella sp.
ACTGTGTTAAACTAATTTTTATTGTAGCCTGACACAGTTTACTTTACACTCTCTGCTAATAGGCTTTAAATAAAGAGTTAAAGCCTATTAGCTTTTTTACTTAATATTCATCATCTGTGAGATCTACAGATTCTATATCTATAGATTCTGGATCGGAATCAATTTGTGTTCGATAACTTTCTTCAACCATTTTATCTTCATCGAAAGCATCTTCGTCAAGTTCTTTATCATCTTCAAGAGTTGGGAAATCGTTTTCGTCTTCCAACTGCATTTGATTATAATTTTTAGTAGTATTCAGACTTTCAATATCATCATAAACTTTCTTTTTAACAAATATAGCTTCAGTCCACGCACCTTTATTAATTTCTAAAACTTCATAACCAGCTTCAACTTTTTTGTCATAAAGACCTCCTTTCTTTTTCAATCTATTAGAGGGAAGAGTAGTGGTGGAAATATCAAATGCTAATAAAATTATAGATTGGACACTATTAGATAAACTTTCCCAACCACCACCAAAATTACTATCTAATATCTTAATTAACTTATTTGCTGATAAATTGTAAATATTATCTTTTGTTAAATCAGAAATATGATTTATAGATCGTTTCTTAAATCCAAGTTTTAATATTTGGTTATTATCTAATTTTACATTAGTTACTTCATAACCATCTGCCTCATAATTACTAATCTGCTTTTGGCTAACAGAAGTAAGATTTTCAATATAGAAAGCTGTCTTTATTAAATTCATATATTGATCGAAACTCTCACGCAACCTATTGTCACTTTCAACATACTTGCAAAAAAGAAGTATATCTTTTACTTCTAAAGTCCAAACATTAACTTTTGTCAAATTATTAAATAAAAATGATGTACCTTGTCGCTTCATATATACGATAAAAATTAATCTTTTTGTTATATCATATTATTGATGAAATGCAAAAGTAAATACTAAATATTAAAAATCCAAACCTTTTTAAGAAAAATACTTAATCACTTATTACTTTATTATATTGCTTTAATATCCATTCAAGTTGTTCAGAAATAGTCATATTACTATTATCTAATTCTATTGCATCTGTAGCTTTTATCAAAGGAGACGTAGAACGATGTGTATCTATATAATCACGCTGCTGAATATTATTCAATATATCAGAATACCTCACATCCAGTCCTTTAGATTTTAGTTCATTATAGCGTCGTTTTGCACGAACTTCGGTAGAGGCTGTAACAAAAATTTTTAGTTCTGCATCAGGAAAAACTACTGTACCTATATCTCTACCATCCATTACAACACCCTTATTTTTACCAAGTAATTGTTGCTGCCGAACTAAAAATTTTCTAACAAATGGTAATGAAGCAACCAAACTTACTTTAGACGATACCTCTAATGTACGTATTGCTGCCTCAACATTTTCATTATTTAATATGGTCTCTATTGCTCCAGATTCTGCATTAATATTAAAAGTAATATTAATCGCATCTATCTTCTGATTTAGAAGTTCTTCATTAATATTTCCATCATTATTAATTATTCCACTACGTAAAGCAAAAAGTGTAACAGCTCTATACATAGCTCCAGTATCAACATATATATAACCAAGCCTATTAGCTAATGCTTTAGCCATAGTACTTTTGCCAGATGAAGAATAACCATCAATTGCTATAGTAATCTTTTTCATAGAAAATATAAAATATGGGGTGTTCCTTGATATCCTATAAGCTTAATTTATTATATACTCAGAATTTTTACACTTTTATCAATTCTACTTATCATTCCACTAAGAGCTTTGCCTGGTCCACATTCAATAAACTCCTTAGCTCCTGAAGCTATCATGTTTTGAACACTTTCTGTCCAACGTACACTTGAAGTTAGTTGTGCTATAAGATTAGATTTAATCTTAACTTCATCAGTATATGGTTTAGCATCAACATTTTGATAAATAGGACATATAGGAGTTTTTATAGTTGTTGCTTCTATTGCTTTTTGTAATTTTTCTTTGGCTGGTTTCATTAAAGGTGAATGGAATGCACCTCCGACCTTTAAAGGTAAAGCTCGTTTTGCTCCTTCTGACTTTAAAAGTTCACAAGCTTCATTTATACCATCTATTGAACCAGAAATAACTAATTGACCAGGGCAATTAAAATTGGCAGGAACAACAATTTTACCTTCAGCTGAAACTTTATTACAAATATCTATAACTTTATCATCAGATAATCCTATAATAGCTGCCATTGTTCCTGAAGAAATTTCACATGCTTCTTGCATAGCATTTGCACGAGCAGCAACAAGTTTTAGTCCATCTTCAAAACTCAATGCTTTTGAAGCTACTAAAGCTGAAAATTCACCTAAAGAATGACCAGCAACCATATCAGGATTAAAATTATCTTTTAAACACAATGCGCTTATTACGCTATGAAGAAATACTGCAGGTTGTGTAACTTTTGTTTCTTTTAGTTGGCTGTCTGTACCATTAAACATTATTTCTGTAATATTAAAGCCTAATATCAAATTAGCTTTATCAAATAACTCTTTTGCTAAAGAGTCATTATCATATAGATCTTTACCCATTCCGACAAATTGGGCACCTTGACCTGGAAAAACAAATGCTTTCATTTCAATTTTTATTTTATATTATATAATTTTATTATACTATTTTTATTCCTACAAATGCGCTTGCATTACAATACCTCATCTACTGGTTTATCATATTGATTAGTTGGTATAAAATCTAACTTTTGAAAATCAAAACATATACCAATTTTATATGCACATGGTACCTTAGATAACAAGCGATCATAATATCCTTTCCCACGTCCAAGACGATTACAATTTTTATCAAAGCTCATACCAGGAAGTACTATTAAATCTATTGATTCATAATCTGTAAAAATACTTCCTGTAGGTTCATATATATCATAAAATCCCTTAGACATATCAACAGGACTTTTATATTCTCTCAATTCCATATCAGTATCACTTATAACTACTGGTAAAAGAACTTTTTTTCCTAATGATACCAATTTTTTGACTAAATCATGTGTATTAACTTCATCAGGAAGAGAATAATAAAGAAGAATTGTATTTGATGAAATAAACTTAATATTTTTCCATAATCTATCTATTATAGGTACTGACATTAAGGATAATTCTTCATTAGAAAACTTTTTCTTACGTTTTCTGATTTCCTTTCTAAGTTCTATTTTATTCATCATTATTTATTCTAATTATTTCAATGACGAGTTACTCTCATCATTTTCATTGGTGGATTTGGAAAAGTTGCTTTTCGATTTATAACTTTCATAGCAGCTTTTATCATATTATCATCTTTGTTAATAAACTTAGTCCATTCTTGTTCATCTAACATATTATATATAATCTGACCCTCTATAAATCTATTAAGAAGTATATAAGATTTTCTTATCAGATTATTACGGCGTCGAAGTCCATTTTTTTCTGCATAATTAGCAAAATCTGACACAAGATTACGTCCATTAAGATATTGAGAAAGAGAAGATTCATCTGTATACTTTTTCATTTTTAAACGATTATCATCTGTATATTTAAAAGCATATTGAAGTATTAAACCATTTAAAACAGCTTCTTTATAGTAAGATGTTAAAGCTGTAGTATCTTCAGGTACAAAAATATCTGGTGTTATTCCGCCTCCTCCATAAACGATACGTCCATTATTTGTATGATATGCAGGACCAGTATGCTTGATACTATCTTGTGAAAAAAATTCTCCATGCTGATATCTACTCAATAAATCTTGTTCATAAAGCAAGTTATCGCCAGGCTTAAAAGGTTTTTGTATACATCTACCAGATGGAGTATAATAACGTGCTATAGTTAATCGAATCATACTTCCATCAGGAAACATAATTTGTTGTTGAACTAATCCCTTCCCAAATGAACGACGTCCTACAATAATTCCACGATCATTATCTTGAATTGCACCCGCAAATATTTCAGATGATGAAGCAGAATTCTCGTTAATCAACACCACTAAAGGTATATTTTGATAACTTCCTTTACCTTTGCTACGATATTCTGTTCGTGGACTTTTTCGCCCTTCTGTATAAGCTATAAGTTGATCTTTCTTCAAAAATTCTTCTGCCATTTGTATAGCACTCTCTAGATAACCTCCAGTATTATCTCTAAGGTCTATTACTAAGTTATCTGCACCTTGTAATGTAAGTTGTTGTAACGAAGCTATCATCTCGGCATATGTGCGCTCTCCAAAATTTTTAATACGAAGATATCCAGTTGTATTATTAAGCATATAGGCTGCTGTAATACTTTTTGTAACTATATCTCCACGAGTTACTGTAAAAAACTTAATACCTTTTACTCCAAAACGTTTAACCCCAATTTTAACCTTTGTACCTTTTGGACCTTTCAAACGATGTTTAGACTCTTCATCTGTAACTATTTTTCCTACAAATGGTTTTCCATTAATACTAACTATCTTATCACCTGCTAATATACCTGCTGTAGCAGCAGGTCCATTTTTAATCACATTAGAAACATTAATAGTATCTTGACTTATACGAAATTCTATTCCCACACCAGAGAAAGACCCATTAAGATCATTAGTTGCAGTCTCAACATCTTTTGCACTTATATAAATAGAATGAGGATCTAATTCTGCAAGTATCTGTGGTATAGCTTTTTCAACTAAGTCATTAATATTTACAGAATCTACATATTGATCATCTATAATGTGGAGTAAATTTCCTAATCGGCTACTTCCGTTATTTATAATATTTAAACGATTCCCTGAAAAATGGTTTGCATAAAATGCACCTATTAAGACACCAAGCGTTACACATAGTGCAAACCACATCGGTAAAAAACGATTATTTTTATTTCGACTCATTTTTATTTACATCTAAATATTCAATAGAAATACCAGCTTTCTCCAACAAATCAAGTCCATCAGCTAATCTATATTTTTCACAATAAACAACCCTTCGTATACCAGATTGTATTATAAGTTTAGCACATTCTATACAAGGAGACGAAGTTACATAAAGTGTTGACCCATCACTATTATTTTCACTTCTAGCTAACTTAGTTATAGCATTTGCTTCTGCATGAAGTACATACGGATATGTTAAACCATTTTCATCTTCACATATATTTTCAAATCCACTTGGTGTTCCATTATAACCATCACTTATTATCATTTTATTCTTTACTACTAAAGCACCTACCTTGCGTCTATTACAATAGGAGTTTTCTGACCAAATTTTTGCCATACGCAAATAGCGTATATCTAATAACCTTTGTTTATCGTGATGCATTTTCCTTGTTAGTATTATTATTTTTTATTCCTGTTCTTTGTAAGAGAGCATCTATAGTTGGCTCATGTCCACGAAAGCGTTTATAAAGAATCATAGGATGTTCGGTACCACCTTTTGAAAGAATATTTCTTCTAAAACTTTCAGCTGTATCTCTATTAAAAATTCCTTTTTCTTTGAAAAGACTAAACGCATCAGCATCAAGAACTTCTGCCCACTTATAGCTGTAATATCCAGCAGCATATCCTCCAGCCATTATATGAGAAAATTGTGTTGTCATACAAGTATTTGAAAGCTGTTTATCAATAATAGCAGATTTCCATGCTTTTTTTTCAAACTCTAATAAATCGTCTTTAAACTCTGCTTTTTGTGTATAATAGGCCATATCTAACAATCCAAAACTAATTTGGCGTAAACAATCAGTTGCAACATTAAAGTTTTGACTTGCAATTATCTTTTCAATTAATTCATCAGGAATAGGTTGTCCCGTTTTATAATGAGTTGCAAAAGTCAAAAGAAAATCCTTTTCCATAGCAAAATTTTCCATAAACTGAGATGGAAGTTCAACAAAGTCCCACCACACATTTGTTCCTGATTGACTTTCAAAACGACTATTTGCAAAAATACCATGAAGTGAATGACCAAATTCATGAAGAAAAGTTTCAACCTCCCCTAACCTCAATAGTGCGGGTTTATCATCTGTAGACTTAGAAAAATTCATTACTACAGACACATGTGGACGTATGTTTTCTCCCTTAGAATTTATATGTTGCCCTTGATATTCTGTCATCCATGCTCCATCTCGTTTACCCTTTCGTGGAAAGAAATCAACATAAAGCACAGCTAAATATTTTCCATCATTGTCATAAACCTCATAAGCTTTTACATCTTCATGGTAAACAGGTATATCTGTGTTTAATTTAAAAGTAATACCATAGAGACGTGTAGCCAATCCAAAAACACCTTTTATAACATTATTTACTTCAAAATATGGGCGTAATTCTTCTGGATCAAGATCATATTTTGAAAGTTTTAATTTATGTGCATAATAACTTAAATCCCATGGTTTTAGTTCAAAATCTTTTCCTTCTATTGATTTTGCCAATCTTTCTATTTCTTCTTTTTCTTCTAAGGCTGTTGGTTTATAAGCTATAATTAAATCATTAAGCAACTTATATACGTTAGCAACTTTACTTGCCATTCGATATTTCATAACATAATCAGCATAGGTATCATATCCTAACAATTGTGCTATTTCCCTACGTATATTTATGAGACGTTTACATATTGATATATTGTTTTCAGAATTATCTTTAATACACAAAGTATTTCGTGCCATATATAGCTTTTCACGTAAATCTCTATGTGTGCTATACATCATAAAAGGTCCATAAATTGGCGCATCAAGTGTTATAACCCACCCAGATTTGCCCATTTCTTTTGCTATAATTTTAGCAGAATCTTTTAACGTTTGTGGTAATCCTGTTAATTGTTCTTCATCTTCAATATGTAAATAAAAAGATTTAGTTTCTTTGAGTAAATTTTGTGAAAATTGCAAAGACAAACGACTTTCTTCCTCTGAAAGCTTTCTCAAAGTTGCTTTGTCATCATCAGCAAGTAAAGCTCCACTGCGTACAAATCCATCATAACTATCATTCAACAATTTTTCTTCCTCAGATGTAAGCTTTCTATGATTATTATAAACAGCTTTAATTCTCTCAAATAGTTTCGGATTTAAACTTATATCATTAGCATGCTTAGTTAATATAGGCATCATTTTTTGAGCTAAAGCATCAAGTTCATCTGTTGTTTCTGCACTAAGCATATTTGACATCACAGCCTCTACCCTATCTAATAAATCATAATAATGCTTATGGTCATCATCATCTTCTCTAAGTAAAGTATTATCAAAAGTAGGTAGTTCTGGATTATTAATAATATTATTTATTTCTTCATTTTCCCGTCTTATTCCTTCAACAATAGCTTCTTCATAATCATTTATTGTAAGTTTATTAAATGGAAAAGTTTCATGAGGTGTATTATATGGTTCAAAAAATGGATTTTTATGTTTTATTTCATTAGTTTCATTCTGTATCATCATTATAATTATATATAAAGCATTAATTATTTTTTAATTTACAAAGTTACTTACTTTTAATCATATTTATGCAATATTTTTCATTTATAAATAGCACATATATAAAATAATTAGATACAAATAAAAGGTCATCAAACTATTAATAGTTTGATGACCTTTAAGTCAAAATTTAATAACTTTTACTTACAAGTATATAATATTACTTCTGAGCTGTAGTATCAGCTTGTGCATTAGCTGTAGTATCAACTTGTGCATTAGCTGAATCTTGAGTTGTAGAATCTACTTTAGTTGTGTCAACCTTTGTAGTATCTGCATTAGCTGCAGGTTTAGAATTGTTCTTGCAAGATGTTAATGAGATAGCTGCGAAAGCTACTGCTACAAAAAATAATTTTTTCATTTCTTTGCTTTTTTAATATGTAAAACAATCATTTGTATTTAAAACGTTGCAAAGGTAAGTATTTTTTTAATACGACAATAAATAAATTAGTTTTTTTTTTACTTTATTTTGTAACTATTTTATAACTGCTTGATTTACAGAATAATATTTTATATATATATGAGTTAATTAATATAAAATTAATATTATTCAATGCTCTATATCAGTATATTCATATCTTTATATAAATAAAAATACTACCAATTACTTAAAAGACATAACTGATAGTATTAATTTTATAGTAATAAATATGATAATTTATTCTGGTTTCATATTAGTATATACATTTTGAACGTCATCAAATTCTTCCAGTTTTTCTATCATTTTATCTATAGTTTCACGTTCCTCAGGCGTAACTTCCTTTAAATCGTTTGGAATACGAGTAAATTCAGCTGAAGTTATTTCTAATCCTTTTTCTTCTAATTGATGTTGAATATCTCCAAAACTTGTAGGCTCACCATATATAGTTATTTCTCCTTCTTCTTCATCCACATCATACTCATCTTCTACTCCATAATCTATAAGACTCAATATCAAATCATCCATATCGACATCTTCCTTTTTTTTAAAAGTAAACACAGCTTTATGGTCGAAAAGAAAAGCCAAAGAACCTTGCGTTCCTAAAGTTCCACTAAACTTATTAAAAACAGATCTCACATCTGCAACAGTACGTGTTGTATTATCTGTTAAAGTTTCTACGAACACAGCTATACCGTGTGGCCCGTATCCTTCATAAGGAACAGACTTATAGTCGCTTGTGTCTTTACCCATAGCGTTTTTAATAGCTCTCTGTATATTATCCTTTGGCATATTTTCTCTTTTACAAGTTGCTATTATAGCTCTAAGTCTAGGATTTGTTTCTGGTTCAGGTCCACCAGCTTTAACAGCAATAGCTATTTCTTTTCCTAATTTTGTAAAGGTGCGTGCCATGTGTCCCCACCTTTTTAATTTTGTTGCTTTACGGTATTCAAATGCTCTTCCCATGAAAAAGTTAAATATTAACGGAGTTCTGCTCCAAGTTTTGTTGTTATATTTTTTATTAATTTATTCATTACGGCATCTATAGCCTTATCATTTAATGTTTTTGTTTCATCTTGTAATATAAAGTTTACTGCATAGCTTTTTTTACCCTTTGGTAATTTATCTCCCTCATACACATCAAAAAGTTCCATACGCTTGAGTAATTTTTTTTCTGTTTGATATGCGATCTGTTCTATTTGAGCAAATTCAATATTACTATCAACTAATAGTGCTAAGTCTCTACTTACACTCGGATATTTAGACAATTCTTTAAACTCTATTTTATTTTTACGTATAGACTTCATCAGTGCAGTCCAATTAAGTTCTGCATAATATACCTCTTGCGGTATAGCCATACGCTTAAGCAAGTTAGTACTTAAAATTCCCAATTCTAATAGTTTTTGTCCAGAGCGTGTTGATATAGTTGTTGCTTTATCAAAAATATTATTTTCAGAGAGTGTGTAAATAAGTGATTTTTTATTTACTCCTAATCGTTTTATTATATTTTCAATATAAGCTTTTAACTCATAAAAAGATGATTTTTCGTCATTATGTATCCACGATCCTTGTATATGCTTTCCTGTTAACCATAAAGCTAAATGATATTCTTGATTATATGCTTCAATTGGATCAGACTCGCTCCATTTAGTTTTATCATAGTTGTAAACATTTCCAAATTCAAAAAATCGTAAATTTTGTGCTTTGCGGTTAACATTCCTACGTATACTCTCTAACCCTCCAAATAATAAAGTAGGTCGCATTATCGAAAGGTCGTTTGATAATGGGTTCATTACTTTCACTATATGTTCCCATTTAAAACAAGTTAGCTTATCATCATTATAATATGATGAAGAAGATAAAGAATTATTTAGAATCTCATTAAATCCGAGTCCAACTAATTGTTCACCTATAATATTTTCTTTATGATAATTTTTATCTGCTTCTTCAGCTATAGTAAGTGATGCTTTTAAGTCTGTTGGTATTTCAACATTATTATAACCATATATACGTAATATATCTTCCACTACATCACATGGTCTTTGAACATCAACACGATAAGGAGGAACTAACAAATCAACTCCATTAGCATCTTCATTAGTAATAATCATTTCAAGACTATAAATGATAGATTTTATAGTTTCATTATCTATATGCTTACCTATTAATCGATTAACATATTCATATTCTAATCTAACTGGAAAACTTTCGTGTTTTGTTGGATAGAAATCGTTTATCTTCATACTTATCTTTCCACCAGCTATTTTTTTACAGAGTATTGCAGCTTGTTTTAGAGCATATATTATTCCATTAGGGTCAATACCTCTTTCAAATCTAAAACTTGCATCTGTAGATAATCCATGCTTTCGCGCACTTTTTCTTATCCATGTTGGATGAAAATAAGCACTTTCAAGTACTACATTATGTGTTGTATCATAAGTTCCACTACCTTTTCCACCAAAAATTCCAGCAATACACATAGGCTCTTCTGAATTGCATATAGCAAGATCATGTTCGCCTAATATATGTTCTTCGCCATCAAGTGTTATAAATTTAGAGCCTTTATTATTATCTTTGACTATAATTTTATGTCCTGTAACCATATCAGCATCAAAACAATGCATTGGCTGTCCATAAGCCATCATGATATAATTAGTTATGTCTACAATATTATTTATAGGTCTAATACCTATAACATTTAACTTATCTTTCAACCATTTAGGACTTTCTTTAACATCACAGTCAGTAATACTCAGACAAGCATACCGATGACACGCTTCGGTATTTCTAATTTCAACATCAATTGGTAAAGAAGTATTATCAACTTTAAATTCAGAACAGTCTGGACGATGAAGATTTGTAGTATATCCATTTTGTACAAGCCAAGCATAAAGGTCTCGAGCTACTCCATAATGACTTAAAGCATCTGCACGATTAGCTGTAATATCTATTTCTATAACCCAATCACTTTCTACACCATAATATTTGGCAGCAGGAGTTCCTACTTTAGTATCAGCTGGTAGTACAATTATTCCATCATGATTTGTGCCAACTCCTATCTCATCTTCAGCACAAATCATTCCATAGCTTTCAACTCCTCTAAGTTTGCTTTTTTTGATGGTAAAACTTTTTCCATCATCATAAAGTACAGCCCCAATGTCTGCAACTATTACTTTCTGGCCTTTTGCTACATTGTTGGCACCACAAACTATCTGCTGAGGTTTATCCTTTCCTAAATCAACAGTTGTTATATGTAAATGATCAGAATTTGGATGTTCTTCACATGTAAGTACCTCTCCCACTACAAGACCTTTAAGACCTCCGTGTATAGTTTCAACCTCTTTTACACCTTCAACTTCTAATCCTATTGAGGTTAAAGCAACAGCTACTTCATCTGGTGTCAAATCAAAGTCAACATATTCCTTTAACCATTTGTATGAGATGTTCATTTATCTAAGATTTTTATTTTCCTAAATTTAAAATATTGTATAATATTATTGCAAAATTAATAATTTATATCAATATATACAAATCATAATATTAAATACCTTATATGAGCTAACCTGCTGACTTGGACTATTAACATATTAATTGTTATATAGTTTATTAGTATATATTTAAGATATATAAAATATGTATAAGCACTTACGATAAATGAATATTATAAAGTAAGAAGAGGTAGAGCTTTTTTCTCACCTCTTCTCATATTAGGACTTTATTTATTCATTATCTATTTTATTTTATAAATATGATTCAAAAATAATTATGAGTTATCGTTAACATCTTTCATATCGATAAACTCCTTTTTTGAATCATAAAATTCATATTGCAAAAAAGCTAATTTCTGTGAAGGTATAATATTAACACCTAAACCATACTTTAGTTGCCATTTTCGCTTCATTGATATAATACCTTTATTTATATAAGCAGCTACATAAGGATGTACGTGAAGATAAAATTTCTTTACACCAATTTTATTTACTAATCTATCTATCTTCCTTTCTAATTGATCTGTAAATAGAATACTTGAACGAATTTTACCTGTTCCAAAACATGTTGGACAGTCCTCATCTACGTCTACATCAATAACAGGACGTACTCGCTGACGAGTTATTTGCATTAGTCCAAATTTACTAAGCGGTAAGATATTATGTTTAGCTCTGTCTTTTTGCATAGCTTTACACATTCTTTCATAGAGCATCTGCCTATCTTCAGCTAAAGTCATATCAATAAAATCAACTACAATTATTCCTCCCATATCTCTAAGGCGTAGTTGTCGAGCTATTTCATCAGCTGCTCCAAGATTTGTGTCCAAAGCGTTTTGTTCTTGAGCTTTTTCTTTTTGTCTGTTTCCACTATTTACATCAACAACGTGCATAGCTTCTGTATGCTCAAGAATTATATAGCATCCATGTCCGTAATTAATAATTTTTCCAAAACTTGATTTTATTTGTTTTGTTACATCAAAATTGTCAAAAATAGGTAATTTACCTGTATAGTTTTTTACTATATTTACTCTGTCTGGTGCTATCAATGATATATAATGCTTTACAGCATTAGCTATCTCTTCGTTATTGACATATATATTTTCATAAGTAGGATTAAATAAGTCTCGTATCATTGCTACAGCTCTTCCTGTTTCTTCAAATACTAATTGAGGTCTTTCTTGTGTTTTTTGTACTTTAGATATTGCCTTTGACCATCTACTATAAAGTATTTTTAATTCAGCATCAAGCTCTGCAACTCTTTTCCCTTCTGCAACAGTTCTGACAATCACTCCAAAATTTGGGGGGCAAATACTTTGTATAAGTTGCTTCAGTCTTGCTCTTTCTTCTCTACTTTTTATTTTTGTAGAAACATGTACCTTCTCGCCAAATGGGATTAGTACTATATATCTTCCTGCAAATGATATTTCTCCTGTAAGTCTTGGTCCTTTAGTTGAAATTGGTTCTTTTACTACTTGAACTAAGACTTCTTGTCCTACTTTTAATACGTTTGAAATGCTCCCTGATTTCTGTAAATCAGGTAATTTATTTGCTTTTTGTAATGAATAGAGTTTTTTCCTATCGCTTTGTACCTGCTTTAAGTATTTTGCAAATGAATTAAATTGACTACCTAAATCTAGATAATGAAGAAATGCGTCGCGTTCATAACCAACATCTACAAAACATGCGTTTAGTCCAGGCATATTTTTTTTTACCTTTGCGATGTAGATGTTTCCGACAGAAAAAGTAGCCTCTTTAGGTTCACGCTGATATTCTACCAAGCGTTTATCTTCAAGAAGTGCTATTGATATTTCTTTTTGCTGTGCATCTATTATTATTTCGCTTGTCATTCCTATTTTTATATTATGAGAAAAGTACATATAATATAATGTACTTTCTTAAGTTTAGCAGGTAGGAACTTGTCACCGATTTCTGTAAATAAACTTTATAATATAATCGATGGCAAGCTCATCTTGCTTTCTAAAGAATCTTAGTTTTAGAGCATTTACTTGCTCTTGTGTCTATTCTTCCTTAATCTTTTTTTACGTTTGTGTGTGGCCATTTTATGACCTTTTTTCTTTTTTCCGTTTGGCATAATTCTTTTTTTTTAATTTGTTATTAACTATATTTATTTATTTTTCATTTCCTCTGAAAAGCATTTTGCTGGTTTAAAACCTGGAAAGTCGTGTGCTGGAATTGTTGTAGAAGTATTTTTAGATATTATTCTACCTATCTTCTGGGCACGATGTTTTACTATAAAACTTCCAAAACCTCGTAGATATATATTCTCCTTTTCGTCAACCATGTGAGTTTTTATAGTTTCCATAAATGCCTCAACTACTGCTGAAACATCCTTTTTCTGTAATCCCGTGGTCAATGAAATTTCATTAATAATGTCTGCTTTTGTCATATTGCTTTAATATTTTAATTTATATATTTAATTCTTTTATGCACAATTGGTAATAAAACCTTTTTATATCAATAATTCTGTTTTTATTGATAAATAACTATATATATAATATGTGCTAACCTCTTTAGCGACAACAAAGTTACTATAAATCAATTAAGTAAACAAATTTATAAATATAATTGAGTGTCTTTTTTTTCATTTTTGCCAAATTTAATTAAGTATTCTTATATAAAATGTATTTTTTGTAACTTTGCGACCTATTAATAACACCTTAACAGAATGAAGATTTCAATCGGCATAGATGTTGGTATTTCTACAACAAAGATAGTAGGAATACGCGAAAATGAAATTATATGTCCACTACGAATAAAAGCTACAGACCCTGTAACGTCCTTATATGGAGCTTTTGGAAAATATCTTTATGATAACGGTATCGGTTTAAATGATGTGTATAAAGTTATGCTAACAGGTGTTGGCTCAGCTTATATAAATCGTCCTATTTACGGTTTACCAACACAAAAAGCGGACGAATTTTTAGCAAATGGACTTGGTGCTAAATTTGAATCAGGATTTGAACGAATGTTAGTCATATCTATGGGTACAGGTACCTCTATTATTGAATGTAATGGAAATTCTATCAAACATATAGGCGGTATTGGCATTGGAGGTGGAACTTTAAGCGGTTTATCACGCTTACTTCTTAATACAGACGATATAAAAACTATTGCAGAGTTAGCAAAAAAGGGAAATATATCTAATATAAATTTACAAATAGGAGACATTTCAGCATCCCCACTACCCGATTTACCTATGGATGCCACAGCTTCTTTATTTGCAAATGCTCAAGGTAATGCTTCACGTGAAGATATAGCCTTAGGACTTATTTATTTAGTTTTACAATCAATTGGTTCAGCTGCTATTTTAGGGTCTCGCAATAGTAACATAAAAGATTTTGTAATGATTGGTAACTTAACATTATTACCTCAATGCAAAATATTATTTCCTATGATGGAAAGCCTATATAATGCTCGTTTTATCATACCCGATAATTCAGAATTTTGTACAGCAATTGGTGCAGCCTTACAATCAAGAAAATAAGTTTATTTACTGATTTTATTTTACAATGGTTATTTTTTTTACTATAATTTGCTATTTCATAGTATTATATTTATTAAGTAGGTACACTGTAAAAGATACCAATAATGCCTCTTTTTTCCACGCTGGCCATAACAGTAAATGGTATTTAGTATCATTTGGAATGATAGGGGCAAGTATTTCAGGTGTTTCTTTCGTTAGCGTACCAGGTATGGTATTATCTCAAGATATGTCATATATCCAAACTTGCATAGGATTTATTTTTGGCTATATAATAATAGCCTTTGTACTTTTACCACTTTATTATAGATTGAAACTAATTTCTATTTATACTTACTTAGAAAAACGTTTTGGCATTTGCAGTTATAAAACAGGAGCAAGCTTTTTCCTGATTTCCAAATTATCTGGTTCTGCTGTTAAATTTTATGTTGTTTGTATTATTCTTCAGGAATTTGTATTAAATAGTTTAGGTATTCCTTTTCCTGTAACTGTTATTTGTTTAGTCCTACTTATTTGGATCTATTCTCATCGTGGAGGTATAAAAACATTAGTTTGTACTGATACATTTCAAACCATTTGTATGCTTTTGGCATTAGTTTTTATTGTTGGTGAAGTTATATCAGCCTTAAACTTAAATTTATCTTCTGCTATATCAACTATTTTTACAGACGCCCACTCTAAAATATTTATATTTGATAATTGGAAAAGTCCTCATAACTTTTGGAAAGATTTCCTCAGTGGAATTTTTATTGTTGTGGTAATGACTGGTTTAGATCAGGATATGATGCAAAAAAATCTTACTTGCAAATCACTAAGAGATGCCCAAAAAGATATGTGTTCATACGGTTTAGCTTTTTTGCCTATCAACTTTTTATTTCTTTCTTTAGGTATATTACTTTCTCATTATCTAATTAACAACGGATACACTTTGCCAGAAATGCCAGACAACTTGATGTTAAACCCTATTGCTGGTGGAATGTTAGGCAATGGAGTTTTAATACTTTTTACAATAGGTGTAGTAGCAGCATGCTTCTCAACAGCCGACTCTGCCCTAACGTCACTAACTACAAGCTTTTGTATTGATATATGTAACAAAAAGCACGACGAGAAATTACGCAAATTTTCTCACATAGGAATATCTATACTTTTCATTATTTTCATCCTTATTTTTAAAGCTTTTAACTCTAATAGTCTTATTACTACTGTTTATATGATAGTTTCTTACACATATGGTCCTTTATTAGGTCTGTTTGCCTACGGATTATTTACTAAACGCAATGTAAACGATAAGCTTGTTCCGTTTATATGCGTTATAAGTCCGATATGTTGCTATATTTTAGATACTACTGCTAACAATTTATATGGTTATAAATTTGGATATGACCTATTAATGCTTAATGGGATATTAACATTTATAGGACTATGGATAAGTAATAGTATAAAATTAAAGTTTTATCAATAGTATTTTATCAATATTAAACTTAAAATGATGTATAAAAAAATATTATGTTTATTTTTTCTAATAAATAATATAAGTTTATTTGCACAAAATGATAATTCGGAACAAATAATTGTTAATCAACATGAATCTATATCAACTATCATACCACAAATTCAAAATTTAGCTAACAAGTTACTTGTTGGTCATACTGGTAGTATAGTTGCGATAAATCCTGCTAATGGACAAGTTATATGCCTTGCCACAAACTCAAGAACTGGTCAAAATATCGATTTAGCTATAGGGAAGGCTTATGCTCCGGGCTCAACTTTTAAGGTTGCTCAAGCTTTAACATTAGCTACAGAGGGTATAATTAGTAAAAATACTATTATACCATGCAGAGGTAAATACTATAATGGTAATTTGCGTGTAGGATGTCATAAGCATCCCACACCTCTAAATCTACCATTTGCTTTAGCTTATTCATGTAACACATGGTTTTTAAAGTCCTTTCTTGCTATGATTAGCAATAAAATGATTTATGGTAGTTATGACACAGCTATAGATACTTGGTACAGTTATATAAAAAGCATGGGATTTGGTGGACCAACGGGCATTGATATTGCAGGAGAAAAAGGTGGGCTAATTGCTAATTCTACTTACCTTAAACATAGATATAAAGGAAATTGGACACCAAAAACAATAATTTGGGCTGGTATAGGTCAAGGAGATATAACAGCTACTCCACTTCAATTATGTGTGTTTGCTTGTTCTGTTGCTAATAGGGGATTCTTTTTTTTACCACATACTAAAACTAAATACGAAGAAAAAATATTACAAGAGCGATACAATACGAGACATGAAACAAAAATACCAACAAACATTTATATTCCTATTATTCGTGGAATGAGATATGCCGTTAAATATGGAACAGCTACGTTTTTAAGCAATAAACAATATTCTAAATTTTATATATGTGGTAAAACGGGAACTGTTGAAAACGAAGGTAAAGATCACTCTGTTTTTATAGGCTTTGCTCCCATGAATAGACCTAAAATTGCTATAGCTGTTTTTATTGAACATGGAGGATTTGGGGCTAACCTTGCAGCACCTATAGCAGGACATATAATGAAGGAGTACATTAAGTGTAACAAAAAAATAATAAATAATCAGTAAAATAAACTTATGAATTTTATAAAAGTATCAAAACTATTTTTATACTTAGTTATATTGAACTGTGTTTTTTGTTCTTGCATAAGAGACGAGGCACCTAACCAAGAAGCTGATATAATAAGTATAAACTTAAAAGGCTTAAAAACATTACGTAAGCCTATTATTTCTAACTCTGAAATTAATATTTATGTTAATGGCTGGGAAGACATTACTCACATTGCACCCGAATTTAAACTAACAGAGGGTGCTACTATTACACCTAAAAGTGGAACGGTTAGAAATTTTACAACACCACAATTTTATACTGTTACATCAGAGGATAAACATTGGAAAAAAACTTATAAAGTTTCCTTTTTATCTGAGGATATTGCTTCAAAATATAAGTTTGAAAATATGAAATGGTATGAATACAAAGATAGTTGGAATCCTAAATCGGAAGTAAAAAAACTGTTTCATATCTTTTATGATATCGCTGACGATGGTAAAGAAATTACATGGGGAAGCGGCAATTCTGGATTCCTGTTTATTGCCAATGGTGCAACTGCTGACAAATTTCCTACAAGTCAAGATGATAATGGATATAAAGGAAAATGTGCAAAACTAATGACTGTAAGCGCAGGAGATATAGGGAAGAATATGAAAACACCACTTGCAGCAGGAAATCTTTTTATGGGATCGTTTGAACTTAACTTTACTAATATGGCAAAGTCTACACATTTTGGTGTGCCATTTGTTCACATTCCTAAAGTATTAACAGGATATTATAAATATAAAGCAGGTAAAGAGGTTATTAACAAAGAGTCGAAGGTCTTGAAAGGTGAAAAAGATATTTTTGATATTTATGCTGTGATGTACGAGGTAACACCTGATACACCATTTTTAGATGGTACAAATTCTAAAACAAGTAAAAACATTGTGTTAATAGCCCAACTTAACAATAAGCGGGAAGCTAACGAGTGGACTCATTTTACAATCAACTTCAAGCCTGTTGAAAATAGACGGATTGACATGAACAAACTTAAAGCTGGAAAATATAATATTGCGATTATAATGTCGTCAAGTCAAGATGGGGCAAACTTTACTGGTGCTATAGGTAGTACACTATGGGTGGACGAAATGGAATTGTTTTACAAATAAATAATTAGGTATATAAATATGAATAACACTATACAACAAAGGGTTAAAAGCATTCTTTTTTTTGCTGCTTTATTAATATCATGTACTACTTCGGCACAAGATAATTTTAAAAATAATTTTATTGATAAACTTAAAAATAAAGGTGTAGAACTTGAGCTTAAAGCGGGTATTAACATAGGTGGAGCTGCACCTATTCCTATACCACGAAGCATAAGAATAATTGACTATTACAGCCCACACCTTAATGCCACTCTTGAAGGTAGTGCTACTAAATGGCTGGATAATAAACATAAATGGGGCATATCTACAGGGATAAAAATTGAAGAAAAATCTATGAGCACAGCTGCCACTACTAAGGGATACAAAACAAATATTATAAATAGTGGTACGCGGATTAATGGGTATTGGACAGGTAAAGTGCAAACTGATTACAGGGCTACTATGCTAACAATACCCATCACTGTAAACTATAGCATTAACAAACTATGGAAAATAAGCATGGGATTATTTACCTCTGTTAGACTTGAAGGAAAATTTAACGGGTATGTATCTGAAGGCTATTTAAGAGAAAACAGTCCTATAGGTGAAAAACTATCGTTTAACTCTGAACAAAAGGCGGCTTATGATTTTGGCAAAGAACTAAGAAGATTTAATTGGGGCATTCAAATTGGTAGCTCGCTAAAAGTGTATAAACGCCTAAGTTTAAACACTGACTTTAATTGGGGAGTAAATAATATTTTTAAAGATAAGTTTAAAACTATCAATTTCAAAATGTACAATATCTTTATGAATATAGGGTTTGGCTACACTCTATAAATAACGGAGATATTAAGATTGTAAAAAACAATAAGACAAAGTTGTTCTAAGTAAAAGAAAAATCCATATAGCTTATAACTTTAAAAACAATGAAGATAGGAATAATTGTAGCTATGGACAAAGAGTTTAACCAACTTGAATCGATTATAGCTAATAAAAAAACTTCTCAAATTAACAACCAAAGATTAGTTGAAGGAACTGTTGGGGACAAACATGTTATTTTACAAAAATGTGGTATTGGCAAGGTCAATTCTGCCATTGGCACTGTAGAAATGATTAAACGTTTTAGTCCTAACATCATCATATCAAGTGGATGCGCAGGAGGGGCTGATGCTTCGCTAAATATGTTTGATGTTGTTGTTGCAAACAACTGTGTGTATCATGATGCGTATTGTGGTAAAGAAGTTGCTAAAGGTCAAATTATGGGAATGCCCGCACGTTACACAGCAAACAAACAATTAGTTGAAAAAGTGTTATCGCTAAACACTAAAGACAATAATAAAAATAATATTAAAGCTGGATTAACTGTAACTGGTGATTGGTTTGTTGATAACAAACAAACTATGAAACGAATACTGTCTGATTTTCCTGAGGCAATGGCTGTAGATATGGAAAGCTGTTCTATAGCCCAAGTATGTTATATATATTCTGTGCCCTTTTTATCATTTAGGGTAATAAGTGATGTTCCGCTAAAAGATAACTCGGCAAACATGTATTATGATTTTTGGGACAGAATAGCAGAAAATAGCTTTGAAGTTACAAAAGACTTGATAAACTTATTATAGGGTTAATATTTATATAGAAAATGGAAAAGATACCATCATTTACAATTGATCATAACAAACTCTTACGCGGAATTTATGTAAGTCGTAAAGATAAAGTGGGCGAGGAAGTAGTAACAACATTTGATATAAGGATGAAAGAGCCAAATCGTGAACCTGTGCTGCATATTGGGGCACTTCATGCTATAGAACATTTAGCTGCTACATTCTTAAGAAATAACAAACAATGGAAAGAACGAATAATATATTGGGGGCCGATGGGATGTTTAACAGGTAACTACCTAATTATTAAAGGTGATTTAAAATCGGATGATATTGTAGAGTTAATGCGTGAAACGTTTGAGTTTATAGCAAATTTTAAAGGTAAAATACCGGGAGCTGAACCACAAGACTGTGGAAACTATTTGTTGCACGACTTACCTATGGCACGTTGGGAAAGTCGTAAGTTCTTAGATGAAGTTTTATATAATATTACAGAAGCTAATTTAAATTATCCTTTACGTGAAATTTTTACTTAGCCAGATTTATTTCCTATGCACACTTAGCAGGGGGAAAAATACTATTTAAGTAATCGGATTTAGAAAGGTTGTTGGAGAATAACTATAAGAAATAGCAAACATGTTATCTTCTAAATATGTTATATAATCTAAAGTTCCTTAAAGGTTTGCAGTTGCGTTCCTTATAACAAGAGTTTATATATACCAAGGTAGAAAGGTTATGGTAAGATAAAATGTTATATCTTACAGGGAAACGTCTCGAAGTGATTTCGGGGCGTTTCTTTTTATTAGTAGTCAATATAATTCCCAATACAAAGAGACGGTAAAACACTGTTTTATTGTTTAGCTTAACGCACCTTTAGGAAACGCAGTTGCGTTCCCTAAAGGTGCGTTATTGTGTTCCTTAAAGGTTTGCAGTTGCGTTCCTTATACCAACAAAAAAGCAATAAAGCTTTTACAAAAAAGCACTAAAGCTTTTACAAAAAAGCACTAAAGCTTTTGCGAGAAAGCACTAAAGCTTTTACAAAAAAGCTCTAAAGCTTTTTCAAGAAAGCACTAAAGCTTTTGCAGCTGTTGTGTTTACGATACCTTTGCAATTGCGTTTCTTATAGAGTCGCCGTTGTGGTTCTTATAGAAACACTGTTGGAGTTCTTATAGAAACGCTTTAGGGGTTCTTATAGAAACGCTTTAGGGGTTCTTATAGA
>CAMPYS010000030.1 GCA_946998295.1 uncultured Prevotella sp.
ACCTGACTGTTAATCAGGGGGTCGTTGGTTCAAGCCCATCCTGGAGCGCAAAAAAGAGAGTTATAAATTTATAACTCTCTTTTTTTATGTAGCTAAAAACTATTATAAAAGAGAGTTATTAAAATAAAACTTTTTTACTATCAGTACCTATTCTCTAAAAAAGAATAAGTATATTTGCAATTTGTAAATTAGAAAAAAAAACAAATAATATGAAAAAGACCATCGATGTTAATCGAATATTATCAGACAAGATGGGCACAAAAGCTAAATATGTTCCTTGGTTTATTATCAACTGGTTGAAAAGAATTATACATGAGGACGAACTCAATAAAT
The DNA here is from genome assembly GCA_946998295.1 of uncultured Prevotella sp. Classification (GTDB taxonomy): domain Bacteria; phylum Bacteroidota; class Bacteroidia; order Bacteroidales; family Bacteroidaceae; genus Prevotella. The sequence continues at coordinate 334 of CAMPYS010000030.1, forward strand.
TTTTATGGATAACTCGTGACAAGGTGGGTATCGATTGGCTAAAAGAGTGTGTACGTTATCTTCGTCTGACAATAAATATCGTTGGTATAGAGAATTTACCTAAAAAGGATGATGGTAAGGTTTATACATTTGTTTCTAATCATCCTCTTGGTGGACCAGATGGTGTAGTACTTGGGGCTATAATAGGCGAGCATTATGATGGCAATTTTAAGTATTTACTTAATGATATTTTGCTTAATCTACCTGCACTAAAACCAGTTAGTATTGGTATTAATAAAGTAGGAAAGCAGAGTAGAGACTTTCCACGAATAGTTGAGACGGTCTTCAGTAGTGATAGTCATATATTAATGTTTCCAGCAGGTTTAAATAGTAGAAAGATAAATGGTAAAATAAGGGATTTGCCTTGGAAAAAAACATTCATAGTAAAAAGTGTAAAATACAAAAGAGATATAGTACCCATTTATTTTAGTGGACAAAATTCAGAACGTTTTTATCGTATAGCAAAGTTTAGTGATACTTATATAAGAAATAAGATAAATTTAGCTATGCTATTCCTTGTAGATGAGATGTTTAAAAATATAGGTAAATCATTTAACATAGTTTTTGGAAAACCTATATCGTGGCAGACTTTCGATAAAACAAGAACTCCTACAGAGTGGGCTAATTATGTTCAAGCTAAAGTTTATGAGTTAGAAAACGAAGCAAATAGTGCAACAAGAATATAAAAGATGCCAGAAGAAATAATAAAACCAATAGATAAAGATCTTATAAAGTCAGAATTAACTCCAAATCGCTTATTAAGACTTACAAATAAAAGTCATAATGAAGTGTATGTTTTTGATGCCCATGAAGCACCTAACCTTATGAATGAAGTAGGGCGTTTAAGAGAAATTGCGTTTCGTTCAGCAGGAGGCGGTACTGGTAAGTCTAAAGATATAGATATGTTTGACTTGATGTCTAATGGATATAAACAGTTAATTGTTTGGAATCCAGAAGATGAAGAGATAATAGGTGGATATCGGTACATTTTTGGAAATAATTGGACAATAGATAAATCAGGGCAGCCAATATTAGCAACAAGCCACATGTTTCATTTTTCGGAAAAGTTTATGAAGGAATATGCTCCATATACTGTTGAGCTTGGTCGTTCTTTTGTATCTTTAGAATATCAAAATGTGCGTAATAGTGCAAAAAGTATTTTTGCTTTGGATAATCTTTGGGACGGATTAGGTGCATTGACAGTACTTAATCCTAATTGTAGATTCTTTTTTGGAAAAGTAACTATGTATCCTTCTTATATAAGTAAAGGTAGGGATATGATACTCTATTTTTTACAAAAGTATTTCGGTGATAAGGATAATCTTATAATACCTATTAAACCATTACTAATAGAAACTCAAAATTCAGAATTAGAAAAAATATTTTGTGAAAATTCTTTTAAAGAAGATTACAAGATATTAAATAAAAGAATACGTAGTTTCGGTTTCAATATCCCCCCTTTACTAAATGCTTATATGAATTTATCCCCAACAATGAAACTATTTGGTACAGCTATAAATTATGGATTTGGAAATGTGGAAGAAACAGGGATACTAATTGCAGTAGATGAAATTTTTGAACAAAAACGGGTTAGGCATATAGAAAGTTTTGCTAAAGAGCATCCAGAGTCTTTAAAATTTACAAGCGGAGCAAATAAAGTAATATATAAAGGAAATATATAAATCAATTCACAGTATTTGTATTATATAAAAATAGCCCTTTCTCTACTCACGTAAGGAAAGGGCTTGCCACTTAACTAAATAACTCAAAAAATTACTTGACTCAATATATGATAGGCGTATTTTCCCAAACACTACCTAACAAATTGTTTGATTATTAACTTACTAATAAATAATTTTTGTTTTATAATCAAATCTAATCAATTTACTTTGCAAAAGTAATAAAAAAGTTTTTTAATTACCAAAGATTGTAATATAAATATATTTCTTTTAACAAAAATATATTCATATTTATAGTTTTATATTTTTAAATTATGTTGTATAACATATTTATTTTAAGCATATTATAAGATATATTTACAAAATTAATATTAGTTGCATAATCTTTACAAAAATACTCTATATATTTTATTTATCTATGGTTCTTTTCTATTTTTGTTTATGCCATATCCAAACAGAGCAAAATCTGCTTTTAGCGGATCATTAGCAAATATTTTTTTTACTGTATTTGTTAGTTTTTGTGCATTAGTCATAGTTGGATATTTTGAGCTAATAAGTCCTAAAGCGTAAGATTGCGATATTACATGTGTATCTAAAGGAATTATTAAAGTTGACTTATCTATAAAACTACTCCATATACCTAAATCTACTGGTGAGTTATCACGGACCATCCACCTTAGAAACATACAAATACGTTTACAACTTGATTTAGTATTTATAGGTACTATTCCACTAATTTTATTTTGATTAAAATAAAAACAAATAGCTTCAATAGCTTTAAAGCTATTAATTAGATCTGTTGTTTTGCTATACTTGCAATAAGATTTTATATATTCTCCTAAGCTATTATAATTTTTAATCACCTCTTGATATGTTTCAAATAGCTGAAACATAGTTTTATTTTTGTATAGACGATAAAAACATTCTGAATTGTTCGGAATATCTTTTCTAAATAGTCCGTATTTTATCCAATTATATGGATTTTTATTACAGCAATCTAATATGAATTGAATTTTTTTCATAAAAATTTTGCGTGTCCCATAACTTAGGCAAGCGGCAATGAAAGCTATGGTTTCTTGGTTATTAACACCTTTTACTTGATGCATAAACCATGATGGATCATTAATTATAAAATCTATAGTTTCGTATTTTTTTGCATATTCAGATAAATTATATCCAACTTCTTCTGTAATGTTATATTCTATTTTACGAGTATTTGTCATTTATTTTTCCTTTAGTCCAAGTATTTGCTCTGCATGTTGTTTTACTTTTATTTGTTTAGGGCGAATAATATTTTCTATTATACCATTTTCATTTATAATAAATGTTGTACGATAGGTTCCCATATAACTTCTGCCATACATTTTTTTCTCGCCATAAACGCCAAAAATATTATTTAATCTTTTATCAACATCTGCTATTAAAGGAAATGGAAGATTATTTTTCTCTATAAACTTTTTATGAGATTTCTCGTCTTGTACACTAACGCCTATAACAATGTATCCTTTATCTAACATTGATTGATAGTTATCCCTTAAGTTACATGCTTGAGCTGTACATCCAGCAGTGGAATCTTTTGGGTAGAAATAAAGTACTATTTTCTTTCCTTTATAATTACTAATTCTTATTTCTTTACCATCTTGATCAGTACCTAATAGGTCTGGAACTTTTTCTCCTATATCCATATTGTAAAAATTATTGTTAATTGTAATATTTGCAAAGATAGTTAGTTTATGTTGAATCAATGAGAAAAATTATATTATTATTGTCCTATACAGCAATAAATTAATTATGGTAGAATTTTATTACTATTTAGTTATATATATTATGCCTCTGTGCATCTTAAATAGCTCCAAAACCAAAGCAAAATATTATTCTGTATATAAATAGATATTAATTGTAAATAAAAATTATTGATAAAATAGTAAGAGAAAATCGTTTACATGAAATTACAATTCTTATTAAAACTTTGTTCCGTTTATTAGTAAACTTATTATGGAATTTAGCTTTTTTTTGTGTAGTGTTATATTATTTATTGATAGATACCAAACTGAATTATACAGAAAAATATCGTTTTTTAATATAGATATAGGTTATGTACTATGACTATAATTCTATAAAGTATTTGTATTTTCTAGTATATTTTATGTATATTTCTTATTATCCTTAAAATATATAAATACATATAGTAGTATAGTGTAAACTAAAATATCATCCATGTTTCTGCAAAGTTTTCTTATAGTATAGACATATTCTATAATTCTTTTATATGAAAAGTTTGTATATCAAAATAAAAAAAACTATCTTTGCAAAGTTCGGTGGAATGAGGGACTTTTTAAAGCTCCTCATTTTTTCATATTTTATTATGATGTATGATAGACAGAAAAATAGTAAAAAACATTGTTGAAGAGTGGTTAAGTGATAAGGAATACTTTCTTGTCGATATTCAAATTAGTTCAGATAATAAAATAGTTATTGAAATAGATCATATAGATGGTGTATGGATAGATGATTGTGTGGAACTAAGTAAATTTGTCGAATCTAAGTTATCACGTGATGAAGAAGATTATGAGTTAGAAGTCGGGTCAGCAGGACTCGGACAGCCATTTAAAGTTCCACAACAATACATCAACTTTATAGGAAAAGAAGTTGAAGTCTTAAATAATGATGGAAAGAAAATAAAAGGAATTTTAAAAAGTGTAGATGGTTCAAATTTTGTAGTATCAGTATTAGAAAAAGTAAAAGTAGACGGTAAGAAACGTCCCATTAAGCAAAGTGTGGATTATACATACAATATGAATGAAGTAAAATATACAAAATATATAATAAGTTTCAAATAAACACCATGGCAATAAGAAAAGAAGAAGATCGCCCTAATATGATAGAAACTTTTAATGAGTTTAGAGATACTAAAAGCATTGATAGGACAACGTTGGTAAGTGTTTTGGAAGAGAGTTTTCGTAATGTTCTTGCCAAGATATACGGTTCAGATGAAAATTTTGATGTTATAGTAAACCCAGATAAAGGAGATTTTGAAATATACCGTAATCGTATAGTTGTAGCAGATGGAGAAGTAAAGGACGAAAATAAAGAAATTAGCCTAAGTGATGCAAAAAAAATAGAATCAGATTATAAAGTAGGAGAAGATGTCTCTGAACCAGTTAATTTTGCAAAATTTGGTAGAAGATATATTTTAAATCTTCGTCAAACACTAAAGTCTAAAGTACTTGAATTAGAACACGACTCATTATACAATAAGTATAAAGCTCGTGTTGGACAAATTGTTTCATGTGAGGTGTATCAAATGTGGAAAAAAGAGATCTTATTAGTTGATGAAGAAAACAATGAGATGATTTTACCAAAAAGCCAGCAGATACCTCGTGATAACTATAGAAAAGGCGAAACAATACGTGCCGTGATATTGCGTGTGGAAAATGAAAACAATAATCCTAAAATAATATTATCACGTACAGCACCAATATTTTTACAACGATTATTAGAGGCAGAAGTCCCAGAAATAGAAGATGGCTTAATATCTATTAAGGGAATAGCACGTATGCCAGGAGAAAGAGCAAAAATAGCAGTTGAAAGTTTCGATGACAGAATAGATCCTATAGGAGCATGTGTGGGAGTAAGAGGTAGTCGTATACACGGTATAGTTCGAGAATTATGTAATGAAAACATAGATGTGATAAATTGGACTACTAATACAAAACTTTATATCCAGCGAGCTTTAGCACCAGCAAAAATAAGCAGTTTAACTATTGATGAAGAAACCAAAAAGGCTGAAGTCTTCCTTCTTCCTGAAGAAGTTAGTTTGGCGATAGGGCGTGGAGGAATGAACATCAAGCTCGCTAGTATGCTAACTGACTATACAATAGATGTATTCCGTGAACTTGATGGGCAATCTACGGAAGAAGATATTTATCTTGACGAATTCTCTGATGAAATAGACGAATGGGTTATAGATGCCGTTAAGAAATTAGGTCTTGAAACTGCTAAGCAAGTTTTAAATGCACCACGTGAAATGTTAATTGAAGAGGCTGATTTAGAAGAAGAAACAGTTGACAATATGATAAGTGTATTAAAAGCTGAATTTGAAAATTAAAAAATACATCCTTTATTAAATATTATAAAATAGACAGATTGAAACCAAGAAAATAAAAGAAAAGTAAATATTAATGAGCATCAGATTAAATAAAGCAATAAGGGAACTTAATATAGGGCTGCAAACAGCAGTAGAGTTCTTAGAGAAAAGAACAGATTTAGGAGAAGTAAAAGATAATCCTAATTTTAAATTAAGCAATGAACAATTTAAAGCACTTGAAGATGAATTTAAAACAGATCAAAGTGTAAAAAACGACGCTGCTAAGATATTGCAAAAAAAACAAAAGGAAAAAACTAAAAAAGTTATTGATACTACTAAGTTTGAGTCTTCGTTTAAAAAAGAAAGAGTAGAACTGAAAACAGTCGGTAAAATAGATCTTGATCAAAATAATAGACCAAGGCATAAGATGTCTGATGCTTCTATAAACGAAAAACCTGAAAACGAAATATTTGAAAATAAAACTACTTTACAAAATAAAAAGAAGAATAACTCTGATATAAAAGAAGATAAACCTCAAAAAACTGTTTTGTCTAAAAACGAGACTATAGAAAGATCTGTAAATAAAGAAAAAATAGGAGAAAGTACTATACAAAAAGAGGAGTTTAAGGAACAACCTCCAGCAATTAAACCTATTAATGAAACTCCTAAGCAACAAGAAACTCAAAACAATAAAATGGAAACCGAAAAACAAGGAATTTTTCAAACAAAAAACGAAAAGAAAATGCTAAATCAACCTAAAGTTAATATTTTAGGAAAAATAGATTTAAGCACATTAAACCAAAGTACACGTCCTAAAAAGAAAACAAAGGAAGAACGTAAAAAGGAACGGGAAGATAAGACTACACAAACCAATCATACTAAGAAAAAACGTGTACGTATCGGTAAAGAACGAATTGATATAAATGCAGCTGCTAATCAGCAACAAGGCAATAATAAAAATAATGTAAATAAAAAGAATAATAATAGAAACCAAAATAAAAATTCTAAAAAGAAGAATAAGCCGCAAAAACCATTAGAGGTTGATGATGAAGCAGTAGCAAGACAAGTAAAAGAAACTTTAGCGCGTTTAACAAGTAAAAATCAAAATAAAAAAGGTGCTAGATATCGTAAAGAAAAGCGTGAGGCTGTACACGAAAGATTATCTGCAGAAGCTAAAGCAGAGCGTAAGGAAAGTAAGGTTCTAAAGTTAACAGAATTTGTTACAGTATCAGAGCTGTCGACAATGATGAATGTACCTGTAACAAAAGTTATTTCAACATTGATGTCAATAGGTATAATGGTATCTATTAACCAAAGACTTGATGCTGAAACCATCAATATGGTTGTTGAAGAATTTGGCTATACTACGGAATATGTTAGTGCTGAAGTTCAAGAAGCTGTTAGTGAAGAACAAGATGACGAAAACGACTTAGAAACACGAGCACCTATTGTTACAGTTATGGGACATGTTGATCATGGTAAGACATCACTTCTTGACCATATAAGGAATACCAATGTTATTGCTGGAGAAGCTGGAGGTATAACACAACATATAGGTGCTTATAGTGTAACATTAAAGAATGGACGTAAAGTAACATTTTTAGATACACCAGGACACGAGGCTTTTACGGCTATGAGAGCAAGAGGAACACAAGTTACGGATATTGCAATTATTATCATTGCGGCAGATGATTCTGTCATGCCTACTACTAAAGAAGCTATAGCACATGCCCAAGCAGCTGGAGTTCCTATGGTTTTTGCTATAAATAAAATAGATAAGCCAGGTGCAAATCCTGATAAAATACGAGAAGATTTATCTAATATGAACTTACTTGTAGAAGAATGGGGAGGTAAATATCAATGTCAAGAAATTAGTGCTAAGAAAGGTATTGGTGTTTCAGATTTGTTAGATAAAGTTCTTCTAGAAGCTGACTTATTGGAACTTAAAGCTAATCCTAATCGTAATGCATCTGGAACAGTAATAGAGTCTTCTTTGGATAAAGGTCGTGGATACATAAGTACAGTCTTGGTTTCAAATGGAACTTTAAAAGTAGGAGATAATGTTATAGCTGGAACCTCTTGGGGACGTATTAAAGCAATGTTTAACGAGCGTAATCAACGTATTGAATCAGCAGCACCAGCAGAACCTGCTATAATTTTAGGCTTAAATGGTGCGCCTACTGCAGGTGATACATTCCACGTTATGGCCACAGAGCAAGATGCTAGAGACATTGCAAATAAAAGGGAACAGTTGCAAAGAGAGCAGGGACTACGCACACAAACACGATTAACGCTGTCTGATATATCACGCCGTATAGCACGTGGGGAATTCCATGAAATGAATATTATAGTTAAAGGTGATACAGATGGATCAATAGAAGCTCTATCAGATTCGTTTATAAAACTTTCTACCGATAAAGTAAAAGTAAATGTTATAAATAAAGCTGTAGGTCAAATATCGGAAAATGATGTAATGCTTGCTTCTGCCTCTGATGCTGTAATAGTAGGTTTTCAAGTGCGTCCTTCTGCCGATGCAAGAAAATTAGCAGAGCGTGATGGAGTTGAAATAAATACATATTCTGTAATATATGATGCTATTGATGATGTAACTTCTACTATGGTTGGTATGTTAGACAAGGTTAAGAAAGAAGTAGTAACAGCACAAGTGGAGGTACAACAGGTGTTTAAAATATCTAAAGTCGGTACTGTTGCTGGTTGTATGGTTACAGAAGGAAAAGTACATAGTAAAGATAAAGGGCGTGTTATAAGAGACGGAATAGTAATACATACAGCACCTATAAGTGCATTAAAACGTTATAAAGACGATGTTAAAGAGGTAGCTACTGGACTTGAATGTGGTATATCACTTGTTAATTATAATGATTTACAGGCAGGTGATATGATAGAAATGTTTACAGAAATAGAAGTAGAGCAAAAATTATAAAATTTAATACTCTATTATTTAAATTATGTTGGATGATAGGAGATTAAGCTAATATTTTGTAGGTAAGTTCTCTTGTTGATTAGTAGTTTATAAATCTAAACTATATAACAGTCGTTTAAAAGGTAAAAAGAAAATGTCAGAAAATAATAGTAATGAGTATGTAAGGAAGGTAGCAGAACAAAAATATGAGTTTGGATTCACTACCGATGTTCATACTGATATAATACCAAAAGGCTTAAATGAAAAAATAGTTAAGCTCATTTCGGAAAAGAAAGGAGAACCTGAGTGGCTTCTTGAATTTCGATTAAAGGCATTTCGACATTGGCAAACACTTGAGATGCCTAATTGGGGACACTTAAAATTACCAGAAATTGATTATCAAGCAATTTCTTATTATGCAGACCCATTAGCAAAGAAACCAAAAAATAGAGAAATAGATCCAGAGCTTGAGAAAACTTTTGATAAATTAGGCATACCTCTTGAAGAACGTCTTGCATTAGGGGGAGTAGCTGTAGATGCTATTATGGACTCAGTTTCTGTTAAAACTACTTTTAAAAACCAACTTGCAGAGAGGGGAATCATCTTTTGTTCAATTGGAGAAGCTGTGAAAAAATATCCAGGACTTGTACGCCAATATTTAGGAACAGTTGTTTCTTATCGTGATAATTTTACAGCATCTTTAAATTCTGCTGTTTTTAGCGATGGATCATTTGTTTATATACCTAAAGGTGTTAGATGTCCTATGGAATTAAGCTCGTATTTTCGTATTAATGCTATTAATACAGGGCAGTTTGAGCGTACACTAATAATAGCAGACGATAACTCGTATGTTAGTTACTTAGAGGGATGTACAGCTCCTATGAGAGATGAAAATCAACTTCATGCAGCTATTGTTGAGATAGTAGTTCTTGATAACGCAGAGGTTAAATACTCTACTGTACAAAATTGGTATCCAGGTGATGAAAATGGTAAAGGCGGAGTTTTAAATCTAGTTACTAAACGTGGCGAACTTCGAGGTGTAAACTCTAAATTATCATGGACACAGGTAGAAACAGGCTCTGCAATAACATGGAAATACCCCTCTTGTGTACTTCGTGGTGATAACTCACAAGCTGAATTTTATTCTGTGGCTGTAACAAATAATTATCAAGAGGCTGATACTGGTACAAAAATGATACATATAGGGAAAAACACAAAAAGTACTATAATATCAAAAGGTATATCAGCAGGCAGAAGTCAAAATTCTTATCGTGGGTTAGTTAAAGTCTCCACAAAAGCTGATAATGCACGAAATTATAGTTCTTGTGATTCCTTGCTGCTAAGTTCTACATGTGGAGCACATACTTTTCCATATATGGATGTACATAATAGCTCTGCAGTAGTTGAGCACGAAGCAACAACATCCAAAATTAGCGAGGATCAATTGTTTTATTGCAATCAGCGTGGAATATCAACAGAGGATGCTATAGGATTGATAGTAAATGGTTACGCTAAAGATGTTTTAAATAAACTTCCTATGGAATTTGCAGTCGAAGCTCAAAAACTTTTATCTGTAACATTAGAAGGTACAGTGGGATAATAATATTAAATATTATATTAGATATATTCTTTAATCAATATAATTATCAATATAAGAGTACAATATTAAATATGTTAGAAGTTAAAAATCTCCATGCTACAATAGCAGGAAAAGAAATATTAAAAGGAATTGACCTAACAATAAATGATGGAGAAATACATGCTATAATGGGACCTAATGGCTCTGGAAAATCAACTTTGAGCGCTGTTCTTACAGGAAATCCTTTATATACTGTAACCAAAGGAACAGCTATATTCAATGGTAAAGATTTATTATCTATGAAGCCAGAGGATAGAGCAAATGAAGGTATATTCTTATCATTCCAATATCCTGTCGAAATACCAGGAGTTAGTATGACTAATTTTATGAAAACGGCATTAAACTCTAAACGTAAATATAAAGGACTTGAACCATTGAAAACGTCAGAGTTTATGAAGTTAATGAAAGAAAAACGTGAGTTTATAGGTCTAGATTCAAAACTTTCTCATAGAAGTGTTAATGAAGGATTTTCAGGGGGAGAAAAGAAACGTAATGAAATATTTCAAATGGCTATGTTACAACCAGTATTGAGTATATTAGATGAAACTGATTCTGGACTTGATGTAGATGCTATGAGAATAGTTGCAGAAGGAGTTAACAAAATGCACACTTCGCAAACCTCCGCAATAGTAATTACACATTATGAGCGTCTATTAGATATGATAAAACCAAATGTAATACACGTATTATATAATGGTAAAATTGTCAAGACTGGTGAACCTGAATTAGCACGTGAAATCGAAAAACGAGGCTATGATTGGATAAAAGAAGAGGTAGAAGATAAATAATATTTTATTTATAAATTAGAATGCAAATAGAACATCAATATATTGACCTATATAATAAGGAACAGCAGACTATATGTTCTAATTCTGTTCAAATTATGAATACTGTTCGTGAAAAAGCTTTTAACAACTTTAAAAAACATGGATTTCCTACAATTAAATGCGAAGAATATAGGTATACAGACATTTCAAAATTGTTTGAGCCAAACTATGGTTTAAATTTGCAGCGAATAGAATCAAATATACAACCATACAATTCTTTTAAATGTGATGTTCCACATCTTAGTACTTCACTATTTTTTGTTGTAAATGATCAGTTTTATAAAGATGAAAATATAAATATTAAACTACAAAAAGGAATGGTTGTTGATAGCATTTCGAGTGCTATTGATAATAATTATTATAGAAAACTGATAGAAAAATATTATTCAAAAATAGCTGACACTGATAAAGATGCTATAACTGCATTTAATACAGCATTTGCTCAAGACGGGTTATTTATATATATTCCTAAAGGTATGAAAGTAGAAAAAACTATTCAAATAGTTAATATTCTACATTCTAAAGTTGATCTTATGCTTAATAGGCGTGTACTTATTATCGTAGATGAAGGGGCAGAAGTTTCAATGTTATTTTGTGATGATTCTGCAGATAAGCGTCGTTTTCTTGCTACACAAATTATAGAGGCTTATGTAAGTGATAATGCTAAGTTGGAACTAAATTGTTTAGAAGAAACACACCTACAAAATGTTAGGTTATCAAATGTTTATATAGAACAACAGAAAAATAGTCGCGTTAACCATAATGTAATTACATTATATAATGGGATTACCCGTAATCACCTTAATCTTGTTTTTAGAGGTGAAGGAAGTGAGTGCTTCTGTAATGGATGTGTGATAGCAGATAAAAAGCAGCATATTGATAATAATACACGTATAATACACGCTGTAGGACATTGCAAAAGCAATTTACTATATAAATATGTTCTTGATGACTATGCCGTAGGAGCTTTTTCTGGATTAGTGTATGTAAATGAGAATGCTCAAAAAACTTTATCAGAAGAAGTAAATCAAAATATATGTGCATCATCTACAGCTCGTATGTTTACACAGCCCATGCTTGAAATTTATGCAGATGATGTTCAGTGTAATCATGGATCTACGGTTGGACAACTTAATGATGCTGCTATGTTTTATATGCAACAAAGAGGTATTAATAAAAAAGAGGCAAAGCTACTTTTAGAATTTGCTTTTGTAAATGAAGTCATTGATAAGATGGAACTTATTCCTTTAAAAGAACGCCTTCATAATTTAGTTGAAAAGCGTTTTAGAGGTGAACTTGAAAAATGTGAAAACTGTAGACTATGCCATTAAATACTTTATATATTCTTTGGCATGATAAATAACGAAGAAGATGTATAATATAAAAAAAATACGAGAAGATTTTCCGATTCTTTCACGACGAATATACGGTAAACCTTTAATTTATTTTGATAATGCAGCAACTACTCAAAAACCTCTATCTGTTTTAGATGCTATGAGGGATGAGTATTTAAATGTAAATTCAAATGTCCATCGAGGAGTTCATTGGATGTCCCAACAAGCTACTGATTTATATGAAAATGCACGTGAAACGGTAAGGCAATTTATAAATGCTAAATCTGCAACTGAAATTGTTTTTACACGAGGAACTACTGAAGGATTAAATCTTGTCGCATCTTGTTTTTGCTCTGCTTTTATGCAGAAAGGAGATGAAGTTATTGTATCTACAATGGAACATCATTCCAATATTGTTCCTTGGCAATTATTATCACAACGTTATGGTATAGTATTGAAAGTTATTCCAATATCAGATGAAGGAGAGTTAGATATAGACGCATTTAAGTTACTAATAACTGATAAAACAAAACTTGTGAGTTTAACCCATGTTAGTAATGTTATGGGTATTGTTAATCCAATAAACGATATAATAAAAATAGCACACTCTATAGATATTCCTGTAATGATAGATGGTGCGCAAAGTACTCCACATTTTGCTATTGATGTGCAGCTGTTAGATTGCGATTTTTTTGCTTTTAGTGGACATAAGTTATATGGCCCAACGGGTATTGGGGTATTATATGGAAAAGAAAAATGGCTTGATAAATTACCTCCATACCAAGGAGGAGGAGAAATGATAGAGAAAGTTAGTTTTGAAGGAACTTCTTTCGAACGTCCCCCATTAAAATTTGAAGCTGGAACTCCTGATTATATTGCTGCAAACGGATTAGCTAAGGCTATAGATTATCTAACATCTTTAGGAATGGAAAATATAAATAATTATGAGCATAATCTGTTGAGTTATGCAATAGAGCAAATAAAGAACGTACCTAAAATCAGATTATTTGGAATAACAGCAGGAAACGTTAATAGTAATAAACATGATGCTGTAATTAGCTTTTTAGTTAGTAATATACATCATATGGACATAGGGACATTACTTGATCAACTGGGAATAGCTGTGCGTACTGGACATCATTGCGCTCAACCATTAATGGAAAGATTAGGTATTACTGGTACTGTAAGAGCTTCTTTTGCCTTATATAACACTAAAGATGAAATAGACTCTTTTATATCTGGTCTTGAGCGTATCATTAAAATGTTTTAGCATTATATATCTTTATTTAAAATTTATGCTGAAATCTATATATAATATAAACACGGTAGAAGCTGGCTGTGATGAGGCTGGGCGAGGATGTTTGGCGGGAAGCGTTTTTGCTGCAGCTGTTATATTTCCTAATAACTATCATAATGAATTATTAAATGATTCTAAAAAACTATCGTCTAAGCTACGTTATTCCCTAAGATCTATAATCGAAAGAGATGCTTTATCATGGGCATTAGGAATAGTTACTCCAGAGGAAATAGATAAAATAAATATACTTAATGCTAGTATTCTTGCAATGCACAGAGCATTGTCTAAACTTTCTATTATACCAGAAACTATAATTGTTGATGGGAATAAATTTAAGCCTTATAAGAATATACCATCAACTACAATAATAAAAGGTGACAGCAAATATATGTCAATAGCAGCTGCATCTATTATAGCTAAAACATATCGTGATGATTATATGGATTTTATATCTGAAGAATATCCACTATATGATTGGAAATCTAACAAGGGATATCCTACTAAGAAACACCGTATAGCAATAGAAAAATATGGAATAACCCCTTTTCATCGTAAAACATTTAAACTTTTACCATAAAAGTATAAACTAGTTTTTTTTTATATTTATTAGCACTTTTATTTGTATCAATCTAATAGATTTGTTACAACTTTATTATTTTACTTGACAAAAATTTATCTTAATAACAGTTTAAATTGACAATCTTATTAGCTATAGTAGTATTTAGGCGTTAATAAAAGTAAAAAATATCGTCAATTTATTAATTTTATTTGTTTCGTTAAAATAGTTATTATATCTTTGCAAATATGTTAAAAGATGAAATATACATCTATAACTTAAGCTATGAGAAATTAGGATTATATCCTATTGCCAAAATCAAATTACCTAATATTAATTTTTAAGAGAGATTTTTATGAAAAAAAGACTAACAATGTTTCTCGCCTGCATCTTCTTAAGTTTAGGAGCTGCGTTGGCACAAACAACGATTAGTGGTACTGTTATTTCCTCAGAAGACGGATTACCAGTAATTGGAGCATCTGTAAAGGTGGTTGGTACTAATATTGGTATAGCTACTGATTTAGAGGGAAGATTCTCTTTATCTGCTCCTGCAGGTTCTAAGATTACAGTAACTTCTATTGGTATGCAGACATTGACTTTAAAAGGTGCTGCTAACATGAAAATTACACTTGACCCTATATCTAATTCTATTGATGAGGTCATGGTTGTAGCTTATGGTACACAGAAGAAATCAGCTTTTACTGGTTCTGCTGCTGTAGTTAAGTCTAAAGAAATTGCAAAGGTTCAAGTTACTAATGCAGTGGATGCTTTGAAAGGTAAAGTATCTGGTGTACAGATGGTACAAGGTTCAGGACAACCTGGAACTTCTTCTGCCATCAAAATACGTGGTATTGGATCGCTTAATGCAGGAGGTTCACCGCTTTATGTAGTTGACGGAGTTCCTTTCGATGGTGATCTTACAACGCTTAGTATGCAGGATGTTGAAAACTTGACAGTTCTTAAAGATGCTGCTTCTGCTGCTCTTTATGGCGCACGTGGTGCAAATGGTGTTATTATGATAACTACAAAAACAGGACGTTCTAATCATTCTATGCTAACTGTTGATGCTAAATGGGGTGTTAACTCTCGTGCTATTCCTGATTATGAATATATTACAGATCCTGCTGCTTATTATGAACTACACTATAAAGGTTTATATAACTACGCTGTTGATAAAGAGAAGATGAACCCTATTGCTGCTAATATGTGGGCTAATGAGGCTATGTTTGGAAAAGAAACAGCATATACACTTGGGTATAATGTTTATACTTTACCAGAAGGACAATATCTTATAGGACAGAATGGTCGACTTAACCCTAATGCAACTCTTGGACGTTTTGTTACAGGTAAAGACGGACAAACTTATTGGCTTACTCCAGATAAGTGGATTGATGCTATTTATAGAAATAGTTTGAGGCAGGAATATTCTGTTACAGCTGTTGGTAGTACTAATAAATCAACATTCTATTCTTCTGTAAACTACTTGGATAATCAAGGTATTACACTTAATTCTGATTATAAACGTTTAACAGGACGTTTAAAAGCTGACTATCAAATTAAAGATTGGTTGAAGATAGGTGGTAATATTAATTATGCTCATTACACACAACATTATATATCTGGTGAAGGAGACTCTGCTAACTCAGGTAATATGTTTGCACTTACACGTATAGCACCTATATACCCTTTGTTTTTACGTGATAAGAATAAGCAAATTATGATAGATAATGTTACTAATATGCAACGTTATGACTTTGGTGACGATGGAGAATTATTAGGTATACAACGTCCATTTTTAGGCAAGTCTAATGCAATTGTTGATAAGAAGCTTAATTTAAATGCATCTGAAGGAAATACAATTAATGCGATAGGAACATTAGAGGCTCGTTTCTTAAAATACTTTAAGTTTACTTCAACTAATAGTATTTATATGGATGAAACCAGAGGTAAATATACTGTAAACCCATTTTATGGACAACGTAAAGAAGAAAAAGGTATAGTTACAGTAGATCATGGACGTACATATAGCTATAATTTACAGCAATTACTTAACTGGCACCGTGTATTTAGTGGACATGATGTAGAGGCTATGGTTGGTCATGAATATTATCGTTTAGAAAATACTTCTTTGTCTGGAACAAAGACAAATATGTTTGATCCTGATTACTCTGAACTTTCAGGTGCTGCTGTAACTAAAAGTACTGGTTCTGGCTCAGGTATGTATAATACAGAAGGTTGGTTTGGACGTCTTCATTATGGATACGGCAATAAATATTTTGGTGAAGCTTCTTACCGTCGTGATGCTACTTCTGTATTTGATCCAAGTAACCGCTGGGGTAATTTCTGGTCTCTTGGTGGTGCATGGCTTTTATCTAAAGAAAGCTGGTTTAAAGCATCTTGGGTTGACGAGTTGAAATTCAAAGCATCTTATGGATCTCAAGGAAATGATAATATAGGTTCTTTCCGTTATATAAATACATATACTATTAAACCTTCTAATGGAGATGTTGCACTATTAAAGAGCAGTCGTGGAAATAAAAATATTTCTTGGGAAAAGCAAGGAATGTTTAATATTGGATTTGATTTCTCTTTATTACGTCATCGTTTAAGTGGTAGCATTGTTTACTTTGATCGTTCAACAAAAGATATGTTGGCATTCTTCTCTCTTCCAATTTCTAATGGTTGGGGTGGTTACTATAAGAACGTAGGTGATATGAGTAACCGTGGTATTGAACTTGAGTTAAATGGTGATATCATACGTACAAAAGATTTTGTTTGGTCAGCAAACTTTAACTTGACTTCTTATAAAAACAGATTAGTTCGTCTTGCTGATGACAATAAAACTGCTTGGTTAGATGGTTATCAAGGATATAACGATGGTGATAGCTTCTTTGGTGAAGGATTATCTCTTTATACATATAGATTGAAGAAATATGCAGGTGTTGATCCTAAGACAGGTGAATCATTATTCTACCGTGACATATATAAGAAAGATTCTAAAGGTAATTTAGTACTTGATGCTCATAAGCAGCCTATTGTTGAAAAAACTGTAACTACAACAAATCCTGAAGATGCGCAATATCATCTATGTGGTACATCTTTACCTGATGTGTATGGTGGATTTGGTACAGGTTTAACATGGAAAGGATTTGATTTCTCAATAGATTTTACATATCAGATTGGCGGACAATGCTATGATGGTAACTATGCATCAGCAATGGGCTTTGGTGGCGGCGGCGCAATGCATGTTGATCTATTGAAGGCATGGAGTAAGGATAATCCACATTCTAATATTCCACGTGTTCAAAGTCAAGACTTGCATACTACAGCATCTTCTGACCGTTGGCTAATAAGTGCTTCTTATTTAAGCTTGCAGAATATAGATTTAGGTTACACTATTCCACGTAAATTAGTTCGTACGATGGGAATTCAGAGTTTACGTTTTTATGCAACAGCTTCAAATGTTTGGGTATGGTCAAAACGTCAAGGTCTTGATCCACGCCAGAGTATGGGTGGTGGTGTTAACAATACATCTTACTCTCCAATTCGTACAATCTCTGGAGGATTAACATTAACATTTTAATTGAATTTATTATACAAGAATTCTTATGAAAAAACTAAATAATATTATATTAGGCGGATTAATACTTGGAATAACAGCACCATCATTAGTGAGTTGTATCGATGAAGCACAACCAATGAACGGAATTGTTACCGAGAAACAAATCCAAAAATCTTCTTTAGCAGCAGAAGCTGTTGTTAACGGATTACCTACTTATGCAAAGAGAGTGTGGCGCAGTATGCACTGGGCTTGGGGTTATCCTGCACTTATGAGGATTAGAGATGTTATGACAGGTGATTACTATGTACACGACCATGATTATAACCAATTTGGTGTATTTGCTCGTAATCTTTATGCTGGACCATCTTATTTGATTACACAGTTCTATTACAACTATTATTATGATTTCATTTTTGCAGCTAATTCAGCAGTGCGAGCAGTTGATCCTAAAACTGCAAATGACGTACAGCTTGGTTACTTAGGTGTTAGTTATGCTTATCGTGCTATGTTGTATTTAGATGTTGCTCGTATGTTTGAGTTCTTACCTTGTAAAGTTAAGGACAAGAAATATTTTGAAGAAGGTAAGAATCTAGATGGTAATACTATTAAGTATCTAACGGTTCCTATTGTTACTGATAAGACTTCTGATTTAGGAAGCCGTAAGAATCCTCGTGCAACTCATGAACAGATGTTTAAGTTTATAGAGAATGATTTAAATCAAGCTGAAAAATACATAGTTCATTCTGCTAATAATAAGGGCAATATTTTACCAAATCTTGCTGTTGTTTATGGATTAAAAGCACGTTTATATCTTTGGAATGCTGGCTACTTTACAAAAGAAGAAGGTAACGAGAATAAAGCTCAAGCTAATGAGAATTATGCAAAAGCTAAAGAATATGCTATTAAGGCAATAGAAAAGTCTAAAGATGCTAATATAACTCCTATTGATAAAGAGTCTGCACTTAACCCCAAAACAGGTTTTAATGATATATCTAAGTTTATGTGGGGTATTAAGTATGATAAAGAAGATGGAGCTATTAAAACTGGTCTTTTGAATTGGACTTCATTTTCTTCTAATGAAACTAATTTTGGTTATGCCCAGGCTGGTCCTCAAAACATGATTGCTCGTAGTCTTTATGATAGAATAAGTAATTCTGACTGGCGTAAGCTTATGTGGAAGGCACCTAATGATGAAGTTGCTCTTGGCAAGAATAATATTTATGTTGATGGTTCTGAGAGAGCTTACAACTTTTATCGTGCAGACTACTTGAAACGTAAAGCTAAGCAAGTAGCTGATGGTACTGTAAAATTTACTCCAGAGGAGCAAAGTGAATACGATGCTGTGCTTAAAGCTGATAAAGAGGAAGAAGAAAAAATCAAGGCTATGACCGAAGATGATCGTAAGAAATATTTAGCAGCTAAAAAGGATGCTTCCATTGCAAGAAGTAATTCTTTCTTGTATAGGCTTCCTGTTTATGGTTCTCTAAAGTTCCGTCCGAACGAAGGTGAGGCTGGAATTAATTCCCCATTGGTTGGTGCAGTAACATCAGTTCCATTGATGCGTGTTGAAGAGATGTATTTCATTGAGTTTGAGGCTGCAGAGCATCTTAAGGCAGGTGACGGTATAGCTCTTCTTACTAAGTTTATGAAGGAATATCGTGATCCAGACTATTCTTATAAAGGTGATAATAATATAGATGAGATTATTTTCCAAAAACGAGTAGAGCTATGGGGTGAAGGTCAATCTTATTTTGATTACAAACGTTTGAATATGTCAGTTAAACGTTCTTATCCAGGTACTAACTTTGATGATCCACAAGGTATATTTAATACCGATGGTCGTCCTGCTTGGATGAATATATGTTTGGTAAATCTTGAAGAGAATGATAATCCTGCAGTTAAAGGATGGAATAATCCAGATCCAACTAAGGCTTATGAACCTGTTAAAACTAAATAGAATTAAAACTTAATGATATTATTACTTATGAATAAATTTAAATTAAGTGCATATACACTAGTATTAGGTATAGTTGGTTTAGTATTTGCTTCTTGTACCTCAGAGTTTAAATATGAACCTGCAGCTAAGGAAAAGACCGCTCAGGTATATTTTCCCAATACAGCAAAATCTAAATTTGAGGTTACAGCTGAAAAGAATGAGATACTAATACCTATAATGCGTATTGATAAATCTAAGGCTGTTGATGTACCTTTGATTTTTACGGCTGCTGATGCTAATGGTAAGAATATAATTGTTCCTACTAAAGTATCTTTTAAGGCTGGTGAAAATAAATCAACTTTGGTTTTGAAGGTAAATACTTCAAAAGCTACTCCTAACTCTGCTTGTACCGGTACCATTGTTATTGATAAAGCTTTTAAAACAGAATATGGTTTGAGTAAATTAAACATTTCTGTATTTGTTAAGGCTGAGTTTGTTAAGGTAACAGATGGAATCTTGCAGCTGTCTGATCCGAGTGGAGATTTAGGTAATGGAAAACCTTTTGGTAAAGCAGGTGAATCTTGGTTAATGTTCAACTCTCTACAGCAAGTTAAGACTTCTTTGGAAAAATCAACTGATGGTAAAAATTATCGTTTAACTTCTTGGTTTGATCCTCAGCATCCTATTGAGTTTACTGTTGATAATGATGGTTATATCTCTCTTAAGGAGCAATTTACAGGATTAATGATGGGGCAAGATAAAAATATTAAATTAATGGTTGTTGATATTGTATCTTTAGTTCCAAAGGCTAAGGGTAACGATATGTTAAGATCTAAGTTTGATGCTACTAAAAATGTAGCTGTTTTTAAGGTTATCTATAAAGCTCCTGGTGAGAAGGGAGGTATATTTGGTGCTGAAGTAGAGACTTTCGTTCCTGGTATACCTAATGCTACTAATACTGTTAAAAGTGTTAGTATGGTATTAAACCATAACTATATTTTAGGTAAGTAATTTACTTTTGATTATAAATAAAAATGAGGGTGTGTCAAAATGTACACATCCTCTTTTTATGCACAAAGCCTAGACTTTCTCAAGCCAGGGCTTTGCTATTTCCTAAAG
>CAMPYS010000031.1 GCA_946998295.1 uncultured Prevotella sp.
AAATCATTACACAGCAAGACCCTCAAATGCAGATGTTTGCACAGTTGATGGAGGGAATATTGAAGAAACTGAAGCGTTATTGTTCTACAGCCCGTCCAATGTTAGGCGGAGAGGTTTACCTCACTGGCGAGGAGGTTTGTAGCCAATTACGGCTCAGCACACGTACGCTCCAAGAGTACAGAAATGTAGGAATACTTCCATTCTACAAAATCGGAGGGAAGATACTTTACAAACAGAGCGACATACAAACAATGCTTGAAAGACATTATAACGCAATACCCAAGAAATTATGGCAAGAATAGATGAACAAAGGAAACAACGTCTGGAACAAGCCCTTCGAGATATGGGCAATTATGGCGTTAAGCTCCGCAAGCCCGAAGAGTTGCCCGATTTTGACCAGCCCGTAGATTATGAAGAGGAAAAGAAAAGATTTGAGCCTGTTAAAGTTGAGGAACAAAATGACAAGGAGAGTCACAAGGACTATTCTCAACCGTCCTATCAAGAAACAGAGTTGTCACCAACGGAAAGGGCTACTTCTACCGAAGAGAATCATCAACGAATGGGAAAAACAAGGGACAGGAAGCAATTATCCGAGTTTCAGGGGAAATATCTCCAGCCCTTTCGCAACAGCCACCGCAAAGCCGTGTATGTATCAGAGGAAACTCAACGAAAGTTGGACTTCGTGGTGAGGAAAATCGGTGAGCAGGGAGCAAGCGTTTCAGGATATGTGGAGCAGGTGCTTCGAGAACATCTCGACCAATACAAAGATGATGTGGAAAGATGGCGGAAACTCTGAAGTACTGCATTCCTCGAATGCAAGCCTACGCCGAGTTACTGTATTCAATGAATGCAGTAACACGGCATGGGCTTATAATCCCATTTTCTACATCAGCAAGGTGTGTCTTTGTCCGACAAACTACCGTTTGTCCCACAAAAAGCCCTTGCCCCGAAAGGGGATTAAATCACTCCAAAGTCGTGATTAGACAACAAACAAAACAATTAAGATTATGCCAAAATTAGAAATAGCCAATGAGAATCGTTACGGACACCGAAACATAGTAGAAGTTCCCCATTGGGACCGGTGGGACACCCGTATGCCCGATGTAAAAGACCAGCTGCGTGCCATTGACCTGTACAACAAGTCGGGGGCAGTGAGCAAGTCCGATTTCGTTCGTGCCCGTATCCTTGGAGAGCATTTCAAGGTGATAACGGTGGATAAATCTGCCGTGGAGTATTACCGCAAGCTCTCCGAACTCACAGCCCAAGTGCATAAGATTGGCATAAACTATAATCAAGTCGTCCGCTTGATGCACCTTTATACGGTAAAGAATAGCGTAAATGAATTATTGCAAGAACTTATAAATCTCACCCATGAAATAAAATCCATACAGGAACAAACAATAAGCCTCACGGTTGATTTCAGAAGAAAAAAGGAGTTTGGATACGCTAAATCATAATTTAGTCGAGAACGCTCGACACCGACTTTTACATGGTTGTTCATTAGGAGAGGGAGAAGTTCGTCGCGCTGTTTAGTTAATTGTTGTATTTCTTCTTGTAGTTTGATCATTTGTGCAAAGAAGGGAGATATTCGTTTCTCGAATTTGTCTGCAAAAGCCAGAGAATACATATTCACAAAGTTTTCAAAGGCATAGCTTAAAGAGGAAAATGCTCTATGGGCTGGTTCTTCGGTTTCAAATTGCATTTGATTTGCAATGAGAAAGGAGAGCTTCTCAATTTTATGATAACACCGGGAGATGTTGATGATCGTAAGCCTTTGGAATACAAAGCTTTTGTAGATTTCATGTATGGCAAGCTGGTCGGCGACAAAGGGTACATCAGCAAGAATCTCTTCCAAAGACTGTTTGTGGATGGAATACAACTTATTACCAAGCTGAAAAGCAATATGAAAGGAGCTTTGATGAGTGTTTCTGACAGACTCTTACTCAGTAAAAGAGCCATTATAGAAACGGTGAATGACGAGCTTAAGAATATTGCGCAGGTGGAACACTCCAGACATAGATGCTTTGACAATTTCATCGTCAATTTATTAGGCGCTATTGCTGCCTATTCTTTGTTTCCCAAGAAACCGTGTATCAATGTACAAAGGACTATTGATACACAGCTTACTCTGTTCTGAATTCGTCGAACTCACGTTAATTATAATGTAAAAGGACTTTCCAAAGTTGTGTATCTGACATATGTAATTTAATAATAATCTTTCTCTTATAAAAAGGATAATAGGAATTCATATTATATTGATTCCATTTAACTATTACGTTAAACAGCCCCGTCTGAGGATCAGGTCTATTAGACATTTCTGTAATTAATCCTCTTATAATTCCATGTTCCCACTCACCTTCGATATACATTCCATTTTTTAGGTATAAAATTTGTGTACTGGTTACATAAAAAGAAGAGAATGGTGCTTTGTTCAACGAGTCAATGATAACATACAGAATTTTACTAGAATCTACAAAACGCCCTTCTCTAAATTCATTTGTTATATATATATACCCTGTGTTATTTGATATGAGATATTTAACATCAGAATTATCCTTCATGGAGCATATCGTATCCCCTTTACAAACTATGTCACCATCGTTTTTGTATATTTTGTCAATTATAGTTGGTTTGCTATATCTAACAGATTGCATTTTATTGACATTACTAATTTCGCTATATATAGTAGTGTACTCTGGGTATTTAATAAAAAAACACATAATACATATACATATGAATACTAATAAAATAATTCCCTGCCCCATTCGAATGATTCCTGATGGGATACGTCCCATAACCTTCTGAACCTCATAACTATTTAACTCTATTTCATTATGAAGATTCTTTTTATCTCTAGTCAAATTATCTTTTACAGATTCTTTCATTAGCTGTTTATTATATTCTACATTTGATAGTTTACAAGTTCGTAATACTCTCCTTTTTTTTCTAATAATTGTTCATGACTACCAACTTCAACAATCTTACCTTCTTTCATTACAACAATTTGATCAGCCTGAGATATTGTACTCAGTCTATGTGCTGCAATGACTACTGTTTTGCCTTTATAGAAACTATGTAAAGCATTCATTATTTCCCATTCATTAGTTGCATCCAAAGCATTCGTTGCCTCGTCAAAGAAGATAAATTCGGGGTTTTTATAAATAGCTCTAGCTATCAGAATACGTTGTCTCTGACCTTGACTTACTCCAATTCCTTCCATACCTATTCTAGTGTTATAACCCAAAGGCATGGTAGATATAAACGAGTCAACGTTTGCCATTTTGGATGCAAGCTGAAGTCGTTTTATGTCGATTTGTTCGGTAGATAAAGCGATGTTTTTAGCAATACTATCAGAGAATAAAAAGCTATCTTGCATAACACTACCAGTAGAAGCCCTCCAAACATGCGGATTTATGAGTTCCAATGGAACATTACCAATACAAACAGAGCCTTGATTTGGTTTGTAAAATCCTTGTAGAATTTTTATAAGAGTTGTTTTGCCGCTTCCACTGCTACCTACTATGGCTGTAACTTTACCAGCCTCAATAGTTAGATTTATATCTTGTAATGTATAATTACGAGAATTACCACTATAGCTAAAATACATATTTTCAATTCTAATATTATGATCTGTAGGCAATATTGTCATATTTTTATCAATATCGTCTTCTTCATCTTCTTGTTCGTAAATATCATTTAATCGTTCCATACTGATACGAGCATCTTGCAATGCATATGCAAAATTTACAAAATCAGCAAAAGGAGCAGACAATTGACCTATGATATATGAAACTGACATCATCATTCCTAAAGTCATATTATCATGGATAACAGCAGTTGCTGATAGATAAAGAATGATAAAGTTAGTAGCTTGAGAAAGAAATGAACTACCTGTTTGTTGTATTTGAGTAATTGTTAAGCCTTTTGAGCTAATTCGAAACAAACCGATTTGTAAATGCTCCCATTCCCATCTTTTTTCTCTTTCGCAATTATTTAATTTAATATCTTGCATTCCTTGAATAAGTTGAACTAATCTATTTTGTTCAGTGCTGGATAATCCAAACCGTTTACTATCTAGTTCACGTCTGTATTTCATAAATATTGTAATCCATAATAAGTTGAGAATGTTCCCTACCATAAAAATGGAAAAAATCATTATACTATAATATGCTAATACACAAGAAAATATGATTAAGGAGACGAATGAAAAAATAATATTTAGACTGTTTCCCATTAAAAAACTCTTGATTCTTGCATGATCACCTACACGTTGTAACGTATCTCCTAATTTACGTGTATCGAAAAAATTAAGAGGCATGCACGTCAATTTATAGAGAAAGCTAGAGATTAAGGCAATATCAACACGAGCATTAATATGGAGTAGTACCCAACTTCGAATAAAATCTACGGATAGCTGAGCTATAAATAGAATGATTTGGGCAATTAAGATTAAAGTAACAATATTGAAATTTTTATGTCCAATACCAACATCAACCATAGCTTGTGTTAAGAATGGGAAGATAAACTGCATTCCTATACCAACTAGCATACCTGCTATAATTTGAAGTAATAAACGTTTGTGTTGTAAGTAGTAATGGGCAAAAGTGCGGAAATTCCTCTTTTTCTCAGGTGTATAACAATCATCTTCATTTTTTCCAAAATCCACATCTGGTTCAAGGAGCAAAGCAACTCCACACTCTTCCCCCTTAAACTTACTACTAATCCACCCTTTTTTAAACTCCTCTTCATTATATGTAATGCATTGAGAAGCAGGGTCAGCTATATAAAATTTATATTTCTCACCTATTCGTGAACGTTTTACATCATAACATACAACAAAATGATTTTGATTCCAATGTAGGATACATGGAAAATTTACTTCATCAACCAACTGATCTATTGTAAGTTTCATCCCAAGACAGTGCATCCCTATATATTCAGCAGCATCACATATACCGAGTAAAGATACGCCCTCTCTCGAAATGAAGCAGTGTCTACGTATAGTTTCTTGTGAATATTCTTTACCATAAAAACTTGCAATCATACGTAAGCAAGTTGGACCGCAATCACTTGAATTTAATTGAGTGTAATGAGGGAATGTTTTTTTTAACATTGCAATTAAATCGGTTTAATTATTTGTAACATACTAAAGTTTTTGCTTCAAGTTTATTTGTCCAATCAGGAATTATCGTTCCATGATGCTCTAAATTGGTATTGTTCAAGCTGAATTCGCCTATCTCAAAGCAAGTTATCTCACGAAATCCGATTTTGTATAATATATCTGTTAATGTGCTAACATCATATATCATTTTATGTCCCCAAAATCTCATAAAATTATTTATGACAAACATTGAAGGGACTGGTTGATTTTGATAAAAGTTTTTTGTAAACTGATCATACCTTGATATACTCCATTCTATATATTCTTGATGTATATCATCGTTGGATGAATTATAGAGCTTCATTAAAAAATCAAGCGTAGGTATTGATAAGGTAAATATTCCATTTTTATCAAGAACTCTGTATACTTCTTGAAGCATATTTACCCCGTCCTTAAAATTTAAATGTTCAAACATATGCTCGGAGAATATATTATGAAATGAGTTGTCAGGAAAAGGAAATCTTAACCTTGCATCCATATAATATATATGTGGTAGATGAGGTACTATATCAGTATTTAACCAATTAGGTAAAGGTCTTTGGCCACACCCAATATTTAATCCTACTAAATCTTTGTAAGAATGTGAATATACCTCCTTCCAGAGTGTATTGTTTATTCGATTGTACGAGAATTGTTGTGAATTAGATATGTTTTCTATATCAACATCTATACTCAAGATTTGACTTTCTAAAATAGCACTAATCCAACAAGTACTATTCTCCTTCTCTAATTGTAATATAAATGCAGCACTAGGTTTTAGAATCTTGAATAAATGAAGGAAAAACTCTTTTCTTACGTATTCTACTTCTATTAAAATCAGATCCACATCTTCATTTACCTCTTTGATGCTAAAATCACAGAGTATAAGTATATTCCTATTCAGTTGACGTAGAACATCTACACTTTTCTCATATACTACGAAATCATCAATAAAGCATATTGGCAGCCTTTGAAAAAGACTAAGGTCTGTTTTTATGATGGCAGATTGGTTCCTATCAGAGTGTGAAGAACTATTACTCATGATTGGTTATTATTTTAAGATACCCGAATCCGTATCTCTATTATCTACATCAGTTTCTTGTGACTTGGACTTAAAGCCGTGATCCCACCGCCATGAAAAAGTAACCAATACATGATTTCCTGCCTCTCTATTGATGTTCTTTACAAGTTTATAAGCATAGTCATTTTTGGTTTCAATGCGATTATTTGTACCGGAACTTTGTAAAGGCTGTTCCCAAGTTAACCCTACTGAAAAATTCTTGTATTTATAGGTAGCACTTAATGAATTGGTGTATTCATTAAACCATACTGTTTCTGCAAACAAGCTATTATAACGACTTCTCAATCCTGCTAAGAATGAAAAACGTCCGATGTAACCTTCGATAGATAAGTCTCCAAAGAAGAATCCTCGTTTGTTGGTATATAAATCACTCATTGCATTAAAATAATTATAGGAGCCGGTGGCACTGAATACTAATTTATTATTCAACATCGCATAACGTAAGTAGGCAGTCAGTGCGACCTGATTCATATCACGTTCATTTCTTATGATATTGTCAAAAGATATTCTCTCTAAATTCTCTGATCGAATCAAACTGGGCATAATGGCATGTCTGTTGGAAGCATACACTGCGCTAATCATTCCGTAAAATTTTGGCGTATAATAAGTTGCAGACAATGAGTTTTCGATATGGTTGAAAGGCTGCAATAAGGGGTTACCTATTTTTCTTTCCCAAACATCTAATTGTATGGCTGCTCCATTTAAATGAGCGAGAGAAGGTAGGCGAGAAACTAAATTGAATCCATATCCCAAACTGAAATTACTGGCAAGTGAGTAGTTCAATGATATTTGAGGACTCATCGTCACCTTATGATACTTTTCATTATTTTGAGCATAGTATTGATCATTTAAAGCCAATGTCGTTCTACCTGAAAATTGCTTCCAACGTCCTTCTACCTGTACATATATATCTGAGTTTAGATTTCTCATTTGTGGTTTGCTTTGTGTTCTTCCGCTGTACAAGTTAGTTGTGTTACCATAAAAAGAGCGTAAACCTGAGGCTATCGCTCCCCATTGGAAATTTTTACTGTATCTCAATTCTCCTATGGCAGATATTTTTTTGCCTTCTACCACATAGTTTGATTTAAAATTACTTTTATCGGTTGAATAAGAATAATCATAATTTGAGCTTATGTAGGTTCCGACGATATTGAACATAAAAGTTTGATTCTTTGGAAGATTTTTTTTCAAGTACAGGTTTAATGCAGGAGACAAGTACTGATCTCTGATATTAGTTTCACTCATGTGACCAGATAAGCCATCTCCACTTATTAAATCCGATCGGTTGTTTTTCGGATTGTGATGAGAATTTATGTAACTTATGGCTTGAAAAACGTATTTGTCCGGAACCGTAAGGTTATATTTTACTGTTGTTCCATGTGTAAAAGAAACCGCTCTTGAAGACAGGGTCTGAATATGTATAGTCTGCCAGTCTCCGGTAGGAAGAAGATATTTACGTAGGTCATCTGAATTTTGATTGGAACTATTCTGAAAATTCTCACTTTGGCTGATAGTCAGCTGTGAATTTTTATGAATATACATTCCAAATAGATTATTATATCCATAAATGATTTTCGTTGAATTTGAGGTGTTTACTCCTGCAGATACACCATCCTCAGCATTGTACAAAACAATATTTACTGCCATAGCCAGATTCGAGCCATATTTCATCCCCGGATTTCTAATCACTTCGACTTTCTTTATTCGTTTTGGATCCAATATGGCTATATCATTTGCGTCTGAAGGCATTTTATTGATCAGCACAATAACACCACCTTGTGGGTCAAGCGTCGAGATAGTTCTTGATATGGGATTAATATCCAATAAAGGAATAGGAAGTTTTTTAAGTAATTCCAATCCTCCCGTAGATTGTTCTACTTGTAGTTTTGAAGGATAGATTGATTGTTTATCAGTTGTAAAAACATTACGGTTCGCAACAACTGCAACTTCATCAATCTGAATGCTCGTTTGTGGCATTATCAATCTTCCCAGATTCAGATTCTCATTTTCCTTCATTTTGATTTCTGCATTATAATCTTGATAACCAAGTCGGGTGCATTTTAATATATATGTGTCGGAATTGAGTGTACGTATTGTAAATTTCCCATTAGCAGATGTTGCTGTTACTGCGATAACACGATTGTCTTTCGGTGAACGTATCATCACATTTACCATTTCTAATGGTCGATTTGATTCATTACAAATCATTCCTAATAAATCACCGGCAAATGCTTTATAAGTACAAATAATAAACACAATTACAAGGGCAATATTTTTCTTCATAATATTATTGATTTAAGCGTTGTTTTATAGCATTGTATCGTTCAAATCTTTTATATGTATTTTCAAATAAACTTTTAAGCATTCCTGTTTGGGCATTATTTTCTGTAACATCAGAATAACCAAATTCGCTTTGTACTGAGATGAAAGGCCATATTGCTAATTTGTTCGGTAAAATTTTACTAAGAAACTCGTCAGCAACATCCCGTTCTGAAAATGTTGCATTTATAATTGGTAGGAAAGCGTCTCTGTATATAACTATGAACTGTGTACACCAAATCATATCCACCCAATAGAGATTTTTAGTAACAGATACAATATTGTGTACACCTCCAATCCCCCCAAATAATATCTGGGTATTATACAGCGCACCCTTAATTATATACTCGAAAAAAACTTCCCTATTATAATCTTCAGTAAATGTATGATCATCTTCACATATAACTATTACATCATCAGAAGTATTTTCTAGAGCATGTTTTATGATTTTTACAATAGACTTCCATAATCCGACAGCACCTATTTTGTCAGTTTCTGCTTCAATGAAGTGCAAAAGAAATTCAGGTCTGTTGAAAAATTGTGTCTCAATGTACTTCCGTCTATCTATTCTTTCTGGAAGATTAATTACATATGCATTAATCCGCAATCCATTATATTCTTCTTTTATTTTATCCATAATAATTCTCAACTTTTTCCAATACACGAAATTCTTTTATTGTTTTCTCGAAAAGACCTTCTACATACTTGGGAACATTATTAAATGATGTGACATCAGAGTAACCAAATTCTTTTTGGACAGATAAAAATGGCCACATTACAAAGATATTCGAGCAAATATTAGAAAGACAAATATCTGTAACGGTTTCCTCTGTGTAATCATGATCAAGAATCTTGTCATATACAGATTCAAAAATTACTGTAAACTGCATGCCATTAAATTGATCAATATAAAATAAATTTGAAGTAGCTTTAATTGGCAAATCAAACCAACTAACTCCGCCTGAAAGAATCTCTGCTTTAAGTGAAATTGCTTGCTGGATATTATTGATTAATGCCTCATAGGAAAAATCCTTAGTAAAGACATGATCATCTTCACAGAAAATAAAATATGATAATTTTCTATCTTTACACTCCTTTACTATCTTCCTAAATGTCAGCCATAAGCTATATGAACCAATAGAATGTGTAATTGGTTCATGGATTGTAATATTGAAGAAAGGTTTTCCTTTGAATTCATTTATTATAGATTGCCTTCTATTAATACGCTGTTTGAGATTTATAATATGTACAGGTAGTATCATATAATCTTTCTTGAAATTTAGTGTAAACTCATCATCTTTTTCCATAAGATAGATTTCTTTTTGATTTGGTATATATTATAATACTTATATAGAACAGATGCTATATTTCTTATTTGATTTAGAAGTTTTTTTCTCAGGTAAGGAGATAATTCTACAATTAAAAACAACAAACATTTTGAATGTTTATTTATTAAACTCACTTTGTATCTATTACGAATTAAGAATACAATAAAATCCGTCTCGAAATGAAATGTGTCTTCTTTTGTTACATCATCGGAAAATAATTTATAAAGTTCAAGTCTCATTGTGTATGCAGTATTCATAAAAATATATGCCTTTTGATGATTACAATTAGGCATCATTCCTATATATCTATAAGCATGAGACAAATAATGGTTAAAAACCTCTGAAGAGTAAGTTGATTGGTGTCTTATTCTAATCAGAACAGAGTTTATAAAATTCGCAGTAGCTAATTCTGGACGATTAAAATATCTAAAGCATAACAAACCAATTGAAACGCAACACGAAGCATAAAAATTATGTACTTGACTAAACAAATCCTTGTTATTCCAAATTAATCTCCTTGTGGAAATTAGAATTTGTAAAGATTGTCTGTATTCTTCTAATCGCTCAAGGAGTTGAGCAATCTGTAGATTTATAAATACAAGGTTAATATTACCAGCCATTGTATTTGGTAGTAAGTCTTGACATTTATGAAAAACTACGATTGACTTTCTGTACTCTTTCTTAAATGCTAACAGGAAAGCCAAAATATACATTTCAAAAGGAGGGAGAGTTACTTTTGATAAAACTTCCAAGCACAGTAAATTCCAATCATTTTCTGTGAGCTTATATTGACATTTCATACAATCGGACATATCATTATACTTTAAATTATAGTGTAATATGATATCAGTTCCATTCTTGGAGTAAGAATCAAACCCATTCTTCTTTTTGAAATCTTTTTGCAGAAAGAATATATCGTAAACGTTATCTATATCCATAATAGTGATGGTAAATTATTCGAATACTGAAATTTAATGAGATTATATCCAATGCCTGCATAACCATAATACAAACCAGTTATAGTTGGATTTCCAATCCATCCTCCGCATTTTATGCTTGATAGATTTAAATCTTGAATCAAAGGTTTAATGTATTCACCCATTGGAAAATCATCTTGTAACAAACTTATAATTTCCAATAATCCCATAAGTCCGGATGCTATAGAATGATCTGTATATGTTTGTTCTTTTATTTCTCTTTGGATTATTTTTATTGCAAAATCTAACTCTTTGTGCATTATATCATTTGAGTAGTATTTTGAAATTAGTAATCTGCTCAATCCTATCCCTGCACTACCATTACCCCAAGAATGATGAATATCTCCAGTTACCGTTAATGTCTTTTTCCAATACTGCTTAGATGGAGTAAAAAGTGCTTGATCGTATTTTAGTGCTTTTTCTCCCGCATCATAGAATTTATCATCTTTGAAAAAATCCCATAATTTAAATAACGCATATGCTATTGCTGAATTGCCATGAGCAAAGCCACCCCACATATTAAATGACTCTTTCTCCCATGAAATCATTCCAGAACGAACAGTAGTAGATGAAGCAATCAGATATTCACCTAATTTAAGAATGATCAATCTGAGACGATTTGAGAATCTGAATTTTGATAATTCAATTAATATCAAGATAAGACCTGCTGCTCCAGAGAAATAATCAAATCTTTTATCTTCCATAAATTTTATCTCAATAATATCAAGCAATGTTTCTAGATCTTCTTCTTTTAATTGAGGAGCTTCTGCCCCCATAATTTTGCAACCCATAATGTAATAATACAAAATAGAAGTAGGAAAATGCATTACTCCTAGCTTTAAAATTGGATTGTCTATTATATTACATTTGTTATTATGCAGAAACTCTACGGATTCGTTGAAAATTTTGAGAACAACGTCTTTGGCTCGTTCTTCATGAGTATGTGTATACCAAGCCATGAAAAAAAAACCAACGCCTTCTGTTCCTTGAAAAATATCTAAATGTTGAAGACTTTGGTCCCATATATCATTTTTGGATATGACAAAATCAACATAAGCAAAATATTTATCATCTTCTATTCCACAAGAAAGAGAATACATAAAATCTACAATTTGTAGAAGTAGTTCATTATGTCGGACTTCACTTGACGCTAGTTGTCGTTGAAGAACATTAGAATTATCTTTATATGCATGAATAAAAAGCGCTCTCTCTATAATGTCTTTCTGCAAAGCATATTCTTCCATCCTAAAATTAAGGATTCTGGAGATTGAAGCAGAAATGCCATCGCACTCAAAATATTCCTTTGATACGACAAGTCCTTTTTCATCAAGAAGATCTAGTGAATCTATACGAGAGGTAAATAAGGGGATGTCTCCTTGATTAAGTTGTCTAATTTCATTCTGTATTACACTTTCTTTTAATAGTGTTTTATCATATCCTCGCCAAAGTTTTTCAACAGTAAGATGTCGTTGAATAGAGTTTTCTTGGCAATATGGGGAATATAATGCTTTTAGTAGTTGTGAATAATTAAAAGTATAGCGAACTAAATATCTAGAACACAAATGAGGATACTTCAATACTATATCTTTAATTATATCAACGATTTCTATACGGTGATTTATAAAGAAATTACATACATAGTAAAACCCTTTTAATATTTCATTAGCATATTTGTCTTTATTTTGAAATTCCTCTTTTTGGATTATAGATGCAATATTGCTCAATCCGCTATTATCATACCCCGTGTTATGTAACGTTTCAAATCCAAAGCAAGGAACGAGCCCAGTTTTTATAACACCTTGTAGGTAGTGCTTGGATATCTCAGATTTAGTTAGATAGTCACCTGCAGATTTTACTATTGGAGAAAATATCATCTCCAAATCAAAGAAAACGGGCTTATTACCTTTTATTAAAATATTATCTGCTATAAGATCCTGAATACCGAAAAAATATGCAAGTCCAATATTAACTCCTTGATTAAAACAGTAAGACAATAAATTCTCCTCTGCTAGAAGATATTCATTTGCATCTTCTCCTTTTTGCCAACCATAGTCTCCTTTGTCTATATTTTGTGTTAATACTACAGACGGTTTAAGACCAAGTTCCCACATTTTTTTTATTAAATCATTCCATACACAGTCGGAAGACAAAGGCTTTGGCTTATAATAGATAGAATAAATTGTATTTATGGTATCTGATAGTA
The DNA here is from genome assembly GCA_946998295.1 of uncultured Prevotella sp. Classification (GTDB taxonomy): domain Bacteria; phylum Bacteroidota; class Bacteroidia; order Bacteroidales; family Bacteroidaceae; genus Prevotella. The sequence continues at coordinate 13,049 of CAMPYS010000031.1, forward strand.
CTAGACGTATTGTGTTTTTCCCCTCTCGATGACTATCACCGCAAAATGGGTCAAATTCAACGATATTTGTAAATAAACTGGATATTTTGAATGTCCGACGTATGTCAGTTAAATCATTTTCAAATCTATGAACAAACTGGCTAATATTCTTTTTGTAATTGTCTCTGAATTTTTGCAAATCAGAAAAAAGAAGTGGATAAATCCGAATAACAGACTCTAACCACTCTTTTTTATCTGTGATATTGTTAAGAAAATCAGAGAAGCTCTGCTTTTCAGAAAACGCCTTTACAAACACTTTGTATTCAAAACTTAACATTCCCCCTACGATTGTGCTTGTTTTTGCTAAAACCGCAGTATATAGAGTTCTTTTGGCACTATCATTAAAAAGAAGGGGTGCTCTTGTGGTTAATAATTCTGAAAAAATCCTTTCTGTAAAATCACACAGTTCTTTGGCGACAAAATGTTCAATAAAAGAATGGGTATCATCTCCAATGAAATGATTTTTTCCTGATAATAATTGATTTGTTAACTCTTTATTATCATGTGTTTCTTTCAAACGTTCCCAAAACATCTGAAGTGAACTTTCTGACTCAATATTAAGTAGAGAAAGTCTTGACCTCCAAAGCGTTTCTGATGTGAAATGACTTGTACTTCGTTTCCACAATGAAACAAAATCTATAAACTCCATGCAGCTTAGATTTAAATAAACAAAAAATAGCAACGAGGAAAATGATACAGGCATATTCCTCATTGCTTATTTACAAAAAGTGAATCAAAATAAATTAGATTCCTTAAGAGTGTGTTTCAACGAGAGCCTGACCCCGATCCTGAACCTGCCCCAGACGACCCAGACGACCCAGAAGGATAGCTTTTGCAAACACAAGTTGCATCACAACAAGTGGATCCACTAGTACTAGATGTTCCAGAGCCACTTAATATGGCACATTCTCCAGTAATAAAAGCCAACTCGTCTTCAGTTAACACTCTTCTGTCATTTTCTTTGAATGACTCTCTTACTTTGTTAAGTACAATTTTCATAATATTACAATGTTTAAGTGTAAAATACAATAGCAAAAATATAAAAAATAAGACCATAAATGCAATGAAAGAAGAGGTTATTTGTGATTATTTAACTCTTAAGCGATTGACTGGTAACTATTCAGCAATATTGTTCATGACAAAATCTGTCTTAGGACTAACTTGACTATCGACCAGAATACGGGTATCGGCAACATGAAAAGTCTTTGATTATCAACAAAATACACACTTGCTTACTTGCATATATCAAATATCTTTCGTACCTTTGTGCTTATGAATGAGCAAGTTACGGACATATTGCAAGTGTTTAAAAGATTGACTTCTGAGATGGCATCAATGCGGGAGAGCATGGATGCGATGCATACAGAGAATGTCAACTTGCGCCGCACTGTGGAAAAATTGTGGGCGGAGAGCCGTACCTTGCGCAAACAACTGGAGAAATACGAGAAAACAAAGAAGAACTCAAACAACAGTAGTACACCGCTTTCTAAAGAACCCATGAAAGACGAGGTACTTTAAAGGAATTGGTCGCAGTTCCTGATGTGATAGAGGAATGCGGAATCGGTTTCTGTCGCAAGTGCGGACTTGACCTGTCAGATGTTGAAAAGGAACTCGATTATGTCAGCCAAGTTGTTGATTTGCCGACAATGACTCCCATAGTGACAGAATACCGCCACTACAAGAAGGTTTGCATCTGCAGATGCTGCAACAAAGTCTATATGCCGCACAAACGTGGAAATCAGATTGTGTTCGACCGTAACATAAGAGCCATCGTGACATGCTTGAATGTCGTACAGTGTGTTCCGTACGAACGGCTGGTCTCACTTATGACCGAGATGTTCTCGGTACACATGAGTCAGTGAGCGATAAGGAACATTGTACTGGAGGTCATAAGGAAGTCGCAGCCAGCAAATTCGTCGCTTGAGGAGATGCTGAAGAAATCCACCGTTGTGGGCTTTGACGAGTCTGGCTGTTACAACAACAAGAAACTGTGGACTGGGTATGGATAGCACAGAATGCATGCATTATACTCTGTATTTGCGCCACAGGCCGTTCCTCAAAAGTTCTTGAGGACAAATTCGGCGAATCCTTGAAAAACATGGTAGCCGTCACGGACAGACACAGCGCTTATTTTGCACTTAACTTTCTTGACCATCAGGTATGCCTGGTCCATCTTTTGCGCAAGCTTGAATATCTGACGGAACTTGCCCCCAAACAGAACTATTCTAAAGATGTGGAAGACCAATTACGGAAAGCCATCCATGAAAGGAACGGACGTAATAGAAAAGAAAACGCAGCTTGAAAAATTAGACACCTTGCTGCAAGCCAACCTTCTCCATCTGAAAGACCATTTCGAGAGGATGCGTAAAGGGATCTTCAGATGCAGAGATTACATATTCAACATCCTGGAGAATCCGAGAATACCATCTGACAACAATGCCAGCGAAAGGGGAATCAGAAAACTAAAGATAAAGCAGAAAATCTTAGGGACATTTAGGTCTAACAGTGGAGCTGATGCTTTCTTTGCCATACATTCCATCTCAGACACCGCAAGGAAGAAGCATCAATCACAACTCAATGCCATCAGCACCATCCTATCATTGTAGGATGGGAGGTGATGTATGGCTATTGCTGAATAGTTACATGTGTTTAGGATTGAGTTTTTGAACTGGTTCTTAAAAACATCTAATAAAATATTTGTATCAGAATCATAGCTTGTACTAGCTTCATTTTCATTAATTCTCCCCCAATACTTATATTCTAAACGAACCCTTTGGCGGAATTAATTTAAGTTGATAAACATGAATAAAAAGTTGCACATATCATTAATTTTTAGTAACTTAGTAGTATTCAAAACGTTAAGTTCAAGCCATCGTATGTACAACCTTTATACAAAATTCGTCAAAATACTTGAGATATGCAAGCAATTCTCTGAAAATCTCGTCAATGAATCGGGTAATATTCCACGCCGTGGTCCTGTTCCTAAGTTTTCGGACTTGGAAGTGGTAGCATTATCCCTGACGGCAGAGGCAGAGAGCATTGATAGCGAGAAGTGGCTGTTCGACTATAAACTGCAAGAGATACTGTTATGGGAGGGTTACACCAAACAAAATCAGAAATTAGTGGTTGCTGGGATTGAAATTCTTGTGTTTCAATCGTTTTTTGCAAAGAAAAGAGTAACTTTGTAGCATCAGAACAGGTGTTCTTTGAGATATTGCAGAATAAAGAAGGGAGAAGAAACTCGCTCGTTTCCTTCTCGTAACCCATTTACCCTTTATTCATTCTTATTTTATTGGTTATCTGAAAGATACAACATTTTTGAATCTTTTGCGGGCATAGTCCGTGGCGATAAGCATCTTCGCCTTTTCCTCCGTTTCCGAAAGCGGCAGTCTGCCCAACAGGGTGGCGTCGCCCGTCTTGGCGAATTGCATCAGCTTCTGTATGAAGTCCTCCTGCTCCGGCGTGGGCGGTATGTGGTGCAGTATCTCGTTTTTGTTGGGACGGTCCACGCCCACATCCTCCGCCGTGCGGTAGTCCGTGATTTCATTATAGAAGGCGGCAAGCTCCGGCACTTTGATGAAGTAGCGGAAACGCTCCTTCTGCACCACGTTGTTCGTCACGTTGAACTCAAAATCCGTTGTCTTCTTGGCAAATATCGCCGACCACGCATCAAAACATCGAATGTCCTGCCGTTCCAGCTCCTTCGGGCGCAGGTACTTGAACAGCAGGTACAGCTCAGTCAGCGAGTTGCTGATAGTCGTGCCGGAGAGGAAGGTCGCCCCCAAGTCCTTGCCCGTGCGCTCCTGTATGGTGCGGATAGCAAAGAGCATGTTCAGTGCCTTCTGGCTTCCCTCGCTGTTCCCCAATCCCGCCACACGGTCGTGGCGCGTGTTGAAAGTCAGATTCTTGAACTGGTGCGATTCATCAATGAAAATGTGGTCGATGCCCATCTGCTTGAAGTCCACCACGTCGTCCGTGCGTGACTTTATGGCGTGTTCCACCTTCTCCAATTTCGCTTCAAGGTTATGCTTGCGCTTCTCCAGACCTTTCAGCATCGCCCGCGATACGTTCTTTCCCTGCTGGCGCAGCACTTCGAGGTTTTCCTCCACCGTGTCAAGCTCCGCTTGCAGGATGCGCTGCTGCAACTCCGGCGACTGCGGTATCTTGCCGAACTGGTCGTGCGACATAATGACACAATCGTAGTCGTTGTTCTTGATGTTGTTGAAGAAACGCACGCGGTTGGCGGTCGAAAAGTCTTTCTCCGAAGCGTACAGAATCCTCGCGTTGGGATATGCCGCTTGATAGGTGGCGGCAATCTCCGCAACATTGGCTTTCAGCCCGATAATCATCGGCTTGTGCGCCAAGTTCAGACGCTTCATTTCATGCGCGGCGATGCACATTATCAGCGTCTTGCCGGTTCCAACCTCGTGGTCACAAATTCCGCCGCCGTTCTGTTTCAGCATCCAGACGCAATCCATCTGCGAGGGATAGACGCTCCTGATGCCCCGGCTTGCCAGCCCTTTCAGATTGAGGTCGGGAAAAGTCTGATGCGAGCCGTCATACTTCGGGCGCACGAAACAGTTGAACTTGCGGTTATACATCG
>CAMPYS010000032.1 GCA_946998295.1 uncultured Prevotella sp.
GCTTCGGGGAAGATATTTATGCTCTTTTGAGTTTTACCGGACAGCAATAATTTTTATGTAACAAAAACAAAGATAACCAAAAGGTCTGATACTTCGTTAGAAGTGTCAGACCTAAATTATTGAAATCTCATGAACAGATAACTCAAAATGACTTTGAGCGTTAATAATTAACTTATATCATTAATAAGATCGAGAAGTTTGTCATAATCGGTAACCTGTTGATACCTTACGTCAGTGTCCTTAATTTCATTATAAAGTTTTCTGGCACACTTAATCTTAGAACTTTCTATTTTAGAAATGTTCATTGATCCCATCGCTCCCTTTGTTTCTGCAATGAAGTATATGTGCTTAACTCCCATTCCGTCATAAAAGGCTATTGCCCAGTCGGGTGCATAATTTCCCACAGGAGTAGGAATTTTGAAGCTACGTGGAAGTTTGGCATATACGCACACCGCCTTTGCTTCGTCAAGATGTTGAGCAAACTTTCTTTCACCGTCAGAGTCGCAGAACACATAATCGAGAATGCACTTCTTTGCGTTATAGACCCTATCAATCGATGCCGTGTGCTTGTCTTGTGTGAAGATGTTTGAATCGAAAGTGTTTTCAGTACGGCTGTAGGAAATATCGTCAATTATCATTGTCGCTTTCTGCTCCTTAATGATACGAATAACATTGCGGATAAATTCTTCTGGATTATTTTTGAAAAGCATCTGCTTCACAGGTTGAATACCTTTTAAAATATGTACCACTGTACTACGTGTTAGTGTAGCGCCACGTGAAATTTCACCTACAAGATCATACTCTATTGTTGAAGTACTTATTTCTGTAATTGAATTATGCTCAGACTCTTTTACGCCATTAAACTCCAATTCTTCGTCATCCTGTTCGCCAGTAGTTACAATGTAGCGAAGTTTAGTTACTGTCAAATCCTCATCAATAGCTTTAATAGCATTTTTAACTAATTCATTACTGTCATAATTAACAGTATAAACATATCTGTGATTAATTTCATTCCATAGAGCTTTAAACTCTTTTTTGCTTGCATTATCATTCAGCTTACTATTATCTACTTCTGCCGACTTATTTCCATCTTCAACCATACCGTCAAGAGCCGAAGGATCAAAGATGCCTTGAATAATCTTATGAATATCTGCCTCCATAGGACGCAACTTCTTGCTAACTTGTTCCAACATTCCGTCGGCTAATGCTTGATGGTATTTTGCTGTGATATTCCCCTGTTCATCTACATAGTCATTGTCAAAAAGATAAGCCACGATACTTGCTGCTTCTTGCTCTGTGATTTTATGTTTCTCACCATCTACACTAATAGTAAACTGTGAAAAGTATTCTGCAGTTGCCTTTGTAGGACGTTCACGCAGTGTCTCCTTTGTTTCTTTCTGTAGTGCATCCACAAACTGTTCATAATTCTCATTGGCAATGACGGTAAGTTTGTTAATTTCATGCACTGCATCACCTAAACGTTCGTAATCCATACGATTTCCATTCTGATCTACACAGATACGAAGTCCACGACCTACCTCTTGACGTTTGCGAATGCCGCTGTGTGTGTGTCGGAGTGTACATATCTGAAACACGTTAGGGTTGTCCCAGCCCTCACTCAATGCCGAGTGGGAAAAGATAAACCGTGTAGGCTCGTCAAAGGATAGCAGTCTTTCTTTGTTCCTCAAGATAAGGTCGTAGGCGGACGAGTCGCTCGAATAGTTTTCCCCTCGTTTCGGCTTAGAGTTGATGCTATGCCCTTTCTTATCTACAGAGAAATAACCATTGTGCACTTGCTTTGTCGAAAATTGGCGCAAATATTTCTGATAATCGTTATCAAAAAGTGAAAGATTGGAATTTAAGAAATTAGTATATTCCTCTTCAAAAACATTCCAAAGTCTTTGTGGTACTGTATTACCATCTTTGTCGTAAGTCTTATAGTTGCTTACTTCATCTATAAAGAACAAAGACAAGGTTTTAATGCCCTGATGGAATAGCATTTCCTCTTTGGAAAAATGCGACTTGATAGTTTCGCGTATCTGTACTCGCTGAAGTGTCTCTTCGCTAACATCACCTATCACCTCACCTTTATGTAAATGGATTCCGTTTTGAAAGACTACTATGTTTTGTTCTGGTATAATATCGGTAATTACAATATTACGATATTCTTCCAACTCCTTTGAAGATACATAAAGGTTATCATATTGCTTGAATAACAATGTGTGCCTGTGTATAGATGTTTTACCTTTCACGTCTATTTCAAGTTTCACCTGTGGGGCATGATTCTTTGAAACCACAATACTATCAAAGTAAATATAGCAAGAGGTACCTTGTAGATTTTGAAGAGTGATACCCTTTACCTGAATCTTCTTAACCAGTTTTTGACGATAAGCATCCAGTGCGTCCATGACATAAATGCTGTTATGCGAAGTCTTGTGGGTAGCAGAGTAATTGAGTACGAAGAGGGGATGAAAGTTACGTAGTGCTTTCTGGGTAACAACGCCTTCCATTTTCTGGGGCTCATCCATGATAATGATGGGACGGTTAGCAGCAATAACATCTATTGGACGACGCGAGTTAAAATCGTCTCTTATGCTGTAGATGATACGAGAATCTTTGTTTTTAGCACCCTCTTTCAATGATGTGCTAAAGGCCTGAGTGTTGATAATCATAACGTTGATGCAAGCATCACTGCTGTAAGTATCTATTTTAGACAAATCTTTACTATTATAAATAAAGTATCGTATCTTCTTACCATATTGCTCCATGAAATGATCCTCGAGCATGGCAAAACTTTTTGCAACACCTTCACGAATAGCGATACTGGGCACAACTACAATAAACTTAATCCAGCCATAACGCTTATTAAGCTCAAACATAGTTTTTATGTAAACATAGGTCTTTCCCGTACCCGTTTCCATCTCTACATCGAGCGAGCAAGCCCCTAACCCATTGGTTGGCACTAAGGTCTTGCTAAGTGGAATATTACATAATAATTGTATGCGATGGATATTATCTAACAGCTGACCTTTATCCAGCTCTATCTTATTATTTTGGAAACCTGTATAATCTTCTTCGTACACGATCTTCGCTTCTGTTTTACCCAAGTCGCGGCGATATTTCGTTTCTGCCTTTGAAGGTTGACCGTTAAACACCTCAACAGTCTGTTCTACGGCATCGCTTTGGTACTGTTGTATTTTAAATTTAAACTTCATACTTTTTTAAATTTTTATATCCCTATTACTGACGAAATATTTATTTATTAATCGCTATCTCCTCGCACGATGCGGCGTACAGGTCGTAACAAAAATCATCTGCATGTTTCTTATAAGGCAACTTTGCGTTGCTTGACAGTTTTTTAATCTTTATTTTCATTTTGATTTATTTTATCTTTGTTATACATTATTCTTAATTAGTATGTATTAATTATTGGATTAAGAGCGAATATTTTCGGTATTTAGCTGATAAACTATTTAAGAGAATAACACTTATACCATCGTGATTGTGTTAGTATAAGGATCGCAACTGCAAACCTATAAGGATCGCAATCGTAAACCTTTAAGGAATACGATCGTAAACCTTATATGTTCTCTAAACACAGCATTAACCCTACAAAATTCTCCTTTTAGTTGCAGGACTATACTCCTCAAACAACTGTTCAAGGTTATCAGCAACATCATCATTTGCTAAAGAGCGGTCTGCTATTACGAAATATTGTGGACGTAGTTTAGCAATAGTAGCGATAGCCTCTTCGGTAACGTTTGGCTCAAAGCAAGCAACCAAAAAGCCGTCGCCCACGTTCCAAACTGTTTTTCCTTGTATCTCTGTTTTCTTTATCTTTTCAGAAAGAGGAATACCAAGTTCCATCATTACTTGAAACAGTAAATCTTTGTCTGTCCTGTCCGCTTTTATATTGTCAGCAAAAAGGCTTTGCATTACTGTTTTAGATGGTGTGTAATATACATCTTCCATGTTAGAGGTGTCCACTTTCAACACGCGGAAGCCTGTGTCGCCTTTCCATTCGGGGTGGTCTTCTTTTATTTTCTTTCCTGCTCGGCGAATACGCTCCTTACCTATCTCACAAATATTCTTATAGCCTGCCTTGTGTGCTTCGCTCTTTTCGTCTGTTGTTTCGGGTAGCTGCACCATGATATATTTCCTATTGCCACCGTCCTCTGCGTTCAGTTGCATCACGGCGTGAGCTGTTGTGGATGAGCCAGAGAAAAAGTCGAGGATGAGGGAGTCGGACAAAGCAAAAGTTTCGACAAACTCTTTTATAATCTCCTCATCTTTGGGGAAAGGAAAAACATCGGAGTCAAAAAGATTTCTTAACCTTTTACTCGCACCTCTACGGTCTTTATAAAAGACTGTTTCCTTTAACTGGGTTGAATTGTCTTTTAAATATCGTTTTTTACAAGGGACACCATCTCCATTAAAGTGAATCAATCCTTTACTTATATCTTCTTCTAAATCTGACAATTTAGAATATGCCCATCCTCGTGATGGAGTTGTCACAAGATTACCTGTAGTCGGATTCCTAACATTCCACTGTGGTCCTCCACCTCCACCACGAGATATATCACTAGCAAAATATATTCCATTTTTATCTATCCAAGAGTAGTGGCTGTGAGCTTTACTAGGAGAGGTATCAGGAAGTTGTCTAAACCAAGATTTAAGCATATCTGATGCCAAATTATAGTTTCCATTAGATTCTTTTAAGAATCTTTCTCCTGCTTTAAAAATATCACCTAACCCCTCTTTTTTTTCATTCCAGTCAATATTTATTGAGTTACAATAGACTAAATCTTTAGTATAAAACAATATATACTCATGTGATGTAGATATAAATTTAGAGGCGTTTCTTCTTCCCCCTCGCCAAATAAACTCTGCCACAAAGTTCCTCCCACCAAACACCTCATCGCAAACTTTGCGTAGGTTATGCACCTCGTGGTCGTCGATAGAAATAAAGATAACCCCGTCTTCAGAGAGCAAGTCCCTTGCTATTTTCAGTCGAGGATAAATCATATTAAGCCAATCGGTGTGAAAACGACCGTTGCTATCAGCATTCTTATCAAACTCATTAACAAGTTGATTACCCTCCGCATCATAAGCACCCGAAATGTCGGCATAGTCGGAGTTCTTCTTGATAAAATTGTCTCTATACACAAAGTCGCCACCCGTGTTATACGGTGGGTCAACATAAATCATCTTTACCTTACCAAGATACGATTCGCGTAACAGCTTTAGCACCTCAAGGTTATCACCCTCTATATACAGATTTTGCGTGTTGTCAAAATCTACACTACCACTACTACAATATTTATTGCCTTTGCTATCCTTACCCGTAGGCGTTGTTTCGTCGTTCACCACAGGACGCAACGTACTGTTAGTCGGCGTGTTTGCCATACGGATGGCGTGACGCTTGTCAGGCCATGTAAACAGATACCGTTCTTGTTTGTCACTAATAGCATCAGTAGATAAAACTTGACGAAGTTTGTCAAAGTCTATCACCTTACACAGTTTCCCATTCTCGTCCTCTGCCTCTGTTAAACACTCTGGCCATCGTTTAGCAATGTAAGCCATGTTATCGTTTACTACATCAAGGCTTTGCATCTTCATTTGTTTCATATATAAATAGTTGTTCTTTTATTTTTAAAATTTGTTGATATAATTCATACTTCTGTCTCGGCTGCTTCTCATTTCTACATTTTCTCTCAAGTATCTCCAATTGCTTTTGTAGTTGCAGGTTATTTTTGCGTAAAGCTGCTGCACGTTCATATTCCATAATACTATGAGTCTTTAAGTTAGACACCTGTCCTATAAGTCCCGCATACACAAAATCGAGCGATGTACCTATCAATTGGAAGTGAAAGCTTGATACCTCTACCCTTTTTAACAACTCTGTATCTTTACACTTCCACTTTTCCTCACCATTACGTACAATAGTTTTCTCTTTATGGTGCATTAGTAGGTCAGTATATTTTCCATACTTAATAATAAACATGGTATGACGTGGTAACAGTTCATCCATTTCACGGAAAGAATTAATACTATAACATGTTCCTTTCATCAGGCATAGAAAAATATCAATTTCTTGAATATTTTTACCATTGTCAATATTCAGTGTTTCAGCAGTTAGTTTGTATAGCCATGTTATGCTATCTACCTCCCGAGTAAGCAAATCCTTAAACCATGTTTTTTTTGAACTATGCCTATAGAATTCAATTTTCGGTACTACCCTATTTACTATAGTAGTTGATGGAAAGTGAAGTAAATTATCCATTATTTAATTACAAGAAAAGTTATTAATTCAAAATCATCTAATCCCCTAAATTTCCCCTCTAAGGCAGTTGTCTTGCCCGATGAGAAAAGACTATCGATGTCTCTTTCTTCCTTTACTTTTATAATACTATTGATAGCTTGTTGTAGGAGGCAGCTATAATGATGCATATCTTTACCATCCTTAGTTTCTCTATTAAACTGTTTGCACAATTCTTTGATAGGTTCCGCCTTACCTTTACAAACATGACGCATGGTGTCGAGCAACTTTTTAGGTGACAGATGGTCGCAAAGCATTACCCCCTCATCAGAGAGATAAACCATATAAAACGGATGAATCAGATTAGTCTTACCAATATTCAGCTCATAGTTACGATTTTTTAGAATGAATATAACTCCAGACTTCACTCCATCAGTGTGTTCCACTACAGCACTCATACCGTTAGGAGTATTTTCTATATTGTTATGCTCCTTCATATACGCTATAAGATCAAGTCTGAACTCGTTAAGTCCCAAGTCCATTATATTGATACCTGTATCCATATCTTCGAGGTCTACAACTTCTTTTTGTAGTTTTTTCAACTGATTATGTCGGTATTCCAAATCCCCATTTTCAGTATCAGACAGCGGATTGTCATCTCCTGTAGAAGTAAGAACTGTAGCTTTCATACGTGACTCTACACGTCCCTTAAGCTTTATATACTTGTCAAGGTTCATGTCAGGCCAATAGTTAACAAGTTGTATAGTTTCATTACAAGAGCCTATACGGTCTATTCTACCAAAGCGTTGTATGATGCGAACAGGATTCCAATGTATATCGTAATTGATTAGATAATCACAGTCTTGAAGGTTCTGTCCTTCGGATATACAATCTGTAGCAATAAGTACATCAATATCATCTTTGGCATTTGGAAAGATTGCAGCTCTGTCCTTGCTTATTGGCGAAAAGTAAGTTAGGATATTGTTGAATTCAGCACGAAGTCCTTGTATTGTACATTTTCCTTCTGTACTTCCTGTAATTAGTGCCGTATTAAGATGGCATTCGGTTTTAATTCGTTGTGCCAATTGCTCGTACAGATAGTTTGCAGTATCTGCAAAAGCTGTAAAAATGATAACCTTTTTATTGTCTCCGTTAAATGGGTGCGCAAACTTATCTTTCAAGTCATCAATAAGTTGTTTTAGTTTTGAGTCGTGTTTAGGAGTAATATCTTTCAACATGATTATCAAGAGCGATAGTTTATTCAAATCACTTTTCAAGTCCTGTCGCCAAGACACAAAATCCATATCTCGCAGATTAATCTTCGACTTACGCCCAACAAAAGGATCATTCTCGCTATCTTCACTATCATAGTCATTATAAAATCTCTCAGTTTCAATAGTGTCTGCTCCATTTGTTTCAAAGTTATTGATAGCAGTTACAGCTTTTTTGATTAGCGTTTCTATGCGTTCTAAAGTTAATCGGAATGAATTGACCGAACTCTCCAAACGCTTTAACAAATTGATAGCCATTAGCTGGCGCAACCCTTTTTCTCTACCATCAATCGTAAGTCCTTCTCCGTCATAATCTAAAGCATATTTATCCCGTGCACTGGCATGAATATATAGAGACGGTGTGTATATAGACAAATTGAGTAAGTTGAGTTGTTTTGCAATTTCTTCAAAACTAATAGCATCATTAAGTTCAGTTAATTTGGGACAGCGAGATATAGGTTTTAATCGTTTTGGGAACTTACCTATATCCTTTGTATTATAATATTTCATAATATGTTTACGGCTACGCGCAATAGTAACAGCATCAAGCACTTTGAAGAAATCGTAATTGAGCATATCTAAAAGTTTCTTAGTAGTACGTTCTTTTGGCGAAAGTTTTGTCCATTTGCTATAGTTTTCCTGAGCTTCACGGAATATTTGGTCAATATTTTTATCTGTTTCAAGAATAGAATTGATATTCTCCGAATGACCTTCATAAGCCAACTGTAATTGATTTTTCAAATCGTTGAAACGATTGTTTACAGGTGTAGCACTAAGCATCAATACTTTTGTTTTTACCCCACTGCGAATGACGCGATTCATCAGACGCGTATAACGGTTTTCTTTAAATCCTTTGTTATTATCATCTTCCAGTTTACCACCATTGCGAAAATTATGGCTTTCATCAATGACCAACAAGTCGTAGTTTCCCCAGTTCACACGCATGAGATCCATGCCATTGCTTGTACCACGTTCACGTGAAAGGTCTGAATGGAATAGTATGTCGTAGTTGAAACGATCCTTTGCAACTGGATTATTTTTATAATTACTCCGAAATGTTTGCCAGTTGTCATTCAACTTTTTAGGGCATAGGACTAATACGTTGCGATTGCGACACTCATAATATTTAATTACTGCCAATGCAGAAAAAGTCTTTCCAAGACCTACACTGTCAGCCAAGATACAGCCATTATATTTTTCCAGCTTATTAATGATAGCAAGTGCTGCATCTCTTTGGAAGTTATACAGCATGCTCCATATCTGACTGTTGCGAAACCCAGTACCCTCGTTGGGTAGCACATCTTCATTGATATCTTCAAGAAATTCATTAAATATGTTGTAGATTGCCACAAAGTATATGAACTCAGGAGCGTTTTCCTTATATACAGTCTCGATATTTTCTAATACCGTATTTGTTACATCTGTAAATTTCTCTTTGTCACTCCATAATTGGTTGAAGCCACTAAGGAAATTGTCTGTTGCAACAGTTGAAGGAAATCCCATGCTCATAGGGCATAGATTGTTTCCACGTTCACAACCAAGTTCAGTAGTTGTAAATTCATTGAAAGGCATATAGGTATAAGTGATTTCGCCTTCGCTTATATTCATAAAGTTATTGAGTGTTCCCCCTGATACATTCGTCTTAAACTTTACTTTACGACGAATCCAATCTGCACACTCACGAGCTATAGCACGTTGAGAAAGCTGATTACGAAGACGTATTTCAAACTCTGACCCATACAGGTTTCGCTCACGGTTTAGCTTTGGAATGTAAAATTCCCGTTTTTGTTTTCTTTCTTTATCTTTATTGAAAGTAGGCGCGGTGAAGATAAAACGTAACTCTTCAATCTGTTTTAACTCATCCTTTAATGCTTCGAAAGCGTAAATAGAAAAGCTGGCAGCTGCAATTGAAAGCCTACTCTTTGGTGTCAAAGAGGCTTTTAAATCATCTATAACTCTTTCTGTTATATTATTGAACTGTTTAGGCGTTTGCATGGTTTCTTCTTTGTTGTTGTTCCATATCTTCCTGATTCATCAGTAAGTCTTTTACTTTGGCGTGAAGAAATTTAGCTAAATTAAATAGCTGTTTTATAGATAGTTGTTTGTTAATTGTCCATCTTGAGACAGTAACTTTATAATTTTCTAACTGTTGTCCAATACATTTGTTAGTCAAGTTTTCTTTAGCCAAAATGATTTTGAGTCTATTCAACTTTGTTATTTCTGCCATACATAACATATTTGTTGCGGTAAAGGTAGTTATTTTTTGCAAATATCTTGTAAAGTACATGTTGAAAAAGAAAAATCCCTTGTAAATCATCGATTTACAAGGGATTTGCGGTACCCAGACCCGCATTTGAAATATTAAATACGGGAACATTTAGATTAATTCTATTAAACCTTACAATTAAATATAAATCACTTGTAATCAATGAAATAAATAAAAGTTATATTTATTCTGATTGAAAATAATAAAAATATATTTAGGATGATTGGGAACAATTTGGGAACAAATTAGTATCTTTGCAACAGAACTAAAAACAACTATTATGAAGGTTACCGCATTCATTCGCAAGACAGCAAAAAAGAACGATACAGATAGTATGGCAACTATCTATTTTCGTTTGCGTGATGGTAAGAAAGATATTAAGGCTGCAAGTGAGTTAGTTATCAATCCGAATCATTGGAGCAGTGAAAAGCAGGGCTACAAGGACAGAGTAGCATTGGTTTCAGAAGAGAACAAATTGCATTTGTCTCAAAGCGTTCAGGATATAATATCAACAATAACCAAACAATACACGACAGAAGCTGACAATGAATGGTTGGCTATGATTATTGACAAATATCATCACCCCAATCGATATAAGACAGAAGAAGAGTTGATGCAGGAAAATAAACCTAAACTTTTAGAACTCTTTGCCAAATTTCTTGTTGAACATAAATTATCTGCGGTACGTGTGAAGAACTTTAAAGTTATTCAACGCTCCTTGGCAAGGTATGAAATGTATGTTAGAACCATTAAACGTGGACATCATGATTTTATTCTTGATGTTGATGAGGTGACTGCTGACACATTAAGGGATATGTGGGATTTCTTTGAAAATGAGTATCTCTACTATGAGAAATATCCTAAATTGTATGAGACCTTTCCAGAGAAAAGGGTTCCTCTACCTAGAGGTAAGAATACTTTAATAGACAGATTTTCCCGTATAAGAACGTTCTTTATATGGTGCTACGATAAGAAAATTACAACCAACCGCCCATTTGATGATTTTCCATTAGACGAATGTACCTATGGAACACCTTATTATATTACCTTAGATGAGCGTGATCAAATATTTGATGCAGATTTATCTGAATACCCACAACTTGCCATTCAACGAGATATCTTTATTTTTCAAACTTTGATAGGCTGTAGAGTCAGTGATTTATATCGGCTAACCAAAAGAAACATAGTCAATGAGGCTATAGAATATATTCCTAAAAAGACTCGAGAAGGTAATCCTATTACAGTTAGAGTGCCATTAAATAGCAAAGCCAAGATAATATTAGCACGCTATGAGGATTATAAAGGAGCTAAATTATTTCCATTCATATCAGAGCAAAAATATAATATTGCCATTAAACGTATTTTTCAAGAAGCTGGTGTAGATCGGATTGTAACAATCTTAGATCCTCTGACACATGAGGAGGTGAAGCGACCGATATATGAAGTAGCAAGTAGTCATTTGGCAAGACGAACATTCATTGGTAATATCTATAAAAAAGTAAAAGACCCCAATTTGGTTTCTGCATTATCTGGACACAAGGAGGGGAGCAAAGCCTTTAGGCGTTATAGAGATATTGATGAAGAAATGAAGAAAGACTTGGTAAAACTTTTAGACTAAATCCAACGATGAAAGAAAGTTTTGAAGATTTTAAACGGCTTATTAAAGAGTGGCTTGATACACATCCGAAAGAATATGGCTCATTTGTTGAGGAAATGAACCGTAAAAACAGTGCTGGTTTTCAAAAAGTCTTTATGCTGGTAATAAAGTATGTACCGAAATACAAAGACGAGGTCAAGAAAAGAATGTTCAATGATACAGTAAGGGATTTTTCTTCTTTGGAAAATATGTTAACTAATTCAGACCTTGCGGAACGATTGGTACATGAATTTCATAATACTGACAGGAAATCAATAGTTCCAGCAATGCTCGCATGGTTATATTTTGGTCGTAGCTATGAATGCATGGTAGAACATGGTGAAACCCTAATTCAAAACAATAAAACCAACCGACTACACAAATGGCTACTTTCTTTAATGGTAAAATATATTATTCACAGAAGTATATCACTGGGAGATAGAACAAAGGAAGATTGGAAGAGATTTCAACAATATAAGAAATCTATAGATTCCAATAAACTTATTGAATCTGCTTTAGAGGACGAACTTACTGACGAAGAGTCTTTGGTAATCAACAAGAGACGTGGTAGACCTAAAGATGATAGAACTTTAGAAGAACTTATAAAGATAGAAAATAAAGAAATACTACTTGAAAAGATTAGGGGTAGGCTATTGACCAAGCCTACAGAGAAAGATATTGTTTACCTCAAAATAGCTTTGGAAGAAGAAAACTTGCTTAGAGAATGTGATATTGCACCATTCTATAGAGCATTATCTGACCATTATAATATTCGCCTGATAGGGCTTCGAGGTATTCAGAAAGCCTATAAGGAACTTTCTGAAACCATAGGAAAAACAGGAATAAGGTTGATGGATAGAGGAGAAGATCGTACTTCGATAGATGAAATCAAAGTCTTTTTATCAGAATAAAAGTTCGTTTAATTCGCTAAATATTTATATGAATTAAGCGTTTGATAAATCGTTGAAAATCAAATATTTCACGCTGTAAATTTGCAGTCGTCATCTCAAATGAGGTGGCGACTTTTTGTTTATTAACCCACCGATAACAGAAAGTCAAACAAGCAGGTGGAGTCTAAAAATTATGACGGATATTTTGTCTATTATTCAAGGCTCTAACGCACATGTGCGATTAGAGGTTTCTGGTGAGGATTTGTTGGCATTTTCCAATGACCTCATTAACCGTGCCAAAGACGAGCTTACTACTATTGTCGAAGAAGCACGTAAAGAACGATTTCTTTCAAAAGAAGAGGTAAAACAACTTTGTGGTGTCTGTGATGCTACCTTATGGCATTGGGGTAAAAAGAACTATCTAAAGCCTATAAAGGTTGGTAATAAAGTTAGATATAAAATGTCTGACGTGCAGAAAATTTTAGGAAATCATACTTCAAATATCTAACTTATGGAACAGGATGTATTTATTCGCGTTGGCACAACCTTATATAAGATTGTGAATCAACCACGCATCAATGGCGGTTTTGTCAAGAAGCGTATCGTGTGGAATAATGAAACGCTACGGCAGGACTATGGAAAGGATTTCATTGCCACTGTCCCGAAGTACGATGGCTTCTGTACTGTACCTAACCATGTGAATTATCAACCAGTTATTGACAAGTTTCTCAATCTCTACGAGCCAATAGGACACCAACCAAAAGAGGGAGAGTTTCCGCACGTTGAATCCCTTATAAGTCACATCTTCGGGGAACAATACGAGCTGGGTATGGATTATTTGCAGTTGCTCTATCTACAACCCGTGCAGAAACTACCCATCCTCCTAATGGTGTCAGAGGAACGCAATACTGGGAAGAGTACATTCCTCAATTTCCTTAAAGACGTTTTCCAGAACAATGTAACTTTCAACACTAACGAGGATTTTCGCAGTCAGTTCAATTCGGATTGGGCAGGAAAGCTGCTCATTGTTGTGGACGAGGTATTACTCAACCGCAGGGAGGATAGTGAACGATTGAAAAATCTTAGTACAACACTTTCCTATAAGGTGGAAGCCAAGGGCAAAGACCGAGACGAAATCTCCTTCTTTGCCAAATTCGTACTGTGCTCCAATAACGAGTTGCTCCCTGTCATCATAGACATGGGAGAAACCCGATATTGGGTAAGGAAGATAGAGCGTCTTAAAAACGATGATACCGACTTCCTGCAAAAACTGAAAGCAGAAATCCCAGCCTTTCTCTATTTCCTGCAGCACCGAACGTTGTCCACCCACAAGGAAAGTCGTATGTGGTTTGCTCCCAAACTGACCTTTACTCCAGCCTTGCAGCGCATTATCCGGAGTAACCGAAATAAGGTTGAGTTGGAAATGTCAGAACTCTGTTTAGAGGTGATGGAACAGATGGCTGTTACCGAGTTTTCCTTCTGTATCAATGACATGGTGTGCCTGCTGAACAACACAGGATGTAAGGCTGATAAAAGTCAAGTTCGCAGGATAGTGCAGGATATATGGAAACTCACTCCTGCATCCAACACGCTGACGTATCTAACCTATCAGATAGACTATAACAGCTTGCGGAACTACTCACCCATCAAACGGACTGGTAGATATTATACCGTAACCAAAGAACAACTCGCGAACATTTAATCATTATTTTGATGAAATGATGAAAAATAAACATAACAAATTGACTGATAATGCCTATTTAGTTCATCTTTTCACTCATCAATGTAAAAGAACGATGAAAGGATTCTTTGATACTGCCCAAAAGAGAAATGAATTTAGTTCCTCTTTTGGCAGGTATCGGGATGGAATTTGCGAATCCTTTTCCCGATTTCGTGTAGTCGGCAACATACTTTTGTCCGCACAAAAGTACAACTTGCTAAACAAATTCTATCGGGGTATTGAAAGAGTCAAAAAACGATGTCGTGATTTCATTGAAAACAGAGAATCCCAAATAAAGAAATCAAGAAAAGTCGAAATGACAACATCATAGAATGTGAGTTATTCTTTATTTTTTTGGTAAGTTTTATGATGAAACCATGATGAACAGGTAACCTGTTTGTTATGAAACGATTATGTGTATTTTCATCAAATCATCAATTTTTCAAACCATTCAAATTCATTGTAATATGAACATACAAGAAATTAAAACAATAAAGTTGCAGGATTTTCTTGCAAGTCTGGGATATACTCCCACTAAGCAACAAGGCAACAAGTTGTGGTATCTTTCCCCCTTTCGTCAGGAGAGCCATGCTTCATTCAAGGTAAACACCGATCGTAACCAATGGTACGACTTCGGTATTGGCAAGGGTGGAAACATCATAGACTTAGCAGAACTGCTCTACAAATCCTCTGATGTGTCGTATCTTATTCGCAAGATAGAGGATAATGTTCCCAATTGTACATCCATATTTTCTACATCATTTGCAGGTATTAAGGAGAAACAGCATACAAACTATTTTGAGAATTTACAAATACTTCCTTTATCTCACCCAGCTTTGATGAGATATCTCTGGGACAGATGTATTGATCTGGAGGTGGCAGCTTCTGTATGTAAGGAACTACATTATGACTCCAATGGCAAACATTACTTCGGTATTGGTTTTCCCAATATCGCAGGTGGCTACGAATTACGCAATCCATTCTTCAAGGGCTGCATTGCACCGAAAGATATCAGCCATTTCTATGCAGAAGAGCCGAAGAAAGTATGTTTTGTTTTCGAAGGCTTCATGGACTTTCTTTCATTTATGACGCTCCGAAGAAAGGAGAATGACGGACTGAAACGGCAAGATTATTTGGTACTCAACTCTGTGTCAAATATCCAAAAGGCATTAGAGTGCTTGTCGCAATATGACAGTGTTCGATGCTTCTTGGATAATGACGAAGCTGGAAGAAATGCCTATCTACAATTATCAAAGGAATTGGGAAAACCTGTTACAGATGCATCAACTTTATACAATAGTTTCAAGGATTTGAACGAATATCTGTGTGCTGAATCCAAGCATTCTGAGAAAGCAGAAATCAAGAAAAATAAAGGGATTAAGCTATGATTATAGGAATAGTTTGGCATAATCTGTTTTTCGGGGAGCAAGTTTATGTTTTGGGCATACCAAAACCACTTGCTCCACCTCCTATCACTCGGTTTGGAGGATTATCCCGTTGGTCTCCACCAAATCAATAAACGAAACAAGTATGATAAAAACAGAATATAAAAAAGGTGGTCGTCCAACCAAAGGCGCAGCCGAAAAGAAGAAATACCGTATCACGTAGGGTGTTCAAAATCTGTATATAAACCCGACGCAAAAAAAGTGCAAGAATTCA
>CAMPYS010000033.1 GCA_946998295.1 uncultured Prevotella sp.
GCAAGACTCGAACATGCGACCTCCAGGTTATGAGCCTGGCGAGCTACCAACTGCTCCAACCCGCGATATGCTCAACAACTAAGTAAACTTATATTCTTAATTGCGAGTGCAAAGGTATAACTATTTCTTTATATATCCAAACAAAGGATTATATTTTAACTGTTTTTATATAAAAACTACAACAATAAAATTAGGACTATCAACAAATATTGATAGCCCTAATTAGTTTTCTAAACTAAGTATTTAGTAAATATTTTATTTTTGAATAAATTTATTTCCCTTTTGTATTACTATACCTTTATAGTTTTTATCAACTCTCTGACCTGAAAGGTTATATATAGGAGCATTAGGATTAATTTTTGATAAATTTATTTCTTTTATATCATCTGTTGTCTTCTCTATTTTAAGAGGATAAAGTGATGGTTGTTTATTAAATAATGAACCAATAATACCTGTTATATCATATTTAGCACCTTCTGTAACATAAGAACTTAAATCATTAAACTGGTCAAGATGAAAGCCATTATGAAGTTGTACAAATTCTTCTGCTGACTTAGCTTTATATACAGTGATAGTTCCTTTTTTGTTAGCAACTTCTTCACTTGATATAGTAACATTCTTTACCGTTACTAATTGTGCTAAATAATTTTTAGCATCAGAAGGAGTGATAATCAACGGAAATGCAGGACTACCAGCTGTATGAGTTAACTTATCAAGATTTGTTACCCCAGCTATGCTTTGTCCTTGTGGAAATCCAGCAAATTTAGCAGATTTTAAAATTATTGAACCATTAAGATCCTCATTTTCTTTAAGATCAAGTTTTGTATTATAAAGAACAAAACCTTTTGTACCATCAACAATATATATTAAATCTGTACCTTTTTTAGAAATAAATTTATATAAAACCTTTCCGTTATTTATGTTAAGAACAGCCTCTGTTCCTTCAGCTAAATCATTAAATTCAGATATAGAGTTTACTACAGTATATTCTTTCTTCTCAAATTTTTGTGTAGCTACTTCACTTTCTTTATCATTAAGAATCGCAATAGCATTTATAGTAGATGTTTGTGTTAGTTCTATAGGAGCTGTATATTCTGTTCTATTAGCTTGCTGTTTAACATCCTTATCTATAGCATAATAAATCTTTGCACCATCAACAGCTGTAATAGTTACTTTTGTAGAACCTGTAAAACTTTTGTTACCACTAAATCTTGGTTTTGCAACTTCATCAGGTTTAAGATTTTCCTTTATATAGGTAACAACTATTTTAGTTGCTCGCATCTGTTTTCCTGATATAGTAAAGTTAACTTCATCTGCACTTCCTGTCCATACTCCACTCTCGCCTTTAGCATTCCAAGTACCTTCGGTTGTATTTAGTCTCTCTGCTGGATTTTTACGGTCACAGGTAAACTCTATTTTAACTATTTTACCTACTGTAGAAGCAACTTTAGCTGTACCCTTATAAAAACGATAGGTATGCCCCTTGCTATCATGAGCTGCAAAGGCTCCATTTTGTACACTAATAGTAATACCGTCTTTAGATATCTCATCTGAACCGTTATTAAAGCCACCTTTTATCTTCTTACCATCATACTTACCTAAATCAGTACCTGCATTGAACTCAACTGTAGTTTGTTGAGCTAAGAGTTGATTACTAATCATTGTTACGAAAACAATAAAAACATAATGTAAAATTTTATTCATAAAAAATCATTTAAAATTAATAACTTACAATAACTAATTGTTGCAAAAGTAAATATTTAATATAAATGTAATATTGTTGTACAAGTTAAATTTATTTAAACAAAAAAGCTGATAAAATAACATTCAATGTTATTTAGTGTATTATGTAAATTAAATAAGAACGATAATTTTATAAATTAAATAAATATATATAACTTATTTACTTTATGTGTACAACTTTATTTGTCCGATAATATTAATAATAAAATATAAATATACAATAGCTAAAGTTTTTGTAAAACTCATAGGTTTTATGTAAATTTGCAAAAGTGTAATAAAAAAACTCATATATGAAACTATACAAATTATTATTATTAATAGCTATATTTGTAACTAATTCTATAGTAGTAGAAGCAAAAAATGATAATGCTAAGTTAGATACAGCCTATATATTTGGATTTGCAATACCGTTAGATGGAGGTACTATTTATATAACTGATATACAAAAATTAAAAGTATATCACGAAAATAATCATTCACGTTTTTTAATAGACAGAGACGATTATGCTTATCAGTTGAGAGACTATTTAACTGCTACAACTAAAGAGGAACTACCAACTTGCGTTATATTGTTTGCTTATAAAGAAAAAGATGCAATAAAAAAATATCTAAAACTAATTAAAAACTACACTAATAAAAAAATAGAAACTTATCCACTAATAAAACTAACACCCGATAAATTTAAATTTAAAACTGTAGAAATTAATCAATAACACCAATAACTAAGTATATATATATAAGAATTAAATGAAAAAATATAACTTCAGAGTAGCTGAACTTTACTTACAAATTTGCTTTGAAGAAAATGAAAAATATGGAATAAAATTATTACCATCATTCATGCCATTTAAAATTGAAAAGCAAGTAGAAGATAGTCAGCTACTTCTAAACTTAACTGTAAGCACAGAACTAAATAAAATACAAAATAGCGAAACTCATCTAATAAGAGATTTTGATACAGGTAATGGTAATACATCTGTAGAAAAACTTAAAAACGGTGGCTACCAATTTGTAATAAAAAATTTAAATAAACAAATAAGCTGCTTACTAATAACAAATAAAAATTTTACAGAGGCTAAGTGTAAATTATCAGGCAACTACGATACACAATGCTTTGGATTAAATAATGCACTAATGATGCTATTTGCCTTTGCTGGAGCTTATCATCAAGCATTACTCATTCATGCATCTTTAGTAAGAAATAATGGATATGGATATCCTTTTATTGCAAAAAGTGGAACAGGAAAATCTACGCAAGTATCTATGTGGCTAAAATATATAAAAGGGTGTGATTTAATGAATGACGATAACCCTATAATACGAATAGTTAATAATAAACCTTTTATATACGGCTCTCCTTGGAGTGGAAAGACACCTTGTTACAGAAATGTAAAAGCAAAATTAGGTGCTATTACACGTATAGATAGAGCAAAAAATAACTCAATAGAAAAATTAAATCCAATAGAAGCATTTGCATCATTTTTATCAGCATGCTCTACTATGAAATGGGATGTTAATTTGTACGACACAACAATAAAAGTAATAACAAAAATAATAGAAACAACACCAATCTTTACTTTACATTGTCTACCAAATAAAGAAGCAGCAGAAATTTGTTACAGAACTATTGCAAAATAAATTATTAAAAAATATTATAAAATAATAAACATGATAGACTCTCCAAAAGGAAAAAAGAAACTAAAAAATGAGTTTTTTATACCAGAAATAGTAAAATTATTAAACGAGGGGAAAACTGTAACAATACATCTAAAAGGCTTCTCTATGAGACCTTTTCTTGAAAACGATAGAGATAAAGCTATGTTGCAAGCACCAAAAGAAATAAAAATAGGAGATGCAGTGTTAGCAGAAATAAGACCTAAATACTATGTTTTACATAGAATTATAAATATTTTTAATGATGATGTAGTCCTCCTTGGTGATGGTAATCTCTTACCTGAATATTGCAAAAAAAATAATATTTTAGCAAATGCTATAGGGTTCTATCGTAAAGGTAGGAAAGAAATGGATAGAACTGATGGAGTAAAGTGGAAAATATATTCAAAAATATGGATGGAACTACGACCTATTAGAAGATACTTATTAGCATTATATAATAAAATTTGGATACCATTATTTGGAGCAATATAAAAATAAAAATTAAAATATAAATTAAATAATTTATCAATT
Organism: uncultured Prevotella sp.; assembly: GCA_946998295.1. Taxonomy (GTDB): domain Bacteria; phylum Bacteroidota; class Bacteroidia; order Bacteroidales; family Bacteroidaceae; genus Prevotella. Next base: position 3,931 of record CAMPYS010000033.1, read on the forward strand.
AGAAGTAAAAAATATGAAGATAAAAGATGGATTTATTATAAGAGAGATATGTGGCGAACATATAATTGTAGCAGAGGGTGAAGAAAATATTGATTTTACAAATATAATTTCGATTAATGAAACATCTGTATTTTTATGGAATGAAGCAAAAAAACTAAAAGACTTTACTATAGAAGATCTTGTAAATGCTACTACTAAAAAATATTCTGTAGATGAAAATAAGGCTAAAGAAGATATTACATCATTAGTCGATAAATGGAAAGAATTAGGCTTAATAAAATTATAATATATAAAAAGCAGATGAGTGGGGAAATTTATACCAAAAAGTTGATGCTTGATATTATTGAAAAACTTAATAAAGCATCTGACTACTACTATAATGGCAAAGAAGAGATTATGTCTAACTATGAATGGGATAACCTCTTTGATAAGTTAAGACAACTTGAGAAATCGTCTGGCATAACTCTTCCCAATTCTCCAACAGCAAAAGTAAGTTCAGACTCTATAGTCGGGAAAAAAGAAAAGCACGAGTTCCCTACTCTATCATTAGCAAAAACAAAAAAAATATACGACCTCGTAAAATGGGCTGACTGTAAGCCTATATGGCTTTCATGGAAATTAGACGGTTTAACTTTAGTTGTTACATACGATAATGGAAAACTAACAAAAGTTGTAACACGAGGAGATGGTCATATAGGAACAAACATTACACACTTAGCTCAAGCAATAAAAGGCATACCAAAAGAAATAAACTATAAAAATCACCTTGTTATACGAGGTGAAGCATTAATAAGTTATAACGATTTTCAACGTTTCAATCTTGAAACAGGAGAAGAATATGCTAATCCACGTAATCTTGCTTCGGGTTCACTCACGCTAAAAGATATTAATGAACTTAAAGAACGTAACATTAACTGGATACCATTCACTCTCGTATCAATAAAAGAGGAAATAAAGTCATGGGGTGAAAGAATGGATTTTCTTACTAAATTAGGGTTTAGAGTTGTTGAACATCAGCTTATTAACTTACCAACATTAGATAATATTACTGCGACAATAGATAAATGGACAAGCATTTTAAAAACATTTGATTTTCCTGTAGATGGCTTAGTTATATGTTATGATGATACAGATTTCGCATCAACAGGAAGTATAACCGGACATCATGCAAGCAGAGCAGGATATGCTTTCAAATGGGAAGACAAAAGCATTGATACAAAATTAGAACATATAGAATGGTCTTGTGCTGCATCAACCATTTCTCCAGTAGCAGAGTTTAAGCCTGTAGAAATAGAGGGAACTATCGTAAAACGTGCAAGTCTATGTAATATTTCAGAATGTGAAAGGCTTGGTATAGGAGGAAAAGGCACAACAATATCTGTAATTAAAGCTAATAAAATAATACCGAAAATCATTAAAGTAATAGACAAAGTAGGAGAACTTAAAATTCCAACATTATGTCCAGTATGTAAAGCTAAAACCGAGATAATAATAAGTGAAAATAGTGGTACAAAAACACTACACTGTACAAACCAAGAATGTGTAGCTAAACAGCTAAAAAAGTTTGCACGCTTTGTATCAAAAGCAGGAATAAATATTGAAGGATTGTCTGAACAAACATTACAAAAATTTATAAATTTAGGATGGATTACACAGTATGCAGACTTGTTTAAAATAGAACAATATGCGAACATACTAAGCAAAATGGAAGGTTTTGGGGAAAAAAGTGTCTATAACCTATTGCAAGCTATCCAAAAAGCAAGAATTGTTGATGCCCAAAATTTTATTTATGCACTAAGTATTCCTTTAATAGGACAAGATGTTAGCAAAAGACTACTAAAAGTTTATAATATAAAAGAACTTATAGGCCTTTCACGCTCTGCAACAACTCTTGATATATTTTCAAACATCGATGGTATTGGAATAGAAAAAAGTAGTAGTTTTATAAAATGGATGAAAAATAATAAAAATTCAGAACACATAGATAATCTCATGAAAGAGCTAACGATAGTTCAACAAACAAACAAACAAGGAACTATATGCAAAGATATAACATTTGTTATAACAGGAGATGTACATCACTATAAAAATAGAACCGAACTGAAAAAATACATAGAAAGTCAAGGAGGAAAAGTTACAGGGTCAATATCAAAATCAACTAACTATCTTATAAATAATGATTTGAATAGTAAATCCACTAAAAATATAAAAGCCCACCAGCTGAATATACCAATAATAACTGAGGAACAATTCATTGAAAAATTTTCTTTAGAAGAAAAATAATAATAAGAAAAATTTTTATAAAATGGATACAAGTAAAATAATATGTTTATTAAAAGAAAAAGATGGATTAAGTAAAACTTTAGGCTTTAAATTTATTGATACACCTGATGATAATGTATTGGTAGCAAAAATGGAAGTAAATGATACAAATAAACAAATTTTTGGAGTATTATCAGGAGGAGCTACCTTAGCATTATGTGAAACACTGGCTGGTGTTGGCTCAATGATAATTCTTCCAAATACAAGACCAGTAGGAATAAATGTTACAGGAAATCATTTACACGCTATGCCATTAGGTGGAACAGTAACAGCAAAGGGACAGATTATACATAAGGGAAAAACTATTCATCTATGGCAAATTGAAGTTACAGATGAAAAAGGTACACTTATATCAACAGTACAAGTAACAAACTATATTATATATCCAAAACATTTATAAAAGAAGCTGAAAGATGAACAATAAATCTTTAGTATTCTATCATTTGCCTAATGCTACAAACTGGACTCTACTTGAACAAAAAGATAGACCCAAAGAGATATATTCTTTAGAAGAGATAAATAACAAAACAGGTTTTATAATTGCCCCTTTCTATTCTGACAAACATAATCATACTATACTTATTGAACCTGATAATATTATTGATAATATTATTAATAATAATATTGAGACAACACAATATTTAGATAAATCTACTAATAATGCAAAACTAAATATTGATTTGCATAAAGAAAAAGAAATATATACAAAAACATTTCAAATTTTCCATCAGCAACTTAAAAATGGAAACTTAAAGAAAATTGTTTTATCACGTAGGTTAAATATACCTATAGAAAAAAATATTAATCCAAAAGATATTTTTATAAAGGCATGCCTAACGTATCCTGATCAATTTGTTACACTATTTGATACACCACAGACAGGAATGTGGTTAATGGCTACTCCTGAAACTCTATTAGCAGGAAATGGAAATAGATACAAAACTATGGCATTAGCAGGAACAATACATAATAATGAAAAAGAAAAAAATATTACTTGGTCAAATAAAAATAAAGAGGAACAACAGTATGTTGCACAATTTATAAGACAAATACTAAAAAATAATGCAACTAAAATTAATGAAACAATACCAACAACAATAAAAGCTGGTAAACTATTTCATCTATGTACAGAATTTAAATTTAAGCTAAAAAATAGCATAGGCACACTTATAGAACAACTTCATCCAACACCTGCTGTTTGTGGGGTTCCTAAAGACACAGCATTAAAATTTATAATAGAAAATGAACCTACCACAAGAGAATATTATAGCGGATTTGTTGGTCCACTCAATATTAATAATAAAACTTGGCTATTTGTATCTTTAAGATGTGCAAAAATAAATAATAAAGCATGTCAATTATATGCAGGCGGAGGTCTACTTCTTAAAAGTAACCTTGAAACAGAATGGGAAGAAACTCAGCGAAAAATGGAGACAATATTAAATGTTATAAAAAACAAATAATATATGTATTCAAATAAAGATAATATAAATATATTGATAAACCTATTAATACAATTTGGAGTAAAGTATGCTGTTTTATGTCCTGGCTCACGAAACTCACCTATTGTACATAATATAGTAGAAACAAAAAAGTTTTCATGTATCCCTGTAACTGATGAAAGAGCAGCTGCATTTGTAGCTATAGGGCTATCGTCTATAAACTCTACACCTATCGTTATATGCGTTACATCTGGCTCAGCTCTATTAGACACAGCACCAGCAATAGCTGAAGCTTATTATAGAAATTTACCTATAATACTAATTTCTGCTGATAGACCTCCTCAATGGATTGGACAAACAGATGGACAAACTATAAATCAAGTTGATGCATTAAAAAATTATGTAAAAAAAAGTATTAATTTGATTGAACCTAAAAATACAGAAGAAAAATGGTTCTGTAACAGACTTGTCAATGAAGCTTTAATAACTGCTACTACTTATGGAGCTGGACCTATACATATAAATGTACCAATAAGTGAACCGTTATTTGATTATTCGTTAAAAGAACTTCCACAACAACGCAAAATAACATTTTTTGAAGCAATACCTAATGTTATTGTGCAACAACATACTGTCGAAAAATTCTCTAAAGCTAAACGACCTATACTAATTATAGGTCAATTAAATTTAGAAGAAGCTAAAGATATTGCAAATATAGTTGATAAAATAAAATTAACTTATACAGTAATAGCAGAACGTACTGCTAACTTAAATGGCTATCAAAATACATATATTGATGAAGCTATAATAAATATTGGTAATGATAAAAAATATTATCCAGATTTTATTATATATATCGGTAAAGCTATTATAAGCAAACGGCTAAAGAAATTTTTACGCGATTCAAAACCTAAAGATTGTATAGTTGTTGACAAAAACGGAGAAATTAGAGATACGTTTATGACAGCAACTGAAGTACATCAATCTTCAAATAAAAAATTCTTAGAAGCAATAGCGCATACTATTACTAATAATAAAAAACAAAATAGTTACTATAATATATGGAATAAATTATTAACAAATATTGAAAAAAGGGCTAAAACTTTTAAACCTGATTTCTCACAAATGTTAGCAGTAAAGCTATTAAACAAAAGCTTTAAAAAACAACAAAATATTTTTACCATATATTCTAATAGTTCGCCTATAAGACTCGCTAATATATATGCAAAATCTATAATAATAAATAATAGAGGTGTTAATGGAATAGAAGGTACTATATCTACAGCAATAGGAGTTGCAAAATATATTAATAATAAAATTCCTGTATATTGTATTATAGGAGATTTAAGTTTTTTCTATGACCAAAATGCACTATGGATACAAAACTATCCAAATAACTTACATATAATACTATTAAATAACAAAGGGGGTGGCATATTTCATCAATTGGCGGGGCTTAACTCTTCACCATATAGAGATAAATTTATAAGTGGTCAACACATTTACACAGCAAAAGATATATGCAAAAATTATAACATAAAATACTTTAAAGCTACTAATGAGGAAGAACTTTTAAATGAATTAAAAAAGTTAGAAAAAATAAATGATCAAGCATCTATATTAGAAGTAATAACTGATTCTGATAAAGATGCCAATGTAATAAAAGAATATTACAAATTATTTGAAAAAATATAAAGATATGAAAATGAGAGAATGGAAAACTATTGAAGGATTTAATTTTAAAGAAATTTTATTTGAAGAATATAATAATATTGCTAAAATAACAATAAATAGACCACGATACAGAAATGCGTTTACTCCACTAACTGTGTGGGAAATTAGTCAAGCATTTAACTACTGTAGGGAGAACTTAGAAATAAGAGTTGTATTACTTACAGGTGCAGGCGATATAGCTTTTTGTGCAGGTGGAGATATGAATGTTAAAGGACGTGGAGGATATGTTGGAAGTGATGGCGTACCACGTTTAAATGTTTTAGATGTACAAATGCAAATAAGACGTTTACCCAAACCTGTTATCGCTATGGTCAATGGATATGCAATAGGAGGTGGTCATGTACTACACGTTCTATGCGACTTAACTATAGCGTCAGAAAATGCGATATTTGGTCAAACAGGTCCAAAAGTTGGCTCGTTTGATGCTGGTTTTGGAGCTTCATATCTTGCACGAATAGTTGGACAGAAAAAAGCAAGAGAAATATGGTTTCTGTGTAAACAGTACAATGCACAAGAAGCTGAAAAAATGGGATTAGTTAATAAAGTTGTGCCGTTAGAAAAATTAGAAGATGAATGTGTAAAATGGGCAGAAATAATGATGGAACGGTCACCATTAGCATTAAGAATGATGAAAGCTGGATTTAATGCAGAACTTGATGGACAAGCTGGAATACAGGAGCTTGCTGGAGATGCAACTATGTTATACTATAATTTAGATGAAGCACAAGAAGGAGGAAAGGCATTCTTAGAAAAAAGAAAACCAGACTTTGATAAATATCCTAAATTTCCATAATTAACTAATAATGAAAGCTTATAATATCTATATTAAACATAAAGTTTTAAACTTCATAACTCCTGCGAAAACTTCACGTGGGAGTTATAAAGTTCGTAATATCTATCTAATTTATATTAATAGGATAAATAATAATAACATTATAGGAATAGGGGAAGCATCGCCTCTACCCGACCTGTCTATAGATGCTCTATCACATGATGAATATATGCACACATTGAGACTTATTGCTGATGAAGTTGAAATAACAGGAACAATAAATTACCAAAAGTGGAAAAATTATCCATCAATACTATTCGGAATAGAAACAGCATTACAACAATTAAAAGTTAATGGTTCTATAGACTTATTTAATACTAAATTTGGACAAGGGAAAATTGGTATAACTATTAATGGGTTAATATGGATGGGAGAATACTATCAAATGATAAAACAAATTGATAAAAAAATAGAAAATGGATTTCATTGTATAAAACTTAAAATTGGTTCTATTGACTTTGAAAAAGAAATAGAAATGATTTCTTACATAAGAAGTAGATATGACAAAAATACTATAGAGCTACGTGTGGATGCTAATGGGGCTTTCTCATCTAAAGACTCTCTAAATAAATTAGAACGCCTATCAAAATTTGATATTCACTCTATAGAACAACCAATAAAGCAAGGTCAATGGGATGAAATGGCTAAACTTTCTGAAATATCTCCAGTACCAATTGCGCTTGATGAAGAACTTATAGGTATAAATACACGTACTGAAAAAATAAATTTATTAGATAAAATAAAACCTCAATATATTGTCCTAAAACCTACACTGCATGGAGGTATCAAAGGAACTATTGAGTGGATCACTTTAGCAAAAGAAAGAGGCATTAAATCATGGATAACATCTGCCTTGGAAAGTAATATAGGACTTAATGCTATTGCGCAACTTTCAGCAATGGTATATAATGATGAAGAAAACTTATTGCCACAAGGTTTAGGTACAGGACTACTATTTAAAGATAATTTTAAAATGCCTTTAACCATAAAAGGTGAAAAATTATGGATAAAAAATGATGAAAATTGATGATTTTCTAAAACAATGGTATGATAATAATAGTAAAATATTAGTACATACAAGCGGCTCGACAGGAGAGCCTAAGTATATATGGGTAGAGAAAAAATTAATGATAAACTCTGCTAAGATGACCTGCAATTTTTTGAAACTAAAAGCTAAGGACAATGCCTTACTTTGTATGCCTCTTGAGTATATAGCTGGAAAAATGATGGTAGTAAGAAGTATAATAAATGATTTAAATCTAATAGATGTTAAACCATCTGGTAATCCTTTATCTGATAAATCATTAGAACATATTAATTTGGATCTTACACCTATTACATTTGCTGCAATGGTACCACTACAAGTATATAATACACTAAAAGAGCCAATTGAAAAAGAACGATTAAAAAAAATAAAACATTTAATTATTGGTGGTGGTTTTATAGATGATTCGATAGCTCGTGAACTAAAGACTTTTCCAAATTATATTTGGTGTTCATACGGAATGACTGAAACTCTCTCACACATAGCACTAAGAAGAATTAATGGAAAAGAAGCATCTCAATGGTATAGTCCATTAAACGGAATAGAGGTTAGTACTAATAATGAATCATGCTTAATAATAAATGCTCCTTTGATAACTCACCAACAAATAGTTACCAATGATATTGCTGTACTACGTAAACAAACTGTAGGATATTGTAAGAAACCTAAAACTATTTTTAAAATAATTGGACGTAAGGATAATATAATAAATACTGGGGGGATAAAAATTCAAATTGAAGAAATTGAAAATAAATTAAAAGAAGTAATTAATGAACCATTTGCTATAACTAAAAAGAAAAGTCCAAAATTTGGAGAAGAAATAGTCTTAATTGCTAAATCACATAATATTGAATATATAAAAAATACGTGTAAACAAATTTTACCTAAATTTTGGATACCACATTATTTCATGATAGTAAATGATATTCCACTCACTGCTACTGGTAAACCTGCAAGAAAAGTTATAGAGAATTTAGTCAGTAATACTTAAAAGAATTGTAATATATTTTCAAAATATTACAAAAGTAAGTTACTAATTAGTAACTTACTTTTGTAAATGGTAGTGAGCTTAATGCTTTAGATCCAATTTGTTGGTAATCGTTATTTAAATATTTATAATATCCTACAATTCCTATCATTGCTCCATTATCTGTAGTATAACTGAATGGTGGTATATATATATTCCAATTATACTTAATTGAATAAGTTTTAAATGCATTACGTAAACAGGTATTTGCAGAAACACCGCCTGATAGTGCTACATCTGTAATTCCTGTTTGTTTTGATGCCATTAAGAGCTTTTTCATTAGGATTTCTACTACTGTGTTTTCTATGCTTGCTGCTAAATCATTTTTATGTTTTTCTATAAAATTACTATCTGTGTTTACCCATTTACGTAGATTGTACAGAAATGATGTTTTTAATCCTGAGAATGAATAGTCATAATTGCTTACTTTTGGTTTACTAAATGTGTATGCTTTAGGATTTCCTTTCCGTGCTAACCTGTCTATTATTGGTCCTCCGGGATATCCTAACCCCATAACTTTAGCACATTTGTCTATACATTCTCCTGCTGCATCGTCTATTGTTTGCCCTAATACTTCTATTTTGTTGTAACCATTTACTTTTAATATCTGAGTATTCCCACCTGATACTAATAAGCAAAGGAAAGGGTAAGGTGGGATTTTTGATGTGTCAGAGTTTATTGTTGCTGGTGTTACCGCCTTTTGAAGGTTAGGGTTTGACTGCTGGTTGGTGGGTTCTTTTATAAAATGTGCCATTATATGCCCCTGAAGATGATTTACATCTATAAGTGGTATGTTTAAAGAACGTGCAAGCCCTTTGGCAAAGTTTACACCTACTAATAGACTACCTAATAGGCCTGGTCCTAATGTGTAAGCTATTGCTGTTAGCTGTTCTTTTTTTATACCTGCTTGTTTTAGTGCATGCGAAACGGTGGGTAGTATGTTTGCTTCGTGTGCACGTGAAGCTAACTCAGGCACTACTCCGCCATAGGTTTCGTGTACTTTTTGGCTGGCAGTTACATTGCTTAATACTTCATTATTTTTTAGTACTGCTGCACTTGTATCATCGCAGCTACTTTCTATACCTAATATGTATATATCGTTTTTATACATTTCTTTTTTCCTCTTAATAGCTTAAGATTTCGAGCCCTGTATTTGTTAATAGATAGGTATGTTCCCACTGTGCAGAGGGTTTTTCGTCGTTACTTATTATTTCCCACCCATAGGGATCGTCTTCGCTTAAGAATACGCGCCAATCACCCATATTTATCATTGGTTCTATAGTAAACACCATTCCAGGAACTAATATCATACCTGTATTTTTTCGGCCGTAATGTAATACTTCTGGTTCTTCATGGAATTCAATACCTACGCCATGCCCGCAAAGGTCTCTTACTACTCCGTAGCCGTGTTTTTCTGCATGATGTTGTATTGCTGCGCCTATATCGCCTATATGACAAAAGGGTTTAACGGCTGCAGCTCCAAGATCTAAACATTCTTTTGTTACTTTTACTAATTTTTCTTTTTCTGGTGTAGTATTTCCTATTATAAACATTCGGCTTGCATCGGCAAAATATCCGTTATATATTACGGTCATATCGACGTTTATAATATCTCCATTTTGTAGGATGTCGGTATCTTTTGGTATTCCGTGACACACAACTTCGTTAATACTGGTACAAACGCTTTTTGGGTAACCTTCATAATTTAAGCAAGCTGGGATTGCGTTATGGTCTTTGCAGTATTGCATACAGATATCATCTATTTGTTGAGTTGACATTCCTTCATGTATGCTTTTTTCTACTGCATCTAAACAGCCTGTATTTATTACTCCTGCTTGTCGGATGCCTTCTATTTGTTCGGGGGTTTTTACCATTTCTCTTGTAGGTACTAATTTACCTCTTTTTTCAAGATCCATTATTTTTAAATCTAATGGTGTAGGTTTTTCCCCTTTCAAACAATGCCATCTTTTTCGTTTGAACATTTTTTTTAATTTTTGTTATTGGCAAAGGTATATTTTATTTTTTATTCTAACAAATATATTTATTATTTTTTTGAGGTTTTATCGGTAAAATATATATACAAATTAGTGATGTTAACTTTCCGTTTTATGGGGTGTTTATATCGTGATGAGTTTGTATTTAAGAGAGTAGTTTTATGTTGTAAATATAAAATTATATTGAATTGATATACAATGATTTGTATATTTTTATATTTGTATTGTTAGTAATCCTTATTAAAATGTCTTTGCGCTTCTATAAGAAATAGTTTACCGTTTCTTATAGAAATGTTTTTGGGCTTGTTATAGAAATAGTTTTGGGCTTGTTATTATAGCGTTTTTATGTGTTTTTTGTGGGGTAATATTTCTTTACAAATATTGTTTTGTTTATTTTATTAATAAAAAACGAGGGGTCTCTCTGTCTCTCGGTTTCGACTTTTATACTCCTAACAAAATGTGCTCTAAATACTCAAATAAAATGAAATGCTCGGTTTTTACGTTTCACAATATTATAGTTATAAAATTACTTAACTATACTATTTTTTATGCTATAATCTATTGTAAACCTCAAATCCGCAACTAAGCCCTTGAACGTCCTTATTGCGTTTACACGTCCTCTCATTACTGAATTTGCAGATAATTTGAACTTGAAGCACCCACTTCTGCCTACAATATCCCCTTACCCCACAATGTGACTTGAGGCAATACACAACATCATTCCCATAAGTTGTAGGCATTATCCAAAATCAGTCTGGAAGACATCTGCGTAAGCATCATTAAAGGTATAGATATTCAGCACATACCGCCTTGATGTCCTGATCCACTTGGCTGGTACAGAGATAAACCTG
>CAMPYS010000034.1 GCA_946998295.1 uncultured Prevotella sp.
AGACAAGGTAAAGGGAGAGTAAAAAGAGGATGTATCAATTTTGACACACCCTCATATCTTTATTATTTATTTTTTCTGTGTATAAATTAGCAGAAAAAATAAATAAATATTTTTTTTACATACTTTTTTATTAGATATATAAAAAAAAATTGCATATTATATCTTTTTTTGTAATCTTTGCAAAATCTTTTTTCAAAGATTACAAAATGTATATTATAATATATGTTTTATAATATATATGCTATATAAACTTATATAATTTATACTATTATTTTTTTATATTATGAATCAAACTACACTTTTAAAGATGGTTGAATCTTTTAACCAAGAATTTATTGGACCTATTTTAGTTTTTGCATTATTAGGAACTGGTATATATTTTACTATACGCTTCGGCTTTATACCACGCCATTATTTTAGTGCGTGGAAGCTGTTATTTAGTGATAAGACACAACGAGGTAAAGCTACTGCTCACGAAGGAATGAGTCCAATACAGGCATTATCTACAGCTATAGCAGCTCAAGTAGGTACAGGAAATATAGTAGGAGTTGCTATGGCTTTAGTTATGGGAGGACCTGGAGCTTTATTTTGGCTTTGGATTAGTGCATTATGCGGAATGTCTACAAACTTTGTTGAGGCTACATTGGGGCAGATATACAAAAAACGTAATAAAGATGGACATATGGTAGGTGGACCAGCATATTACATACGTAATGGTATGAACAAAAGATGGTTAGCAGCCATCTTTTCTATTGCATTTATATTTGCTTTAGGTATGATAGGTATAATGGTGCAAGCTAACTCTATTTCAGATGCTGTTATATCATTATTACCCTTTAGTATTCATAAAATTTATATTGGTATTATACTTACAGTAGTTATTGGAGCAGTGCTTTCAGGTGGTGTTTCCTCTATAGCTTCTTTTGCCGAACGAGTAGTACCTTTTATGGCTTGTGTTTTTGTTTTAGGTTCTATAATCTTTATAATTATGCATTATGATGAAATTTTGCCAACATTCTATGATGTTTTTAAATCAGCTTTTACACCAAGAGCTGGCATAGGCGGTATTGCAGGCTATGGAGTTATGAGTGCTATTAGGTATGGTATAAGTAGAGGATTGTTCAGTAATGAAGCTGGACTTGGATCTACCCCTCATGCACATGCCATAGCCAAAGTAAATAATCCTTATGAGCAAGGGCTTTTTGCTCTTATTGGTCTGAGTGTTAATGTTTTAATATGTACCTTGACAGCACTTGTTATTCTTATGTCTGGCATTATGGAAAATAATCCACAACTTGTAGGAATACACATGGCACAAAGTGCTTTTGCTTCAACATTCGGTGTAACTGGGGAACATTTTATAGCAATTGCAATATTTTTCTTTGCAATTACAACTATTATTGGTTGGTACTTTTTTGCTGCTCAAAATATTCGCTATCTTTTTGGTGAGAAATTTATTTGGCCTTATAGAATAGTTGTATTAATGCTTATAGTAATAGCTTCTGTAACTAAAGTAGAGCTTGTATGGGAGTTGGCAGATACATTTAACTTATTCATAGTACTACCTAACGTTATTGCGCTTATTTGGCTAACGCCTAAAGTTGCAACAGAAGTAAAAAAAATGAGAAAGCATATAAAAGGCAATAAATTAGGTGAAAAAGTTAAAGAATAATTAAATAAAATACTAAATACTATAATAAAAATCGCTATGAGTATGCTCATAGCGATTTTTATTATTTCTGTTTTTCTATAATATTAATAGCTTTTTGAACTATATCATTCTCTGTATTCCATATTTTATAATATTCATTCATCGTCCAGAGTTCTCTTGCGATCAAAGATTTTATTTGTAATGATAAATATTTTACAGTACGTGAAAGTTCCTCTTTATCTTTTGGAGTTATATTTTGTTTTTTTGCCTCAGTAATAATTTCATCAATTAACGACTGTGGTACAGTAAATTTAGAATTAAACTTTTCAAATGTTTTAAATTTATTATTGAGCAAATTACGATTGTTATCTGAATATCGTAAATAAGTATTCATAACAATATTTTTTACTATCATCATACGATGAAATTTTGTAAATTTAGTAGTATCAAGTGGAACGAAGTAATCAGGCATAATACCTCCTCCGCCATATACAGTACGATGTTTTCTAACTGTAAAATATTTAAGTGAATCTGCAAAGTTTATACTATCAGGATTTGTAAGTTCCCCATGTTTAAATCTTCTTTCTAAGTCTAAGTCATAATCTTCTCTTTGTCCCTTTTTATATGGTTTTTGTATGCATCGTCCACTCGGTATATAATAGTGCGCTGTTGTAAGTCTAATCATACTACCATCAGGTAGCATAAAAGGACGTTGTACAAGTCCTTTACCAAAAGTACGTCTACCAATAATAGTTGCTCTATCATTATCCATAAGTGTTCCCGAAACAATTTCTGCCGCAGAAGCAGAAAGTTCATTTACTAGAACATAAACAGGTAAGTCCTTTAAGGTTCCATTACCTTTTGCTTTGAATATTTGTTTTGGGCTATTTTTCCCCTCAGTATATACAATTATATCATCTTTCTGTAGAAATTCATTAGCAATGCGTACAGCACCTTCTAAAAATCCCCCTCCATTATCCTGAAGGTCCATTATTAGGTACTTCATCCCTTGTTTTTTTAAATCTTCAATAGCTTTTAAAAATTCTTTATGTGTTTTAAGTCCAAAGCTCTCTATTTGCACGTATCCAATATTAGGTTTTATCATATATGCAGCGTTGATAGAGTTAACTGGTATTTTTGCTCGTGTTACCTTGAAATGTAATATATTCTTAACACCTCGTCTTAAAACAGATAGTTTTACGATTGAGCCTTTAGGACCCCTTAAGCGCTTCATAATATCAATCCTACTCATTTTAACTCCTGCAATTGTAGTATCATTTACCATTATAATTCTATCACCAGGAACAATGCCTACCTTCTCTGATGGTCCATTTACAACAGTTTTTATTACAACAAGAGAGTCATCAATCATATTAAACTGAATGCCTACCCCTTCAAAGTCTCCTTGTAACGGCTCTGTAAGAGCTTTTGTTTCTTTTGCATCTGAATAAGTTGAATGCGGATCTAATTCACTTAACATTCCTTTTATGGCATATTCAGCTAACTTATTTTCATCTATATTATCAACATAAAAATTAGAAATAGCTACCTCTGCCATTTCTAATTTTCTTAATGGAGATTTTTCTCCGATATTAATATTTATTTGAGAGAACGCATTATCATTGAATAGTATCAATGATAATAAAAATATAAGTAGTTTATTCATATATTTTACTATTAGGAATTTGTAAAATTATAATGATTTTTATCTGTTTGGTTTGTCTTCTTCTATGACAAGATTGTCTATTATAAAATTTTGTCTTTGCAATGTATTCTTTCCCATATAGTATTCAAGTAGTTTTTGAACTTGATCTGTTTTATGTAAAGTAACTTGTTCAAGCCTCATTTCGTGGCCTATAAAGTGTGCAAATTCATTAGGGGATATTTCTCCAAGTCCTTTAAATCGTGTTATTTCTGGCTCTGGAGCCATATCTTGTATGGCTTTTAATCTTTCCTCTTCATTATAACAATAGGTAGTTATAAAATCATTTTTTTTATTTGTAATAGTAGTATTATTATTTTCATAGTCAGCTATTACCTTTTTATTCTTAATTTTAATGCGTTTGTTTCTAACTCTAAATAGTGGGGTCTGTAGTACATATACATGCCCTTTTTTTATTAATTCAGGAAAGAATTGTAAAAAGAAAGTAATTATAAGTAGCCTAATGTGCATACCATCCACATCAGCATCTGTAGCAACTATAACTTTATTATATCTTAGAGTATCTAATCCTTCCTCTATATCTAATGCAGCTTGGAGAAGATTAAATTCTTCATTTTCATATACAACTTTTTTTGTAAGTCCATAAGAATTAAGTGGTTTTCCTCTTAAAGAGAACACAGCTTGCGTGTTTACATCTCTACTTTTAGTTATACTACCACTAGCCGAGTCTCCCTCTGTTATAAATATGGAGCTTTCACCTTTGCGACCATTCTTTTCATCACAGAAATGTATTCTGCAATCTCTTAACTTTTTATTATGTAAATTAGCTTTTTTAGCGCGCTCTCTTGCTAACTTTGTAACACCAGCCATTGCTTTCCGTTCTCTTTCCGTTTCTTTGATTTTGTTTTCCAAGATGTCCGTAAAGTCTTCTTTATGTATATGCAGAAAGTTATCTATATTTGTTTTAATAAAGTCTCCAACAAACTTGTTTATTGTTTCTCCATTTGGCGAAATTAGTGTTGAGCCAAGTTTTATCTTTGTTTGAGATTCAAATACTGGTTCTTCTACATTTATTGCAATAGCTGCAACAAGTCCATTCCTAATATCTCCATATTCATATTTTCCAAAGAAATCTTTTATAGTTCTTGCAATATGTTCTTTGAAAGCTGTTTGATGAGTTCCACCTTGTGTTGTATGTTGACCGTTTACAAATGAGTAATATTCTTCTCCATATTGGTTAGTATGAGTAAAAGCTATTTCTATATCTTCGTCTTTCAAATGTACTATAGGATATAAAGGGTCTACTGTCATGTTATCTGTCAGCAAATCTTTCAATCCGTGCCTACTAACTATACGCTTACCATTATACATTATAATGAGTCCTGTATTTAAGTAGGTATAGTTGCGTAGCATTTCCTCTACTATTTCATTATGGAAGTTATAGTTTTTAAATAGTGTGTTATCTGGTTCAAAGTATATGTATGTTCCATTCTCATCTTTTGTCGTATAGGTTTTATCGCTCTTTAATTCTCCTTTTTCAAACAATAAATCCCTTACATTCCCTTCTCTAAAACTTTTTACCTCAAAGTGTGAGCTAAGGGCATTAACAGCTTTTACACCAACCCCATTAAGTCCAACACTTTTCTTAAAAGCTTTTGAATCGTATTTTCCTCCAGTATTGAGCATCGAAACAGCCTCTACTAATTTTCCTTGTGGTATGCCTCTTCCATAGTCTCTTACAGAGACATACAAATTATCTGTTATATCTATTTCGATTCTTGATCCTGCATTCATTTTGAACTCGTCTATAGAGTTATCAATAATTTCTTTTAGCAGGACATATATACCATCTTCTTGAAGATTTCCATCGCCTAATCTTCCTATATACATACCAGGTCGTGTACGTATATGCTCCATATCTGACAGATGCCTAATATTATCGTCTGTATATTCTACTATATTATTTTTATCTTCTGCCATGATTAAGCGTGTTTATACTTTTATATATTTTTTTTATAGCATCTACGTCTTTTATGGTTAGTTGTATCGAACATTTCCCATTGGCTTTGTACCCCTTCGTTAGATTCCATTTCAACTTGACTCTCTCCCCATTTTATACCATATTTTATATATCTTGGAATTAAATCATAGAAGAGTAACGCATTGGCACCTTTACTTCTATATTCTGGTAAAAAGCCTAATAGTAGTAAATCAACTCCTTCTGTTTTTGTAAATTTAGCAGCTCGTATCAAATGCCACCAGCCAAAAGGTAATAACCTGCCTCGTTTACATTTCTGTAGAGCTTTACTTAGTGATGGTATAGTAATACCCATACCTGCAATTTCATTGTTTTTATTACCATCTTCAATTACGGTAATAAACTCTAAATTTACAAAAGGGAAGTATTGGTTTATATATTGATCTATTTGCCGTTCTGTAAGTTCAGAAAAACCATAAAGGTCTTTATACGTTTTATTTATAAGATGAAAAATTTTTCTTCCGTATCCCCTTTTAAAAATATCAGCTTTTGTCAGTTTCTTTATGCGTAAATTATAACGCTTTTGTATCATTTCTGACAGTTTAACCAGTTTTGGGGGAATAGTGTCAGGGACATTTATTATATATTCTACATAATCGTTATCCTTTTCCCAGCCTCCTAATTGTTCCATGTGTTTAGGATAATAATCGTAGTTATAATTTGTAGCTATAGTACCAAGTCTGTCAAATCCCATAGTTAACATACCTTCTGCATCCATATCAGTAAAACCTAATGGACCAGCTACAACCTCCATACCTTTTTCTCTACCATAGTCTTCTACAGCTTTAAGTAGAGCTTTAGATACTTCAATATCATCTACAAAATCAATCCATCCAAATCGTACATCTTTGCGTTTCCACTTTTCGTTTGCTTTATGATTAATTATAGCTGCTACTCTTCCTACTATTTTATTATCCTTAAAAGCCAAAAAATATTCAGCTTCACAAAAATCAAAAGCAGCATTTTTATCTTTAGATAGTGTATTAAATTCGTCGCTAAAAAGATTAGGAACATCATAAGGGCTATCTTTGTAGAGGTCATAATGGAAATTTATAAATGTTTTTAAATCTTGTTTTCCCTCTACCTTCTTAATATGTACTGATGACATTTTATATTTATTTACAATTATAATAAATCTCTTTTGATTTGCAAAAGTAATAAATTAACTAAAACAAGCCAAGTATTGCTACTCTTTTTCGTTAAGATTAATAAATTAGATACTTTAATATATTTATTTACATTAAGATATTACACAATTATATTATCATAACTTGTCATTATCTTTTAAAAATATTAATTTTGCCAAACTAATAAAATAAATGATGCAATGGTATTAAACTATATTTGGGTTTCTTTCTTTTTTATAGCATTTCTTTTTGGTATTGTTTCTCTTTTCTTAGGTGATAGTTCTGTTATAGACAAGATGGTTACTGCAACTTTTGATTCTTCAAAGTCTGCTTTTGAAGTTTCTTTAGGACTAACAGGAGTCCTTGCTTTATGGCTTGGGATAATGAAAATTGGAGAGAAAGCTGGTATAGTTAATATTTTAGCTCGTTTTTTAAGCCCTATCTTTACACGTTTATTTCCAGGTATTCCTAAGAATCATCCTGTAATGGGTAGTATCTTTATGAATATAGCATCTAATATGTTGGGATTAGATAATGCTGCTACACCTACAGGGCTAAAAGCTATGGCACAAATGCAAGAACTAAATAAACAAAAAGATACTGCTACAAATCCTATGATAATGTTTCTTGTTTTAAATACCAGTGGATTAACGTTAATTCCTACCAGCATATTAGCTTTTCGTAGTGCTAATGCTGCGGCTAATCCAACAGACGTTTTTCTACCTATACTTATAGCTACTACTGTTGCTACTTTGGTAGGAATGATTGTAACTTCCTTATGGCAACGTATCAATTTATTTCAGCCTATAATACTTGCAACAATATTTACTTTAATAGGAATAATAGCACTTATTGTATTTGGTTTTAGTCAATTACCTCCAACGACAATGAATAAAGTAGCATCTATTGTCTCTAATTTAGTTTTATTTACCATAATCGTAATATTCCTTTTTGCAGGTATTATACGTAAAATCAACGTTTATGATGCCTTTATAGAAGGGGCAAAAGAAGGGTTTACAACTGCAGTTCGTATAATACCATATCTTGTGGCGATACTTGTAGGTGTAGGCGTTCTAAGAGCTTCTGGAGCAATGAGTATGCTTATTAATGGTTTTGGCTGGTTAATAGAACAATGTGGTATGAATACAGATTTTGTTGCTGCTTTACCTACAGCATTAATGAAACCTTTATCTGGTAGTGGGGCTCGTGGACTAATGCTTGAAACAATGCAAACATATGGTGCAGACTCTTTTGTAGGACGATTAAGTTGTATCTTTCAAGGCTCTACGGATACAACTTTTTATATATTAGCAGTATATTTCGGAAGTATTGGTGTTAGATATACACGTCATGCTGTAGCTTGTGGATTGATAGCCGATTTAGCTGGTGTCATAGCTGCAATATGTGTATGCTACTTGTTTTTTTAATATATACAAACAAATAAAAAGAAATGGCAAATTTAAAATCATTGGCAAAAGACACAGCTATATATGGTTTAAGTAGTATAGCTGCACGATTTATAAACTATTTATTGGTTCCTCTCCAAACTGCGCGTTTCAGTGCTTCTGGTGGTCAATACGGAATTATTACAAATGTTTATGCTTATGTGGCATTGCTTATAGTTTTACTTACCTACGGGATGGAAACTACCTTTTTTAGATTTATGAGTAAACAAGGTGAGAATCCTAAACGCGTTTATGCAACTACATTAAAGACTGTAGCTTTTACATCTATTATCTTTATGTTGATAATATTTACATTTAATCATCAAATAGCTTCACTACTTGGATATTCAGACCATCCTGAATATATTCTAATAATGTACTGCACTGTAGCTATAGATGCTTTTGCTGCAATACCTTTTGCATATCTTCGTTATGCACATAAGCCAATAAAATTTGCTACGCTAAAGATGTTAAATATAACATTTAATATTGCATTTAATCTTTTATATTTAATAATTTTCCCTGCTTTAAAATTTAATCCTTTTGGTATATATGATAGTAATTTTACATTAGAGGTTGTATGGGTATTTTATATAAATTTATTCTGTACTTTACTTACCTTATTTATGTTATCAAAGGAGCTGTCAGGCTTTAAATATTCTTTTGATATTTCTACTTGTAAAAGCATGCTAAGTTATACTTTTCCTTTATTAATAATGGGATTAGCAGGTCAATTAAATCAATGTGTCTCACAAATAATTTTTCCGTACGTATTTGATGGCACAGCTGCAGAAGCTCGTACACAATTAGGTATTTATGGTGCTTGTATTAAGATAGCTATGATAATGGTCATGATAACTCAAGCTTTTCGTTACGCATATGAACCTTTTGTTTTTGGAAAATCGCGTGATAAGGATAATAAGAGTACATACGCTAAAGCAATGAAGTTTTATGTAATTTTTACTTTATTGGCATTTCTCGCAGTTATGGGATATATGAACATCTTAAGATATGTAGTTGGGCGTAGTTATTGGGAGGGATTAGATATAGTACCTATTGTTATGGCTGCAGAAATAATGTTTGGTATATTTTTTAATCTTAGTTTTTGGTATAAACTAATTGATCGTACCATTTGGGGAGCCTATTTCTCAAGTATAGGAGCTTTGGTACTAATCGCTATAGATATATTATTAATTCCAAAATTTGGTTATTGGGCATGTGCTTGGGCAGGTTTCGTTTCTTATGCTGTAAGTATGGTTATAAGTTACTATTTTGGTCAAAAGTATTATCCAGTCAACTATCCAATAAAGCGAATAGGTTTATATGTTGTAATTGCATTGATACTATTTGTTTGCATACAGTTATCCAATACTTATTTATCCGTAGCAATGTCGTTAATTGTAAATACATTATTTATATTTATATTTATTTCTTTTATAGTTAAGTTTGATTTACCACTTTTAAAACTTCCAATTATTAGAAAGAAAAATAAGTAAACACTTTATATAATTTTATAATAATATTAAAAGTTAATAACAGATGAAAAAAACAACCTTTATGCTTGCAAGTTTACTTGCACTTAGTACAGTTTCTAAAGCTGATGAGGGAATGTGGACTCTTTTTAATCTTCCTGAGACCGTGTATACGCAGATGGTAGATTATGGCTTCCAACTACCTTGTGATAAACTTTATAATAGTCAAGGCGGAGCTATTAGTAATTATGTTGTAAACTTTTCTGGATTCTGCTCTGGTGTAGTAGTTTCTCCTGATGGTTTAGTTTTCACTAATCACCATTGTGGTTTTGGTGCAATAAATGCACATTCTACTGTAGAACATGATTATATGCGGAATGGGTTCTATGCTAAAAATTTTAGTGAAGAACTTCCAAATGAAAATATGTTTGTTTCGTTCATGAAGAAACAAGAGGATATCACTCCACGTATAGTACCACTACTTACTGGTAAATCTATAAAGCAGCAAGATGCTATTATTGATTCGGTAGATCAGGTTATGAATGATTCTATAAAAAATATAGATAAGACTTTGCATATAGAGGTTCAACCTTTCTATGAGGGTAATAAATATTATGCTACAACTTATCAAGATTTTACAGATGTTCGTCTTGTTTTTACTCTTCCTAAGAGCATGGGTAAGTTTGGAGGAGATACAGATAACTGGATGTGGCCAAGACAAACTTGCGATTTCTCTGTGTTCCGTATATATGCTGATCCTAAGACAAATGGACCTGCAGCATACTCTAAAGATAATGTTCCTTATCACCCCACACAATGGGCTCCTGTAAGTTTAGAGGGATACAAAGCAAATGATTTTGCAATGACAATGGGATATCCTGGAAGTACTCGCCGTTATCTTTCTTCTTATGGTATTAAGCAAAGAAGAGATGTTGAAAATGCTGTTCGTATTCAAGTGCGTGGTATTAAGCTTGCTATAATGAAAAAATACATGGATGCAGATGAGGCTACACGTATACAGTATGAAAACGGTTATGCAGGCTCTGCTAATTACTGGAAAAATTCAATTGGAATGAATAAATGTATCGATTCTATCGGACTTATTCGCCAAAAAGCAGAATATGAGACTCGTATCCAGAATTGGTTAGACAAATTACCAACAAAGTATCCAGAGGTAAATGTTGACTTTAAAAAGTTAGAGTCTCTATATTCACAGTTGCGTCCTAATATAAAAGCTATTTCATATGCAAGAGAATCTTTTTGGGGAACATCTGAATTCTTTAAGCGTGCATCACGATTATGTATGCCTATAACAAAATTGCATGGTGATAAAAATAAGCCTAAGAAGCAGTATTTTGAATTTATAGATAATAGTTCAAAATGGAATTATGCACTTGATAAAGAGATGACTGCTGCTATGTTGAAGAACTATGCTAAGATGATGCCAAAAGAATATCAACCTAAATTTTTTGATATTGTATATAAAAAGTTTAGTGGAGATTTTGACAAATATACGGATTATCTCTACTCTAAAAGTAAGGTTTTAACTAAAGGGGCTAAATTTTATCCTAATGACAAGAAAAAGTTTGAAAAAGATCCTGCTTTTCAAGTTAGTAGAGATTTATACGAACTTTCTAAGCTATTAGCCAATAAAGTTAAGCCTATACGTGAAGAAATTAAGTTAGAAGAGAAAAAGCTATGTGAAGCTAAAGTACAAATGGAAATGGATATGCCACATTATAGTGATGCTAATTTTACTATGCGTTTAAGTTATGGTAGAGTTGGGGGATATATGATGGGTAATAATAATAGTGGCTATTATACATCTGCTGAAAGTATTGTAGAAAAATTCAAGAAGGCTGATAAAATAGCCGATTATAAAGCTGAGCCTATTATGTACAAACTTTTATCATCAAATGATTTTGGCAAATATGCAGATAAATCTACAGGTAAGATGCAACTTTGTTTCTTAACAAGTAATGATATTACTGGAGGAAATTCAGGCTCTCCTATATTTGATGCTAAAGGTCAACTAATTGGGTTGGCTTTTGATGGTAATTGGGACAGTCTAAGTTCTGATATTAATTTTGACCGTAATTTAGCACGTTGTATAGGTGTAGATATACGATTTGTCTTATTTATGATGGATAAATGGGGACATGCTGATAGGTTAATCAAAGAAATAAATCCATTATAGGATAAATATTAGTGAAATAAAAAAAGCGAGAGATAAATTTAATTTATCTCTCGCTTTTTTTATTTTTTACCTTTGTTAATAACATATATACCGATAGAAGCAAGTATACCAGCTATTATATATTTCAATTGAAATGTCTCATTTAAACACATACAAGAGGTTATTGCTCCAACAATAGGTATTAGTGAATTGTAAATAGCCACTTTACCGACAGGGTTGCAACTTATTAGTTTATTATATAATGTGAAACCTATTGTACTAATACTTATTAATAGTAGTAAATAGATACAGCCCATAAATGTTATTTTCAACATAGTTTCACACATTATTAAACCTGGAATTAATAGTAATAAGCCGCCTATAAATAGTGCTATACCAGTTCCTACAAATACGTCTATTCGTTTTCCTATACCACGAACTAACAAGGAAGCAGCAGCACCGCAAAGCGCATTTAATATTATCATTCCATCTCCAAGCCATGTAAATGTACTATTTGCAGAGCTACCCATATTTAGGGATATTATACCTATAAAACCTATAATACAACCAATTATTTTACGTAATGTTAGTTTATCGCTTTTAAAGAATATACACGCAAATATAACTACCGAAAAAACATTTAACGAGTTAAGAATTGCTGCTCGTGAGCCTTCACTATGTGATAGCCCAAAATAGAAAAAGGCATAATGTAGTGTAGTGTTAGTTATAGAGAATAAAAGTATATATAGCCAATCTTTTTTATATCGTATTTTAAAACTACGACCCATTTTTAAGGCTACAACTATTATTATCAATCCTGAAAAACAAAAACGAATACCTGCAAAGAGTATTTTTGCTGCAGTCATATCACTTGTTATTCCAAATTCTGCAAATCCTAATTTTATTAATGGATATGCCCATCCCCAGCCTATAGCTGCTATAAGTGCAAATATTGATACCCATAACGGTTGTTTAAAAATATTTTGATTATTATCCATAATAAATACAAATTCTTTTTGACTTGCAAAGTTAGCTCTTTTATTATTTATTAAATATTAAAGTAAAATATTTTTAGCGATATTAGAAATATAGCTTAGTATTTGTTTTTTTATAGCATAAAGTTAGAGGTTGATTTAGTATCAGCCTATCCCCACTAATTTTCTACTGTGCCCTAATTAGGCTTATTGGGCTTATAAGGCTATTGGGCTAATTAGGCTAATTAACTTTCCCCTTCTATCAAAAAGAAACCCATTGGAGAGATTAAGTATTTCGTGTCATAATTCCTTTAAGGACCAACACATACTTAACTCGCCCAATGGGTTTCGTCCGCATTATATTATAATCAACAGTCCGTATTCTGCAGCTTATAGGTAAGCCATCACGAACACTTTCCGTATTGTTTTGATGCTTTAGAGGTGGGACTATCTTCTTAAGTCCTCTTACCACTCAACATCCTCTGCCTCGTACTCACCTCCGTTTTCAAATTCTGCTTTCTGTATCTGAACAGGCTCTACGCTGGTACAGATTATACTCATTGCCTCAACGTGTAACAATGTTACACTTGGCTTTAAGTAGCTTTTCTTTGCTTCGATCTTATTCATAAAATATAATTCTAAGTTTCTACTTTCTTAATGTATCCTTCGTAAGGATTAGTAGTTGATAAATGGTCTAACTTTGGTTTTGGTAGTCTTATGCGCACCACCGAAAAAAGTACCTGTAGGACCTGCTGTTACCGAGACGCCCCTCGCCTGACGAACATCTGTCCAAGCGTTAGCAGCCCAATACCATCCTGTCAATGGAACTCCATTTGCCTGATAGAAGAGAATCTCCTGAAGACGATAACCCAAGCTACCATCCCATGGTTGAGCTTTACTACCAACAGCCACAAAGCCTTTTTTAGGGTCAGCTACTCCAAGATACTTAAGAGCAGTGTCCCACTCACCAGCACCAGGTACATACCACTTTTGTGAACCTACCATCGGCTGTTGTCCTGCAACCCAAAAGGCTTCAAAATTCTTACTATTGCCCTTAGCTACATCGCCACTGTTAAGCGTAGTAGATGGATCCCATGTCTGTGCGTATCCATCATATTTTTTAATGGTTTTCTCCAGACCTTTAGAGTCTTGATCTTCAGTTGAACTACATTTCAATTCACCACTTGTTGCCCACTTCTTATCTTTAATTTCTGTAAGGCTCATACATACCTTACGAACCTTATCCACTACGAGTGCTACTGGTTTGCGTTTTGCCTTCAAGTTAGGAACCAATGTACCTACTGTTCCATCACTGAAGAGATAATCTGCAGTATAATAGATAGTCTGCGAGATAGTATAGCTTGTTCCTTCCTTCAACTCTACGTCCGAAAGATTAAGAGGAAGCACCTTTTCAGCAACTTGCTTCTTATAGATAGTACCATTAGCCTTTGGATCAAACTGGAATGACAACTTATTTAAGTGTGTCTTAGCCAAGAAATAAACGCCTGCATTTTCTGGAGTGTTAATGTAAGATGTCTTTATAACGTTATCCTCTTGAGGTCCCTTAACATTTTCAGTAAATTTCTGATATTTAAGCTGACCAGCCTTTGTCACGTTGGCATAATTAGCTTCAGCTGATGGCACAGATGGATCAATAGTACAGGTTCCTTTAACGCCGCCTTTATCATACTTTAATGCACCATTGATTGAACCCTCAAAGGCTTGACTTGAGAAACCCTTAATCTTCATTCTCACTCTTGCGTATGGTGATACAAGATGGAAGTTAACTTGCTTCTTCTTCTCCTGTGGAAGGATTGTTACGTCCTGCTTGTTAAAGAGTGCATTGATAGAACCCTTATTGATGTCAATGATAATCTTGCCATCCTTGTATGTCAAGTGATCACTGAATACATAGAACACGTACTTACCTGGCTGCAACACCTGAACAGAAGAAGGACCTGCCTTAGGCGTAAACTTCGAATCTTTACACGAGCCTACCCACTCACCTTTCTTCTGTCCATCCTTATAAGCAAGGATAGTGTAGTTCTGTGCTGGAGCTGACGTGTAAGTAGCGCGTGTCTGAGGCTTTGCATCCTCTACTACCTCTGTGTAAGCCTCAAGACCATCACCTAAACTTGATACAGAGCTGGCAATCACACGACCCTTTGCCTCTCCTGCAACACCACGGGTTGCCACAGACTGCTCTTTGCCATAGCCAGCAAGATCAAAGTTGAATGAAAGTTCTGTACCTTCTGTTACTGCCTGCTCTTGCTGCGCATCGTTAGCAAGACTAGCTTCGTTGCTACAACCTGTATTCGCGATGGCTGTCATCACTATTAATGCCGACACGAATACTTTCAAAACATTTTTTTTCATTTCTTGAATCATTGTTTTAATAGTATTGCTGTCCGGTAAAACTTTATTAAACAAAATAAATTAGGGCTGACACATCTCACGAGATATCAGCCCTTTTGGTTATCTTTGTTTTCTCAATATAATAAATATAACCATGAACAAAGATAGTCATTTTACCGGACAGCCGGTCTATAGTCAAGTAT
>CAMPYS010000035.1 GCA_946998295.1 uncultured Prevotella sp.
TTGCTCATGGTTATATTTATTATATTAAGAAAACAAAGATAACCAAAAGGGCTGACACCTCGTGAGATGTGTCAGCCATAATTTATTTTGTTTGAAAAAGTTTTACCGGACAGCAATATATTCCAATATAGGCCATAGGAAAAGACAAAAGTTTATCACTATAGTACTCATATTGCTTTTTGCTTAGCTCCACCTCCTTAGGTTGTTCACTCGCTTTATCTCAAACACCTCCCAGAGCTTTTTCCACTATACAGTAGTACCTATGAGGAGTTTTTCTAAATAGGGAAATATTTTTGTTATTTCCTACATTACTATTAGTTATTTATTCATCGTTATAGCATCTCATTAATATCAGTCACAAGGTAACGTTTGTTGACGTTGATAAGAATAGTGTATATATTACAATTGCAAATATACAATTGTAGTCGGTTAAAATAGTATTATTGTTATTTATCTTTTTTATCCTTTGCAGTTAGGTTTTAGTGGTTTATCTCAACGGACGCTATATGCACGGTCAAAAGACTTCTATAGGAAACACAGAAGGACTTATATAGGAAACGCAGAAGGACTTCTATAGGAAACGCAGAAGGACTTCTATAGGAAACGCAGAAGGACTTCTATAAGAAACGCAGAAGGACTTCTATAGGAAACGCAGAAGGACTTATATAGGAAACACAGAAGGACTTATATAGTTTAGTATTTACTACCTCATTTTAGTGTTCAGTTTTTAAAGTTTAGCGGTTAGCTCAGCGGCTATATAGGAACGGCTATAACAATACATATTATTTTATGGCCAGTTAAGTTAGACAATCATGATGGCTTAACTCAAGCCATTTTAAAACATCTTTTTATTGGTAAATTTTCTCTACAACGTTAAAAATTATACACTTCTACTTAAGACCCTATAAAAAATAACTCTTTCAGTAATAAAATTATCTACTGAAAGAGTTATCATAACTGTTAAATTTCAACTTTGTGCATAATATAAATATTATCTAAATATTTTATATCATTGCTTAGTTGCTGCCTAAAATAAACTTATTTGCTTTCCTTATCGTCTTTTGCTTCAGGTTCAAATAATTTATTGAAATCGTCCAAAGAAATTTTCTTCTTCTGTAGCTTTACAACTGTCTTTAATTTTTCTGCTAATTTTGTATCTAAAGCAGCTTCAACAAATGAGTCTATATTCTCTCTCTTTTTAAGAGCCTCATCTGCATACTTGTTAATGTATTCATCTGGTACATTATTCATTCCATATTGTGCAAATTGAGCACGAGCCATTTGAGCCGCAACATCTTTTACATCAGAATCGTCAACCTTTATATCGTTAGCTAAGGCAAGCTCTTCTTTTATCAAGTGCCATCTTAATTCATCAATGCTCTTATCATAGTTCTTCTCAACGAAATCTTTACCTTTGTCTTTGTTATTAGCTATCATCACTCTTTTAAGAATTTCATCAGGGAACTTCAACTTTCCTACTTTCTTCTCCATATAAGTACGTAAGTCCATAATAAATCTATGATCAGAGTCATTTTGTAGTTGTTTAGCTAAACCATCAGAAATTGCTTTGCGGAATCCTTTTTCATCTTCTATTTTTGCTTCTGCACCATAAACTTTATCCCAAAGTTCTTTATTATTTTCTGCATGTACATAACGTGAAATCTCTGTTATTTGATAAGAGAAATTTCCTGTATGGTTAGCTACTTCATTGCGTTCTATTTTTAGCAAAGATGATATTTCAGCATCGCTATTTGGATATGCCTTACGAGGATTAAATATAATAATATCGCCTAATTTTGCATTATCAAATAATTTCTTTTGTTCGTCAACTTTAATATATTGAGGCATCAAAACGGCTCCTTCTACTACGATTCCATTTTCTAAAGTATTGCCATTTTCATCAAGTTCTCTTAAATCTCCCTTAAGCATATCGCGCTTTTCTTCATTATACTGCTCAACCTTATCATAATGTCCTGCACGACTTGCAAACATATCAATTTGCTTATCTATAAGTTCATCATCAATATTTATATTATAATAAGGAACTGTATCTTTTTCATTAAGCTCTGCCTTGAACTCAGGTGCTACAGCTATATCAAACATAAATGTGTAAGGTGCCTCTTTTTCTATATCGACAGGTTCTTGCTTAGTTGATCCCATAGGCTGACCTAACATTTTTATATTGTTATCCTTTAGATATTTATTAAGTTCTTCACCTAATAAATTATTTATGGTATCCATTTTAAGTTGTGAACCTACTTGTTTTTTTATAATTCCCATTGGAACTTGTCCGGGACGAAAACCTGGCATATTTGCACGCTTGCGATAATCTTTTAAAGACTTCTCAAAATTAGCTTTGTAGTCGTTCTCTTCGATAACGATTGTCATGAGACCGTTTATCTTGTCGGGATTTTCAAATGAAATTTTCATCTTGGATGTTTTTTATATATTATATTATTTATTTCTATTAAAGTTCTATTAAAGTTCTATGCCTCAAATGCTATTATACTAATAACTTTGAATTGCAAAGGTAGTTATTTTTTTTTGTGAAAAGCATTTCTAAAAAAATATTTAGTATTTATTTGTAAGTTTCAATTTTTAGTATTACCTTTGCACTCGCTTTTAAGATAATAAAAGTTTGATTCGCTAGCTCAGTTGGTAGAGCACAACACTTTTAATGTTGGGGTCATGGGTTCGAACCCCATGCGAATCACTTTCCTTTTATATAAAAACAAAATTCACATAGTTTAATTATCTTACATTGTATAATAAAGAATATATATATATTCTGAATTATACTTTTTTTATATATACTAAATTTTATAATTAATCTTGTACTAAAAAATATACAAAGCTCTTTCAGATAAAAGAGTATATTGAGTAATTTTGTGCTTAAATATAATAATTAATATATTAATGCTTAATTTTATATCTTTTGGTAGTGGTAGTAGTGGTAATGCTTACATACTCTATAATAATAACGACTGTATAGCCATAGATTGTGGTGTGGGTATACGCACTCTTAAAAAACATTTTCGCAACGTCGGCTTTGAATTGTCAATGATAAAAAATATATTAGTAACACATGAACATGCTGACCATGTTAAGTCTGTTGGTGTTTTAAGTAACACTTACAACATACCTGTTTATTCCACAAAAACAGTTCATAATGGTATATTAGGTAATTGGACTGTCAAAAAAAAGATAAATCCAAACTTGGTACGTTTTTTAAATAAAGGAGAAAAAATAAATATTGGTTCTTTCGTAGTAACTCCTTTTAATGTACCACATGATAGCAAAGACTGCATAGGATATTTAATAGAATATGATAATTTGAACTTTGTCATAGTTACAGATTGTGGACATATCACAGACGAAATACGTAAATATATCAAAATAGCGAATTTTCTTGTTTTAGAAGCAAACTATGAACCAAACCTTCTTCTCAATGGAGTTTATCCACAACATCTTAAAGAGCGTATAAATAGTCCAAATGGTCATTTAAGCAACATAGAATGTGGAAAAGTCATAGCAGAAGAATCTACAAATAATTTACGGTATGTATGGTTATGCCATCTTAGCGAATCAAATAACAGTCCTGTAACAGCCCGAGAAACTGTTGAAAAAATTTTACAAGATGCTAATATCATTTTAGGACAAGATTTTGATATTGATGTATTAAACAGAAAGCAACCAAGTAAAATTTGGAACCTTACAAGGTTAATATAATAACATTATATGAAAAATATAGCTATTATAGGAGGGGGCGCTGCAGGCTTTTTCTCTGCTATTCGGGCAAAAGAAACAAATCCAACAGCAAACGTAAAACTATTTGAGAAAAGCTCTAAAGTCTTAAGTAAAGTTTTACTTACAGGTGGAGGACGTTGCAATTTAACAAATTCTTTTTTAGAGATAAATAGTTTTAAATCTGTATATCCTCGCGGCTTTAAATTAATGCAATCTTTATTTTGTAAGTTTGACAACATATCTACATACAAATGGTTTGAAAATCATGGAGTAAAACTTGTTACACAAAATGATAACAGAGTGTTTCCATATTCAGAAAACTCGCAAACTATAGCTAATTGCCTTATAAAAACTGCTAATACGCTTGGCATAAAAATATTAGTAAATCATTCCTTAGAAGAGATTATTAATATAGACTCAAAGTTAGAACTAAAATTTAAAAATCACCAATCGGACATATTTGACAAAGTTATTATAGCTACAGGCGGCAGTTCTAATCCAAATAGGTTTATATATCTTGAGAATTTAGGACACTGTGTAGAGAAACCTATACCATCACTTTTTACTTTTAACATAACAGATAAAAACTTATCAAAGCTTATGGGTACTACAGTAAATTCAGTTATACTGTCACTGCCTACAACAAAATTTCGTAGTACAGGAAGTTTACTAATTACTCATTGGGGAATAAGTGGACCATCAGTATTAAAACTATCGTCTTATGCAGCACGTTATCTATTTGAAAAGGATTATAAATTCCAAGTAAGTATTAATTGGCTCGCAGAAACAAATATACAAGTTGCAACATCTATATATTGTAATTTTATTACTGAAAATAAAAATAAACAAATTATTTCTGCTAATCCCTTTGGTATATCGTCACGCCTTTGGAAATATTTGGTAATACGTGCATGTATAAACTCGTTTACTCGCTTGCAGGAACTTAATAAAAAGGCAATTAACAAGTTAATAGAAACTCTTACTAACGATAAATACTTAGTGTCAAGCAAAAGCAAATGGCGTGAAGAATTTGTAACCTGTGGAGGTATAAGCTTAAAAGATGTAGATAAAAATAGTTTAGAAAGTAAAAAATGTAACGGACTATATTTTGCAGGAGAAATTTTAGATATAGACGGTGTTACAGGAGGTTTTAATCTACAAGCTGCATGGACAACTGGTTATATAGCTGGTTCTTCTATATGATTTTTACAAAAAAAGTGAGCGAATAATTTCTATAATAGAAACTACTCACTCACAGAATTAAACCTATTATAATAATATATTTAAATATTACTTGCTTTTTATCTCAACATCAATAGCCTTAATCTTTTGCTTAGTCTCTTCGATATTATCTCTCAAATGTTGCACCTTACGATTCATTTCATCTATAAGCGTATTACCTTTTTTAGATTTTATATTTAAGAAACCTAAGTTATTTTCATAAGTATTTACTTCTTGCCTCAACTGTTCAAGACGATGCATTAAATGTGAACGTTCTTGTATAAGTGCCTTTTCGCCTCGAGCTGCTACATCCTTAATAGAGTCTTTAAATTTGTCAATACGTTTCTTCGAAGCATCAATATTAAGAATGTCATAAAGAGCATTTAAAGCTTTATGGTAATTTTCGTATATTGTATCTTTAGATTTAAAAGGAACATGCCCGATACTATTATAAAGCTCAACTAACTTATCTACCTCCTCTTCCATTGCGTCAACAGGGTTAGTGGTTAAGTCTTTTAATTTGTCTATAATTCCTTGTTTTTTCTTAAGATTCTCTCGTTCTACGGCATAAATATTTCCTTTTTCTTTATTGCGTTGTTCAAAGAAATAATTACAAGTTTCAACAAAATCATTCCAAAGTACATCACCAATTTTTTTAGGAACCATACCTATAGTTCTCCATTCTTTTTGTAGTGCTATAAACTTGTCAGTTGTTTCTTTCCAATCTGTTGAATCTTTTAGTTCCTTAGCCTTTTGCAATAAAGCGCGCTTTTTCTCTTCATTTTGTGAATATTTAGCTTTTAAGTCTTTAAAAAACTCAGACTTGTTATTAAAAAAAGTATCACATGCTTTGCGGAATCTTTCGAAAATTTTAACATTCATTTTTTGAGGAGCAAAACCAATCGTTTTCCACTCCTTCTGAATATTAATTATTTCTTGTGTTATTTTTTCCCACTCCTTAACAGTTTTACAAGTTTCTGTTATTAATTCTTCAACTTTTTCGCACAATGCATTTTTACGGGCTAAATTATCCTCTTCTTTAGCTCTTAGCTCTTCAAAATGGTTTTGATGTTTCTTATTTATAACAGTGCTTGCGGCTTTAAACCTTGTCCATATCTGCTCTCTTAAATCTTTTTCTACTGGTCCCGTTTCACGAAATTCTTGGTGCAATTCTTGCAATTGATGAAAAGCACTTACAACATCAGGCTCAGCATCTAACTTTTCAGCAGCTTCGCATAATTGTATTTTCTTTTCAAGATTTTTCTTAAAATCATACTCTCTTGCCTCCCTGTTAAGGCTTAATAAGTCGTAAAACTGTTCTGTATAAAGCTGATAATTACGCCAAAGCTCATTAATATTAGCTACTGGAACTAACTTTATAGCTTTCCACTCTTGTTGTAGAGTTTTAAATTCTTGAAATCTTTTACTGGCTTCCTCAGGAGTGGTAGCCATATTCTTTATTTTTTCAATAATTTCTTCTTTTTTCTTTAGGTTTTCTTGCTTTAACTCTTCTTGTTCAATGAAAGCTTTTTGTCTTTTTTCTTTTATTATAGCAAACTGTGCCTTAAAATTTTCCTCATCTACATCAGGCTGTATTTTATAAGTTTCAGGATCTCCTCCTTCTGCTAAATAAGTTTTTAGTTGTTCATCACGCTCTGCAGTATGAAGTTTATAAAAAATAGATTTTAAGTTATCTATTTCTACTTTGTTTGGTACTTCGTCACTTTTAGCTATTTCTGTAATTCTTTCTACTACTTCTTTTTTAGAAAGATAATGCTTATCAACTGTATTAGCTAAGCTTTCAGCTGTCCCTTGTTGTAAGGGAGTAGTTTCTTGAGAGTCTATCATTTCACTATAAGTTTATGATTCAAGTTTCCTATTTATACTTTTTTGATTTTATGAGATAGATATTATTTTATATATTGTGTTATATCTCTATTATTTTACAAATTGCAAACTTATATAAAAAGTTTTAATCTACCCAAATTTAAGTATTTTTTTTTAAGCTATATAATAAATATATGTATTTTTAAATAAGTCTTTTACATCTTAGTATCCACCATGTTATACCAGATACGACTACTGATATTATTATTGCTATTGCAAATCCCCAAATACTATGTTCCATTCCATTAACAAGATTCATTCCAAACAAGGATGATATTAATGTAGGAAACATCATAATTATAGATACAGATGTTAAAGTACGCATTACTGTATTCATATTGTTATTAATAATACTGGAATATGTATCCATTGTGGATTCCAAAATATCTGAATAAATACTCGCTGTATCACGTGCCTGACTCATTTCTATATTTACATCCTCTATCAAATCTGCATCCAACTCATCAACTTGCAACTTAAATTTCAACTTAGCCAACAAATTTTCATTTCCTCTTATTGATGTAATAAAATATGTAAGTGAATCTTGTAACCTACTAAGCCCTATTAGGCTTTCGTTATTTACTTCTTTGTCTAAATTATGTTTTGACTTATCTATAAGGTTACTTATTTGTTTTAATCGTTTTAGATACCATACAGCGGATGATAGGAATAGTCTAAATATCATATCTACATAATCTGTAAATCCTTCGCCTCTCTTTTGCTGATAAGAAACAAAATCAAGCATCATGTTTGTTTCAAAATTACAAACAGTTATTGTTACATCTCGTTTATGTATAATACCCAATGGCACTGTAGTATATGGTGTGCGTGACCTTATTTCTTTTACATATGGTATACGCAAAATTATTAACATCCAACCATCATCATACTCATATCGAGCACGCTCATCGGTATCTGATATATCAGACAAAAAATAATCAGGGATATTAAATTTCTCTTCAAGCTCTGTTTGTTCTTGCTCTGTTGGAGATGTAACCTGTATCCAACAACCTGGCTGCCAATCTTTTATTACACTTAGCTTGCCACTAATGCTCCAATATGTTTTCATTGTTAATCTTCAATCCATATTATGTGTGGATTAACAACGATATTTAATACTTAAGTTATAATCCTCACATTTAATAGTTTAAACTATTCGAAAAGTAATCATCCATTTAATTAAAATACTTTATTTTCGGTTACAAAATTACAGAATTTTATCTATAAATAGAAAAAATTGTCGTTTTTTTTAAAAAGCAGGCCTATACTTACATTCATCTTGATCATCTAACATTGAAAGATAACTATTATAACGACTTTGTGATATAAATTTACTTTCAATCGCTTTTAATACTGCACAACCAGGCTCGTGAGTATGTGTACAATTAGAAAAACGACATTCTTTAGAGTATTTAAATATTTCACGAAAATAGCTTGTTAATTCTTCACGCGCAATATCAAAAGTTCCAAATCCTTTTATTCCTGGTGTATCTATAAGATATCCAGATGTTGGCAAAGGCAACATTTCACTAAATGTCGTTGTGTGCACTCCCGTATTATGACTATCTGATATCTCTGCTGTTCGTAAATTAGCATTGGGTAACAATTTATTAATAAGTGTGGATTTACCTACTCCACTATTCCCACTAAATAAAGTAACTTTATTTTCGATAAGAGGAAGCAGTTGATCAATACTCTTATCAGTAAGAGAATTAGATACAGCTTGAAGTTCTATACATTTATAACCTATAGTTTCATATAAGTTTATCAATAACCTTTGATAATGATGTTCTGTCTCTGTAAGTAAGTCTAATTTGTTAAAAACCAAAGTTGTTGGAACACTATATGCTTCTGCACCTGCTAAAAATCGGTCAATAAATATTGTTGATGTTACTGGATAATTTACAGTTACTAACAAAAAAACTTGGTCAATATTTGCAGCTATAATATGACTTTGCTTGGAAAGATTAGGAGATTTTCTGACTATATAATTTTTTCTATCTTCTATTTCTGTAATAAATGCAAATCCTTCTTGGTTAGGTTTTACTTGAACATAATCTCCTACTACTACGGGATTAGTAGAACGTATACCTTTTAGACGAAAATTTCCTTTTATCTTACACTCTATTAATCGTCCTGTATCCATTTTTACAGTATACCAACTTCCTGTACTTTTAATAACTAAACCTCTCATATATATATTACTAATATACCCCCTATTGATTATAAAAATAACAATGGTGAACCAATTCCTATAATTGATTCACCTTTATAAATCTTTAAGTTCTCAAAAATGGATAATTCATATAAACAGCTTTTATACTGTCATTATCTCTTTTTCTTTATCAGATAACAAGTTTTCTATACGCTTAATAAACTTATCGTGTATTTTTTGTAAGTCGTTTTCTGCATCTTTTTCTAAGTCTTCAGAAAGTCCATCCTTTATAGCCTTCTTTAGTTTATCCTTAGTTTCACTTCTCGCATTACGTACTTCTATTTTAGTACGCTCTCCTATCTTATTCGTTTGCTTAACAAGATCTTTACGGCGTTCTTCTGTTGGCTGTGGCAAATTTAAACGAATAAGTTCCCCATTATTTTCTGGGGTAATACCCACATCAGAATCCATTATAGCCTTTTCAATATCGCGTATTGACTTTCTATCCCAAGGTTTAATAGCTATAGTACGTGGATCAGGTATTGTTACAGTTGCTACTTGATTTAAAGGAACAAGTGAGCCATAAGAGCTTACACGTACATTATCTAAAATAGCAGCATTAGCACGCCCTGCACGTATCCGCTGTAACTGTTCATCTAAATACATTACAGCCATCTCCATACGTTCTTCTGCTTGACTTAATGTTAACTTAACGTCTATCATATTTTATCTATATTGTTAGTTTTTACAAATTTATATATTTCTACTTGACTTAACAAAAAAGTAATAAAAAAAATGAATTTCTTATTATGTGTTATTTAGTATATCAATTTATTTTTTATCTATAAGTTCTATATATAAAGGATAAACTCTTATCAAACGTTTTTTATAAAGCTCTCCTACAGCTTTCTTATAAACTTTTTTAGAAACTTGAAATTGCCGTCTTATGTCTTCAGGTTCACTTTTATCACCTAACTCACACTTTCCTCTATTTGCTTCTAAATATTCTAATAATATATCAGCAAAATCTTTAGTATGTTTACGTCCAACTTCTTGAAGTCCACAATCAATTTTGCCATCTGGTCTTACTGTTTGTATATATCCTTTTATTTCTTCACCTATATGTATATACGTGAATATTTGGTCTTTATAAATTAGTCCAGGATAACTATCATTGATAATAACTTTAAATCCTATATCTGTTTTTTGCCATATACGTAAACTTACTTCTTGATTTTTCTTTAATGTAGGAAGTTTGCTATTAAAATATTTTTCTATTTTTGCAGAAGCTACAAGTCTAAAAGTTATAGGATCAATATGCACATATACAATATATTTTTCTCCTATTCTCATACGCTGTTTCTGTTCACAAAATGGGCAAAACAAATCCTTCATTACTCCCCAATTTAGGAAAGCACCATATTTATTTACCCATGAACATTCTAAATAAGCAAATTTATCAACTGTTACTAAGGGAGTCTCTGTTGTAGCTATTAATCTTTCCTCTTGATCTAAATAAACAAAAACACGTATTTCGTCTCCTATTTCAGTTCCTTTTGGTACATATTTTTCAGGCATAAGTATATCGCCTTCTCTACCTCCATCAAGATAAAACCCAAATGATGTTCCATTTCCTTCACGTAAAGCGAGTTTTTTAACTATTAGATTATTATAATCTCCTATCTTTATATTTTCCATTAATAGTAAAAGTATTTCTTATTTTAATCAATAACTGCTTTGTCATTCGTTATCACTCCGTCTTGTAAATGTATGGTACGGTCTGTAATTTTTGCTAACGCCTCATCATGAGTTACTATAACAAATGTTTGTCCGAATTTATCTCTTAAATCAAAAAATAACTGATGTAATTCTTTTTTATTTTTTGTATCTAAGCTACCTGAAGGTTCATCTGCAAGTATTATATTTGCATTATTTATTAAAGCTCGAGCTACTGCAACTCGCTGCTTTTCACCACCAGAGAGTTGGTTTGGTTTATTATTAGCACGTTGTTCTATACCCATAAATTTTAATAATTCTTCTGCTTTTAATTTAGCTTCTTTATATTTTACTCCAGCTATAAAAGCAGGTATCATAATATTTTCAATAGCAGAGAACTCTGGTAGTAATTGATGAAATTGAAAGACAAAACCTAATTGTTTATTACGGAATTTACTTATTTTTGTCTCTGACAATTTAGACACATTGACACCATTTATTTCTACTGTTCCTGTATTTGGCTTATCAAGTATCCCCATTATCTGCAAAAGGGTTGTTTTACCTGCTCCAGAAGGTCCAACAATACTCACAATCTCACCTTTATCTATATGCAAATCTATTCCTTTTAATACTTGTAATTTACCAAAATTCTTGGTTATATTTTTTATATCTATCATATCTTTTTCTGAACTTATTGCATAGCCATTTATTTAAAATATTAAAGTTAGGCTTGTTTTAGGAAAATATCGATTAATATTAAATATGCAATTTTATTGTTTAAATAATGCAAAGATAACAAAAAGATATTTCTTGTAAACTGTTAGTAGATAGTTTTTTGTATTTTTGCATAGTTAAACATAATATATATAAATATAATGAAAGTAGCAATAGTTGGTGCCAGTGGTGCCGTAGGTCAAGAACTGTTAACTATATTGTCTGAAAGAAAATTCCCTATTGGCGAACTTATACTTTTTGGTTCAAATCGCTCTGCTGGTAGGAAATACATGTATTCAGGAAAAGAAATAGAAGTAAAGGAATTAAAGCACAATGACGATTTTAAGGGAATAGATGTTGCCTTTACGAGTGCTGGAGGCTCCGTATCCGCTGAGTTTGCTGACACAATAACAAAATATGGTACTATTATGATTGATAATTCAAGCCAATTCAGAATGGATAAAGATGTTCCTTTAGTTGTTCCAGAAATCAATGCTTCAGATGCTGCTAACTGTCCTCGTAATATAATAGCAAACCCTAACTGCACAACAATTATGATGTTAGTAGCTATATATCCTATTGAAAAATTAAGCCATATAAAACGTATACGTGTAAGTAGTTACCAAAGTGCATCAGGGGCAGGGGCAGCAGCAATGTCTGAACTAGAGCAACAATATAAAGAAATTATTACAACTGGAAAAGTTCATACCATAGAAAAGTTTCCTCATCAGCTAGCTTACAACGTCATACCACAAATTGATAAAATAACAGAAACTGATTATACAAAGGAAGAAATGAAGATGTATAATGAAACTCAAAAGATAATGCATTCTGATGTAAAAACAAGTGCAACATGCGTTAGAGTTTCAACACTTAGAAGTCATTCTGAATCAGTATGGTTAGAAACAGAAAAACAGTTAGAAATTTCTTCTATTAGAGCGTCTATAAGTGCAGCAAAAGGGGTTCAACTTGTTGATGAACCACAAAAATATATTTATCCGATGCCTTTAGAAAGTGCTGGTAAGGATGATATATACGTAGGACGTATCCGTAAAGATTTAACAGAGAAAAATGGTATAACCTTATGGTTAACTGGTGACCAAATAAGAAAAGGTGCTGCATTAAATGCAGTTCAAATAGCTGAATATTTAATAAAAATAGGTAAGCTCAAGTAATTTATAGCTACACTATTTAATTTATATATTTTCATTATTTTCTCTGAATTTGTTTGTTCTGTTAAGAAAATTGGTTAATTTTGCAGTCGCATTTCCTTAAAAGGACAATATCATTCCTTTATCATTCATAAATAAGGATGATAGGAAATGTAAGTAATGATTATTTATAGCGGTTTATGTACACATATCCGACACACAGTTTTCACTGCCTGCCGAAGGTTTTTGCTGTCCTACTTATAAAGGAGAAAAAACATCAAACAGCTACAAAATCATACTATAGATTTCAAGCAAAGGACATCTAACGTCCTACATTGTAACAGTAAATAATAAAAAAAAAATTCATGAAACAGAATTACAAAATTTTCATTTTATTCGCCCTCATGCTTGTACAATCAGGCATGATTATAGCGCAACAAATACCTGAGAAGTTATACGGAACATACAAAGGAAAAGCTAATACTAAGCTAATACAAAACGAGGGCAAGAAAGTAACAAACCAAAAAGACAAAACCTTCGATGTAGAGATTGTAAAGCGTGATGGAGAGACAAAACTATTATTAAAGAACTTTTCATTAGAGGGAAATATATTTGAAGAGATTGTCTTCGACGATCTACAAGCAATTAAAGATAATAGCAAAAATCGCTGGAACATATTTGCACAGCCACTTAATGCTCAATTTAAGAACAAGGCTGACAAAGAAGTAATGATTTATGGTTCAATAAATGATGACTATAGTTTTGTATACGATAACGGCACTATAGAACTGCTATTCAATATCTTTACAGATAAAGCTGATAATTATGAACAAGACTTTAAAGGTAATAAAGATATTTCAAATAGTATCAAAAACATGGCTAATGGAAAGCGATTAGAGAATGTGGCATACGACCTATCTGGTCGCAGAGTTATGAATTCAAACAAGGGTATCTATATAATTAATGGCAAGAAGGTTATCAAATAGCACTTTCAAAACACATAACTCTTTCTTTTGTTTTTAGCCAATAACAATAGTAAAATAAATTCCAAAGTATATTTTGTAATAAACTTTGGAATTTATTTTTTATAGGTATATACCTTAATTCCGCAGTATTTTTTCTTGTGAGAAAATTTTATATGTTGAGGTG
>CAMPYS010000036.1 GCA_946998295.1 uncultured Prevotella sp.
GACGATCGATGCCTATATCCTTTGCTGTGCGGAAATCGCAAATCTCCGCATAAAAGTAATAGAAGCGAATGTAATCGGCTGATTATAAAAGGAAAGCATAAATAAGAATAATAAAAGGTGAACGATTTGGAAACGAGCGAGTTTCTTTCTCCTTCTTTCTTTTGCAATGCCTCAAAGAACTCTTTATTCTTGTTTGCAAAGATATAAATTTTTCACAAGAAGGTATACGGATTTCAAGAAATTCATAGAAAACTTCACTGTATGAAATTGGAAAAATTATGAAAATCAGAGAAAAAAGATGCTGAAAAATTTGTTGTAAACCTCAAATCCGCAACTAAGCCCTTGAACGTCCTTATTGCGTTTACACGTCCTCTCATTACTGAATTTGCAGATAATTTGAACTTGAAGCACCCACTTCTGCCTACAATATCCCCTTACCCCACAATGTGACTTGAGGCAATACACAACATCATTCCCATAAGTTGTAGGCATTATCCAAAATCAGTCTGGAAAACATCTGCGTAAGCATTATTACAGGTATAGATATTCAGCACATACTGCCTTGATGTTCTGATCCACTAGGCTGGTACAGAGATAAACCTGAAGACAAACGCTTTTATGCGACTTGTTGCATCGAGTCCGAACTTCTTTACGTCAAGTCTTTGAATAATGACCTTGTAAAAGTTACGGATAAGTGCTGTAAGAAGAAGGAACACTGTGTTCTCTGCCATGAAGGATTTGGACAATCTGTCCCACCCGAAACCATTGTTCATATTATCGAAGATATGTTCCTTTCCTCCACGAAGGTTATAGAACTCGACAATTTCTCTTACGGAAGAATCATAGTCGTTAGTCAGAATACAACGGTATGTGTATTCTCCTTCTCAAAAATCCTGCACACCATCCATCCGTTTCTGTCTTTGAATCACAAGTCGATATGCCTTACCTTTCCACTTCTCAACAAGGATAGAGTTCAATTCAAACCCAATGCAATTGATTTCCTCAGTTTTCCAGCCTTTGAGAGCAAAGGTATCATTGTAGATCGAACTGCAGCGATTAGCAGGGATATAGAAGGACTTGCAGTGTTTTTCTATTTCCTCCACGATTTCCACGGAACATGATCCACAATCAGCACTGAAGCGATTGATAATGAGCCTATTCTGTTCAAATCTCTCAAAAAATCTCTTCAGCGTGTC
The DNA here is from genome assembly GCA_946998295.1 of uncultured Prevotella sp. GTDB lineage: Bacteria > Bacteroidota > Bacteroidia > Bacteroidales > Bacteroidaceae > Prevotella. The sequence continues at coordinate 1,197 of CAMPYS010000036.1, forward strand.
TTTCTGATGGAAACGAACATTTGTGTTACCATCGCTATTCTCTATACCGACTATCAAATTGCCAATAACCGCCACGCCAGGGCGATAACCAAGGAACTTCTTGTACGTAGGCTTTGCATCATACTTCTCTGTCTCTATGAACTGGTGGTCGAAATCAACATCATACATCTCACCCTCTTTCAGTTGGCCAGATGCAAATATACAATTGAGCAATAAAGTATTGAGAGTGTCAGCCGTATTGAAATCGTAGGTCTTGCCCATATCTGATGTGTATGAAATGTTTTCTTGCGTCAGCTCCTTTATCGCTCTGAGGATAGTATCAGAGCTACAAGTGCGAAGTGTCGGATGAAGCGAGAGGAGGTTCATCAAATGAGTAGTGACATCCTGGGGTACATGAACCGCCACAGAAGTAAATACTCATGAGAGAACGGATGATTTCGCTGTACTGATAACCGAACGATCCACACCTTAGACCGAGGGTTGAGTCGATTACAGATGATAATGTGGAGTCAAATTGCTCCATGATTGAAAATAATCCCCCAAAAGGAGTGAGTCTCTCAGATTTAATTTGTATCTTCACCATGTCTATCGTCGGATTCTCTTGTTTTTTTTGCAACACTAAGATAAGTGAAAATTCTGACATTACAAAATCTTGAGCAACTTTTTGTTGCTCAGATACTTATATAGTAATATGGATTTGAAATTCGAAATACTTAAATATTCACATAAGCAAACTTGCAACAATGCACAAGAAGGAAAAGGATTCTTTATGTTTCCTTACTACAACTATATCTATGATGCAATAATCAAAATCATAGATAATTATCCGTTTTTGCAGACAGATGACATTGTAGAGCAGCTTTCATACCAAGTCGTTTCTTATGCTTACAATACTTATTTGAAGTTTGTTTATCCATTTGAATTTAATTTGGCGAAAGAAAATAACTTTTTGAAAGGTAGCACAGAAGAAGAACAAAGTCTATTCTTTCGTGATACATTATCATCTAATGATGAATGGATAACATATTTCTTTGAAAAATACCCGAAGTTGCTTTCTATACTTGAGAGTTATTCTGTCAATATTATGCATCATATTGATAGGCTTCTTTCTGCTTTAAAAGTAGATATAGAAAGTTCTGCCATAAAAGATTTAAAGATTACAGAGATTAAACTTTTTGAAGGGGATTTGCATGAGGGCAATTGTGTCTCATCAGTTTTGTTTTTCAATGGTACGAAATTGTATTACAAGCCAAGAGGAGCTGCTAATGAAAAGTTCATTGCGGATACAATATCTGTACTTGATAAGATGGGATTATCTATACATTTGGGGATTCCTGCCTTCATAGATAGAAATAGCTATTCTTGGCACTTGCAAGTAAAGCCTTGTGATATGGAGAATTGTGATTCTATTAATGAGTACTATTATAATTTGGGAAAAATACAGGCTTTCTTATATCTGTTTGGTGCACAAGATATAATTCCTGATAATCTAATGGTTTTTGGTAATTGCCCATATATAATTGATTGTGAATCTGTTGTATCAAAGAAATTTAAACATTTAGATAGCACTAAAATCAGTGCGTATTTACAATCTTCTGTCCTTGAAACTGGTATCTTACCAGATTGGATGTTTAATGATGCAAATGAAAGGGCGCAAATCTCATCTGTTTTATTTGAATTTGATGCTTTTAATTATCATTTGCCGAAGAAAGAAGGAAAATGTTATACTATAACGACAGAAACTCTTCAAGATTTTGAAAAAGGTTTTGCAGACGCATGTGACTTTATGAGAGCACATAGACTTGAATTATCAAGATATTTCAACTCCTATGATTTCAATTCTATATGTTCAAGAGTCTTATTGCATCCAACAGTTATATATTCTTATCTTTTAACAGAGATGGTAACTCCCCCATATCTGCATGGAGACAAGGATATAAAGGAACTTATAGAACCTATTGTCAGGAAAGAATCTTATGGTGTGTTAAGCGTTCCTCTTATACATTCTATTGCAAATCAGATAGAAAAAGGGAATATACCCTACTATTTCATGTATTTAAACAAGAATTCTCTATATACTTTGCCAAATAGCATCGTTGTAGATGAATGGATTTCTGTTGCCCCAAAAGAAAACTCTGTTATAGTAGAAAAATTATCTACACTCTCCACAAAAGTGCAGGAAGAGCAATTGTGCATGATAGATGAGTCTGTAAATTTCTTTATAGATGTTGTAGGAACTACTAATATAAATAAAGTGCGCATTTTACCTGTTGGAAAAGATTCCTTAGATAGAAATGTTCTATGGCAAGCAATCGAGCGAATTGAGAAAGAAATTCGTAAACGAATGATACAAATTGATAATGAAATAGGATTTGTATGTAGAACAAGGAATGTCTATGATGGAAAATTCCAAGTCTGTTTGATGAACGACTCTTTATATGATGGACTTTTGGGAGTATGCTTGTTTTACCTTACCTTGTTCACATACAGTCATAACATACAACACAAAGAAATTGCGCATGGAATTTTTCAGCAACTGTGCGAACATAGGGATATTGTCCATATTGGCGTTGACAAAAGTGAGATTGCTATATCGCCTTTATCTGGTATTATGGGATTGTTGTACATTATGGAAGTATTTCCAGATTTATACAATGTTTCGGTGTATCAGTCTATAATCAAAGAAGTAAAAGAACTGATACCTATTACCACTCTATTTGATTATATGTCAGGATTAGCAGGTGTAATACTTTTTACAACACAATGCAAATTAATGAAAGAAACTGATAAGTTGACTATTTTGAAAACGAGTGGTGAAAGGCTGTTGCAACTTGCCAAGAATATAAAAGGTAAAACATATTGGACATATACTGATGGCAACAAGATTATTGGTAAAAATGATTTGAATTTAGGAGGATTTGCTCATGGCAGTTCTTCTATGGCAACAGCAATATTTTTGCTGTATAAACAATTTGGTGACATTCGATATTTAGAAGCATTTAAACACTCGTTACTTCATGATCGCTCTTTTTATTCTGATAAGATTCAAGGCTGGATCGATGGAAGAAACCCTTCATATGAAGAAGATAGCGGAAGTTGGTGTCATGGTGCAACAGGAATTGCATTGTCAAGACTTATCTTGGCGTCAGAAGGATTTTCCGATAAAACAATGGTAAAAGAACTAAAAATAGCTATCAACCAGATTGAAAAAAGAATTGGCTATAATCTTTCTGTTTGTCATGGCTCTATGGGAAATTTGGAAATACTGCACTTGTTATCTATGCAAAATGATACAAAAACTTTTAGATGGGTTAATTCGATAGCAACAGAGATAAGTAAAAGCCAAGATATTATTTGTGGAGATGACAACCGAAATAGTCAAGTAGGGTTGTTTTTGGGATTTGCAGGAATAGGATATCAACTTCTAAAATTTTATGATTGGAAAAATATTCCAAGTATATTGTGTCTTGAAATCGCTCACTCCACATTTTTAAATGAAAATAAAAGCGGATGCCGAAAAGCTCATAGAGTAGGCTAACTTAAATTATTTCAATTTATGAAAAAAATTAATCAGTTGAAATCTGTTCTGACAGACGAATTCTCTGTTCTGAACAAGGAGTCATTAATGCTTGTTCTTGGAGGTCAAGCTCACACTGTAGCAGCACAAGGTTCTTGTGGTTCTTCAAGAAGTAGCCGAAGCTGTGACCATACAGCTGTGTGCAATTGCATGTGTCCTATTATTGTTAAACGACCAAAACCGGGCCTACCAAGCACCAACCTTTAATGGAATTGTAGCTTGTAAGGTTCTCTGAAGAGTTCAAATGGATGGGGCTGCCAAATACTATATTTCGGCATACCCCATCCTTGGTGTACGCTCGGCATGAGCATTTTCTAACGGGTGGAAGTCCCGAGTAAGCCCTAATAGCGGGAATTACATAGCCAAGAGCAAGGGTGTTCATCGTGAGGTGAAATCTGGAGGAAGCTGTCGGCAAACATCTGACCTAACGAACAGAAACTTCATACAAGGCATATAACCATGGGCAAGGTTGCACTACAAACCAAAGCCCGATAGCTATTCGGAATGGTTGGTGTAAATGAAGTAGGTATAAGATGGAAAGATAATGTTCTTATCCGAGGAGGTCTCACGGACGTTTCAAATAGTTTTTTTTTACGAAAGAAGCGGAGTAAAGCTTGCCGTGAGAAGTCAGCAGACGCCATAGTAGTGGAGTACTCGATAACGCTCCATGAAGGGCTGAACCTATATATTAAGCGATAGTAATTGAAACATACCTTATGAAGGAAAGAATGCAGAAAACATTATCCCAAGTTAATGGCTGTCCCCAAAGAGATAGGTCGGAAACCGAATGGTATGGGGGAGTGCAGACCTTCATGTGGATGTGTGAAGACAACATCGTGGAAGTACCATTTGACAAGGAACACCTTCTTGAGCAAATCCTTAGCCCTGTAAATCTCAACCGAGCCTACAAGGCTGTTATGAGAAACAAGGGATGTGGTGGTATTGACAAGATGTGGTGTGAGCAGCTGCTCCCATGGCTCTTAACCAATAAGGATGTGCTCATCTGTTCCTTGATTGACGGTTCTTATCGTCCGAACCCAGTCAAGAGGGTAGAGATACCCAAAGACAACGGCAAGATGCGCCTTTTGGGCATACCTACAGTAGTAGACCGTTTGGTTCAACAAGCCATTAACCAAGTACTGACTCCTATTTATGAGAACCAATTCTCCAAGACAAGCTACGGCTTCCGTCCGAGAAGAGGCTGCCATGACGCACTTCGTGGAGCGCAGAGGATAATCAACGAAGGCTACATTTATGTAGTTGACCTTGACCTCGAACGTTTCTTCGACACTGTGAGCCATAGTAAACTCATAGAAATTCTCAGCCGTACGATAAAAGACGGCAGAGTGGTCAGTCTTATACACAAGTATCTTCGAAGCGGTGTAATGAACAAAGGATTGTTTGAAGCGAGCGAAGAAGGAACTCCCCAAGGAGGACCGCTAAGTCCGTTGTTGAGTAACATCATGCTCAACGAATTGGACAAAGAACTCGAACGCAGAGGGCTTCCCTTTGTACGCTATGCCGATGACTCGATGATATTCTGTAAGTCCAAAAGGGCTGCAATGCGAGTGAAGGAGTCTATAACCCGATTTATAGAGAATACTCTATATCTCAAAGTCAACAAGGAAAAGACCGTAGTGTCGTATGTGCGAGGAATGAAATACCTCGGCTACTCCTTTTATGTAATGAACGGCAAATACCAACTCACGGTACACCCAAAGTCCAAAGCCAAGATGAAGTCAAGGCTAAAAAAACTGACAAGTCGCAGTAATGGATGAGGACATGCCAAGAGAAAGCAAAAGCTGAAAGAATACATAAGAGGTTGGGTAGGTTACTATCACCTTGCCAATATGAAATGTCTCCTACTTGACACTGATGAATGGTTAAGACGTAGAATACGCATGTGTATATAGAAAGCTTGGAAGAAAGTCAGGACAAAAGTGGCAAACCTCATCAGATATGGTATCAATCAATACCAAGCATACGAATGGGGTAATACTCGCAAGGGTTATTGGCGAATAGCTGATAGTCCTATATTAACAAGGGCGATAGATAACAATAGACTACGCTCAGCTGGGTATGCGACTTTAATGGGGTCGTATCTCGAATGGCACCCAAAATAGGAACCGCCGTATGCGGAACCGCATGTACGGTGGTGTGAGAGGTCGGTGAACACGAAAATAGGAAATAAACACCTATGATTAGTGTTTACCTCCTACTCGATTATAATAATCGTCGACATTTTATTTTTGAAGTCGATGCTAAAATATGATATACAATGTATAAATACTATCTATTCTTTTTCTTGCTGTTTGTCACAATAACAGACATTACAGCACAAACAGACAGTACCAAGACCGAAAAACTGCCAGAAGTTGTTGTTACTGCTGATGGTCAAATTGAAATGAGCAACAAGGCATTGTTGATACCAACTCAACTTGAGAAAAAACATTCTACAAATGGTTTTAATCTACTATATCTTATGCAGACTCCTGACTTGGAAGTATCGGCACGCACTCGTAGCATTACTACTCATAGTGGAGGAGAGGTTGTATTGTGTATTAATGGAATGGAGGCATTGCCAGAAGATGTAGCATCTCTTAGTGCAAAGAACATTCGTACAATAGAGTATATAAGAACTCCAAGCGGGAAATATGCAGGTAAAGCAGGATTGGTTAATTTTGTAACTGTAAAAATGAATTATGGGGGCAATGTGTATTTTTCTGCAAATGAAGGATTTGCCTACAAATCGGGGGAATATTTAGCTTTTGCTGATTTTAATAAAAAACGATACACATTTTCCCTAACCGTCACTGGTGACTGGCATAGAGACCATAGCTATACAGAAGGAAATGATATGTTTGTCTTTTCAGATAAATCCGTTTTGGAACGTAATTATAAAGATGAGAGTCCGTTGAAAATAAATAATGGGCAAGCTATGCGATTGCGCTTAACCTCCATGGGGAATACCCACAGATTAAATACCTATGTTGGCTTTAATCGTCAGGCTGTGCCAAATTCCAATACCATACAGGGTATTTACTACACCGAACCATATGGTGCAACAAAGCGTACTGTTTCATATAACAGCCAATCTATAGCACCATCAGCATATGTAAATTACACATTATGGTTGCCTAAAGAGCAGGCTTTTGACGTTACAGCATCTGCTTCTATGGGGAACAATAAATACTACAGTCTGTATACAGAGACAGAACAAGCTTCATTAAATTCAAAAGTAATAGAAAATAACTATGTGCTGAATGGTAATATTCGCTATTCGAAAACTTGGAAAAATAGCCTTACTCTAGCAGGCGCATTGAGCAATGATTATAAACATTATACTGATAATTATGATGGAACAGCAATTGGAAAACAGCATCTGACTTCCAACATTACTGTTGGATTACTTCAACTCAGCAAATATAGTGAGAAATACTATTACTATATCTCTGCGGGGTTATCTAATACGGCCGTTTCTTTAAACTCCATACATGATAATTACTGTATGCCTGTTGCTTTTTATGGTGGAAACTATGTCATTAATAACAAGCACTCTTTATCGTTAAATGGTCTTTTTACACATACTTTATTTGAACCGTCACAAAAAAATTCAATGGTTGTTCCGACATCTTTTTTTGAGGCAACTTGTGGTAATCCTGACATTGCACCGATGAAAGTATTAGGAAACACCCTTTCATACAATGGACAAATTGGAAAAATTCGTTTGGCTTTATCGTATGATAGTAATATTTATTTTGACAACATAGTACATCAGTATACAGCTAATACGAATACGATTTTTGATACTCGTATAAATGGCGGAACTTTCTACGGTAATATGTTTACTGTAGGTTGTACCTATAATTTATTCAATGAGCATTTGCGTTTGAGCGCCACAGCGATTGAAGAATGTAATACATTAAAAGGGGCTACTTACGATATGTCGCACAACAGTTTTCACATAAAAGGTGGCTTGGTTTATCTTGCAGGAGAATGGATGCTTAGTTTCGATTATCAGACTCCATATAAATCACTTGATATTCGACAACCGTGGTTCATCCAATGTCGTCCTACCTATGAATGGAAAGTGAGTTGGACTCACAAGGCATTGGCTATTGAGGCTTTAGTACGCAATCCCTTTTCACGTTATGACAAGCAACATATAACAATGGATTATGGGTGTTATAATAGAAATTCGCGGATTTTTAACGAAATCAATGGGCGTAATATAAATTTAACACTGACTTACAGCCTTAGCTATGGCAAGAAATCTAAACGTGGAGAAATTGAGGTTAATAAGAATATTGATAGTGCTATCATGAAAATGTATTAATCAATGACCAAAACGATAGAAAGTCTTCATCAACATGATTCCATGCAATGTGGCATAGCCAGTTTGCAAATGGTATGTAAATATTTCGGCAGGGAATATACATTAGATTCTCTGTCGAAACTTTGCTTTGCCACAACGGAAGGTGTTTCAATGTTAGGAATCAATGAAGCAGCTAATACTCTTGGATTACATACGGCATGTGCGAGAATTTCTATCGTCATGTTAAACGAAGCTCCATTGCCCTGTATTCTCCATTGGAATCAGAATCACTTTGTGGTCTTATATAAGATTAAGAAATCCAAGAAGTTCTATGTCGCAGACCCAGGGAAGGGATTGGTTGCTTATACCTTAGACGAGTTCAAACAACATTGGATAAGCACGAACTCTAATGGTGAGGACAAGGGCATTGTTATGTTCTTGGAAACCACTCCTGCGTTCTTTACTTATAAGATGCAAGGTGAAGAGAACATCAAAGAAAAGAGGTCTTTCCGCTTTCTCTTTGGGTATGTGAAGAAATACCGCAAGTATTTCGGACAAATCATCTTGGGTCTAGTAGTCGGAAGCCTCCTGCAGCTTGTCCTGCCATTCCTTACCCAATCTATCGTGGATGTCGGTATCAAGAACCAAGAAATAGGTTTTGTTTGGCTTATACTCTTGGGGCAGTTGATGCTTACAATCAGCCGAACGGCAATAGACTTTATCCGCAGATGGTTGTTGCTTCACATTTCCTTACGTATCAACATATCATTGGTAAGTGACTTCTTCATCAAGTTATTGAAACTACCTATGTCTTTCTTTGATACGAAACTCATGGGCGACTTGATGCAGAGAATGAACGACCATAGCCGTGTGAACAACTTCCTTACTCAGCAGACGCTCAACATCGCTTTTGCCATGCTTACTTTCGTGGTATTTTCGGTGGTGCTGTTTTTCTATAACAAATTGGTGTTTGTCATTTTCTTGTTGGGAAGCATTCTCTATGGTGTATGGATGACCTTATTCTTGAAGCGAAGAAAGGTACTTGATTACGAACTGTTTGAGCAGCAAGCTATCAACAACAACAAAACTTATGAGTTTATCACCTCTATGCAAGAAATCAAGTTGCAGGATTGTGAGCAGCGCAGAAGATGGGAATGGGAGGACACGCAAGCAGACCTATTCGGGGTACAGATGAAATCACTCAAACTCCAACAGACACAGGAGGCTGGAAGTATCTTCATCAATGAGGTGAAGAATATCATCATTACGGTAGTTGCAGCTACTGCCGTGATTCATGGGCAAATGACACTCGGTATGATGCTTGCCGTGCAATACATCATCGGACAGCTCAACTCACCAGTGGAGCAACTGATGAACTTCTTCTATTCTCTGCAAGATGTGAAGATTAGCTTGGAGCGAATCAATGAGATTCACCAGATGGATGATGAGAATGGAAAGGAAGGCTTGCTAACTTCTATTGAAGATAAGAATGAGGGCATTGACATCAAGAGCATCATGTTCAAGTACGACCAACATGCTTTGCGCAAAACCATAGACGATGTGAGTATTCACATTCCGCAAGGTAAGGTAACAGCCATCGTTGGCGCATCTGGCAGTGGAAAGACCACCCTCATCCGTTTGATGCTTGGTTATTATCCTGTCTTGGAGGGAAAAATCAATATTGGAAATACTGACATCAACAAACTCAACAAAAAGTGGTGGCGCAGACAATGTGGTGTTGTCATGCAGGATGGTGTTATATTCTCGGAGAGTATCGCAAGAAATATTGCTGTTGATGATGGCGATATAGATAAGGAAAGGTTGTTGAAAGCTGCCGAGATAGCTTGCATCAAGGATTACGTGATGGCTTTGCCTCTGAAGTTCAACACCAAGATTGGGCGTGATGGTGTGGGACTGAGCCAAGGACAGAAACAGCGTATCTTGATTGCAAGGGCGGTTTACAAGAATCCCGACTATATATTCCTTGACGAGGCTACAAACTCGCTCGATGCCAACAATGAGAAAAGCATCGTGGAGAACTTGGATATGTTCTATAAGGGCAAGACTGTTGTGATTGTGGCTCATCGCCTAAGCACGGTGAAGAATGCCGACCAAATCGTGGTCATCGACCATGGAAAAGTGGTTGAGATAGGCAACCATGAGTCTTTGACCGCCAAGCGAGGGGCATACTATAATCTTGTGAAGAATCAGTTGGAATTGGGAAACTAAAATGTTTTTGACATGGAACAGAAAGAAACAGAATCAGATAATATCGAGTTGAGAAGCGAGAAGGTGAGGAACGTGATAGGTAAAGTTCCTCCTCGCCTCGTCAGCTTGGGAACGGTTGTCATTACGATAATAGTCCTCGCCCTCGCAGTTGCTTTCTACAAGAAACCTTATCCTATATCCATAGAGGCTAATGGTGAGGTCATTAATCAAAGGACAGTACAAGTGTTTGTGCCATACAAGTATTTGTATCTTTTCGATGAGCCAAGGACGGCTTATATATCTTTCGAGGGCAACGAAAATGCATCTTATAACTGCAACATCACAAGCCATAAAGCCAGGCTCATACATAGGGAAGATGGAAACTATTTTATGGCAATAGCCACAGTGAGTACACAGGGACAAAATACCTCAATGTTGCAACAGCACATGAAAGCCTATTGCAGAATCATCGTCAGTAATAAAACGTTATGGCAGCAGGTATTCGGATAAACTATATCCGAATACCTGCTGCCATAACGTTTTATTACCGTCTACAACATACAAATCCTATTTTCCTAACATTGATAACTGACCAAAGATGGATTGGGCAATCACAGCACGATACTAACGTTGGGTGTTATGATTTATCAGCATTCACTCTTGTCTATCCCTAAGGGATTTTGTCAGTTGTACTGCTTGTTGTTGCAGTCTAATAAGAAGTTGGGAATAGGTTTCGAGTTTGCTGAGCAGTTGTTGCGCAGTGGCGACAGAATGATAAGTCTTGAGGGCTTTCACGGCTTCGTTGTACAGCACGCCTATCTTATGAGTCATAGAAACGATTTCGGAGAGTTTCTCCAAGTAAGGCTCTTTTGCAGGGTCTTGGGTGATGACCTTAAAGGCTTCACCTAAAAGTCTTGCTCGGACAAAATCACTTTTCGTTTTTGCTCCCGACTTCTGGTAGAGTCTGATAAGCTTCTGCTGGTCTTCGGAATTAGGTGTTCTGATGTGCCATCTATCCCATCGTGGGTAGGTGGCACATCTGCCGTCTGGCTTCTTTTGTTTTTGCTTCTTCATTGCTTTCTAATCACGACTTTGGAGTGATTTAATCCCCCTTTCGGGGCAAGGGTCTTTGTGGTACAAACGGCAGTTTGTGGTACAAAGACACACCTTGCCAGTATAAAGAAAGAGATAGTTTGTTATGTTCCATAAAGTAACTTTTCTGGGGCGCTTTTGATAGACGAGAGTTCAAAGTTCAAGAAGTAAATCAAGAGATAAGTTTAGACTAATCTCTTGACTTACTGACTTTATGAGCTGACATATTTTTGACTAAAGTTAATTTTGACTTAGGTCGAAACTAATTTCTTGACCAAA
>CAMPYS010000037.1 GCA_946998295.1 uncultured Prevotella sp.
TCGAAATAACAAAGTATTTTACTGATTATCAGGAACTTAATTTATAGAACACCCCGTTATATTTTTGTAATGTTGCACTACTCGCAGAAATACCGACTTGTCGTGCTATATCGGCATTGTGCTTATCAAAGAGTTGCAACAGTGTGTCAATGTCTTCTTTTTTACCCAGATATTCTGATTTGATGCGCTCCAAACATAAATCGGGGTTGTCTTCTAATTTTCGATAGATACTATGCAAGCCATTACGAATGTTGTCCAGTTCAAGATTTGTACTAAGAACGTCGGTTGTACGTCCTTTCAGTTTCTCATTCTCCTTGTCCCATAGTGATTGGTCTACCGCAATTCCTGTGGAGCCAAGTGAAAGACGTTCATTATTGAGATAGATTCTCAACATTACTGGTGTCTTTCCATCCTTGTTGACATAGTTGCTTCTAAGATAGAAGGCGGTTCTAAAATTTGTCTTCATACTTGTTTTTTTTAATTGTAGCCAGAAATAGAGAAATTGTAGCCAGACGGAAAGGAAATTGTAGCCAAACGTCCATACTTTCAACTTCTGTAGCCCAGCTACAAAGTTCTACATAATTGTTTGAATAGCAGTAAAATACAAGTACTCTAAACGAACTCTCTACGAACTCTTGGCTACAATTTTTGTTTGCCTCAAAAATTGAGTGTAAGCAGATTTATTATTTTAAGTTTGATGAACTGTTGCCATGCTTTGGCAAGAGCTTTACCATTTTGTCGAAGTCGCTTTCAAGTTGAGCCATTTCTCTTTGGCGGTATATATTGAATTCTCGCTCGGCTTTTTTTATTGCTTCTTGATGCGATACACTTCCTTTGCCTTCCAACAGTTTGCGTTGCAGAGCTATGATTTGGTTGTCAAGAGCTGAAATCCAGTCTGCCATATGCATGGGACGTTCTTCAAGGGCTTGGAACTCGGCAAAGTCTAAAAATTGCGACACAAGTAGGTTGAGCCGTTGCAGTTCTTTTTCCGTATGATAGTTCTTGGCTATCTTCACATCATCTTTGGTAATATAATTCCCTTTGAAATTAGTCATACCCACCAGAGGCTTGTCGCTGTCCACTCTGTCATAAATAATCTCCGCTGCGGTATGCTCATGTACGGCATAGTGGAGTTTATTATGTACTGAGGCGAAGAATGTACGTGTGAGGTCGGTTCGCGGGTCGTAGTCCACCGATGTTGCATAGATGTCTGTCACCTGCTGATAAAAGTTGCGCTCCGAAGCCCGAATATCCCGAATGCGCTGCAGTAATTCTCTGAAATAGCGGTTTCCACCTTGTTTGAGTCGGTCATCATCCATCGCAAAGCCTTTTTGGATATACTCGTGTAGTCTTTCAGTAGCCCAACGGCGGAAGCGAGTTGCTACCTGCGATTGCACACGATAGCCAAGAGCGATTATCATATCAAGATTATAGTGGTCAATGTTGCGTTGCACGTTGCGATGGCCCTCCTGTCGAACTAACAAGTATTTCTTGTGAGTTGCCTCGTCTGCCAATTCTTTATCGGCATAGATATTCTTGATATGCAGGGCTATATTCTGTTGTGTTGTATCGTATATCTCAGCCAACTGCCCTTGCGTGAGCCACACATCCTCGTCAGCAAAGCGCACATTCACCTTTACTAAACCGTTGTCATCTTGATAGATAATGAGATGGTTATCATTCTTTCCTTTTGCCATTGCTACTACTTTATATAGAGCCTTTTTTCTACTCCGTGACAACTTCAAATATATATTCTATTTTCGCAGATAAATCTTTGACAGTCTCCTTTTTCTTAAAGTGAACCAAAGATGGAATCTGTACCCATCTTTCATCGCCATCAATGAAACTGCAATCCTTCAATAATCCAAACAGTTCTTTTGCATATTTCTTTGTTTTGCATTCAAACTGTATTCTTAGTTCATGGTGTTGACAGAATCCTATCCATAATGTACAATACCCTCGATTTTGTTTGAGCCAAATGTCATTACCGAAACTGTCACTATACTGTTTGTACATATTGAGCTGATTTGAATCATAATATTCAAAGCCATAATTATTGGCTATGGCATTTGCTATCTTAGCTCTTTCTGTATCAAGTGCTACTTTCGAATACCATTTCCTTGGTGCAGCAAGCATAATATGCTCTCCATACCAACATACTCTAAATGCAGTCTTTCCACTTGCTTCTTCAGCAGCTATCCAATCATATAGTTGAATATCTTGACGAATCCTATTTACAGCCATGCTGCAGTACTTAACCTCCATATTCGAGGCACTAGGCCAAGGCGTAAATTCTTCAGCATTATCAATGTATTCTGCAAGTCCTTCTTTAACGGCTGCAACATTATCACCCTTCAAGACATCTGTTAGCATTTGCCTTACCTCATTGTTCGAGGCTAAGATGTTCTTTAAGTATTTATTAGCTTCAGCTCGTTCTGTTAGAAAGCGTTTGTCTAGGTCTTTCCATGTAACAAACCGGCTTGCAATAGCACGAATCAGCAAGTGGTCTTGACAATATACGGATGAAATACCAGATTCATCAAACATGTCTTTGGCAAGAGACAAACTGTGCTGGTAATCTGACAAGGACATGCCTTCTTTGTAGAAAAACATCACCATACCCCTAAAGTATGGATGCCTCTCAGCCTCTTCAAAGACTTGAAGCCATTCGTCGCTTTCGGCTATACAGGAAGCTTTCAGTACCTCCTCGAGTAAAGCTCTGTTTTCTCTTTCGCCTATTTTGTCTTCTTTCCACTGAGATAGGGCATTGTAGAATGCTTCTCCTTCAGACATTCTTTTGGCTATACTATGAATTACAGCGGAGAATTTCCTAATCAGCGATGACACAGGAGTAAGACTGTCAATATTTGTGTTCTCAACGACGTTCCACACTATTCGCATCCACTGTCTGAAAGTTTCTGCGTCAAATAACTCAAACGCTTCAATAAATTCAATAACTGCACCAAACGCGATAAGTTTGATGTGTGTCATCTCTGAATTGATATTTCTATAGAAATCATCACCTTCCGATGATAACTTTCCCCAGGCAGGAACCATCATTTCGTATATGACCTTTATCGAATCCTTGAAGTCATACTGGTAGAACGTGTCAAGCACTTTATCTAAAGTCAGTATGTATTCCGGATGATTTGTTAGAATCGACTCGAATTCTTGAAATCCAAGATATTCATCCGTCTTGGTTCGATTCTCCGCATCAGTATAAATCTTCCTCAAAATAACGTCCTGTCGCATATCCCTGTCATTGACAACATCTTTGGTAGAGATAATATATTTGCATGCAAAGAATCGGGAAAAGAAGCTCATATAAGGAGCATCAAAGTTCTCAAATCCTTTCCTCCAGAATATGTCAATCCATTTAGCGTCCAGCTTGACAGAGAAATTGAAATGGAATTCAACCGTTTCTTCGCTATCTTTACGATAGAGAGGAACAAGTTCTTTGAAAGGTGGATAGTCAATACCACCAATATAATTTATCAGGTCTGCCTTGAAGTTCTCAAATGGACTTAGTTGCAAACCACGGGCATTCATTTTGATATACAACTCTTCAGACAGATTGAAGAAGCCCAAAGACTTCACGTAGAACTGGATATTTGCCAATTTCGTGTGAAGAACGTTATTTTCCTGATTGATATATCGTTCATGTATGGCATCAAGCATGGTAAGCATGGCTGTTATGGTGCTATCTCTATCAAATGACTTGAAATACCACTTTGCTTGTCTGATTACTTTTGATGGTATTTGGCCAGACAAATCAATACGATAGGAGGCAAGCTTATGACAAAATACCGTTGAGGTGGAACGTGTTTCATAGACAAAGCGGTCCAAGGCATCACGTATCACCTTGTCTTCCTCATCTTCTTCTGTCAGTTCACAATTGGCTATATACCAATAGACGAGAAATAAGGTGGTCATACGTTGCTGACCGTCCAGAAGTTCCATCACATATTCGTCATTAGATGGGCGAACAATGCCATAAATGAAATTGAAATCAAATATCTCATCTGTCTTAAAATTCGCAAACAACTCATTCAACAGAGTATTGCGAACATAAGTACACACGCCATCCAGCCTTCCTTGTGCATAAGGACGTTGTATCTTAGGAATTATAATCTGACTGACCTTAACATTCGTGTCTTTGTTTAGGTCAAAATCTTTCTTGTATATATCTATAAATGTATATCTCTCATTCATCGCTCTTCCTCCTCATTGCTTACATAGTTTGTAATAACATCGTAAACATATCTGTGATATGCATTCATATTTTCTTCTGTCCAAAGAGTACGATTCGTTCCCTTTGGGTCAAAGAACTTAGCAAAGATGTATTGAGTCGCAATAGGAACAAACACACCCTGTTTGATACGTTCAATGATAATACGCCGTTTGGTACAGAAAAGGCTGTTACCATACATTCTGTTGGTAGCAGCATCAAGAAGGGTCAGATTACCGATGGAGTTTTTAATTTCTTCATCTGCTTCTACCTCCTTGGCATTCTTCTTCAATATGTCAATAGCTATGTCATAAGCTTTTTCTTCCATATTTTGCTGAATTTGCTTATACTCTTCTTTGGTCAGCTCTTCTGAACGGTCTTCCATTGCGGTCTGAACCCACTCAATCTTGTCTTTCTCCTTCTTCAGTGCATTAGTATGGAAGGAGTCAACATGCTCAATATCCCAATTCTGCGCACTAAGTACGTCAAACGGAAACTTATACACATCTGAATCCGATTCGAGCTTTTGGTTTTGCTCATTCAGAAGATGAATATTCAAAGTCAACAGTAGTTTATAGATGTTGTCATGCTCCTTATAAGTATTAAGGATAAGCTTCCTGTCTTCGTCTATCTTAATACCGCGAAGATGGTAAGATATGCGCTCTTTCAAATAACGTTCAAATTCAGCTCTGCTTGACAGTTCGGGCATGTAATCGAAATGAAGGATCAATCGACACAAATCTTCACCACACTGACTTAACAGGCCAATGAAATTGTAAGTGGATGGGGTGCAGAACCAGTCGTCAAGTGTACGGAACAACTCCATGACTTCGTTCCAGGCATTTGCGACTTCATGTTGCAAGACCTCACCAATCTTCCCTTCAAATCGGTTATAGTAAAAACGGAAGATCTCACTCTGTCTGGTGTCCATCAACTTCTCGTCAACAACCTTCAAAATGTTGTCCCATTCCTCTTCTGGCACTTTTTTCAATACATTCTTCTTGTATATCAAATTAAAGAGGAAGTCTATTCGGTTAGGCAGATCAAAGCCTTTCTTTTGAAGAAAGTACCAGAAATTGTTGGCATGGAGTGTATTCTCTATAAACTCCCATTCCAGAGCCAGTTCAGACTGTTTGATATACTTGTCGCCAGCGGTAAAATTCTTTTTTAACAGGAACAAGCCTTTGATAAGTTCAGCATCAGTTAACCGAATCTTGCCTGTATTTATCTTTTGGAACTCCTTAATGTTATTCTTTTCCTTGCTCTCAGCTATTTCATACCATAACACTTGTACAGAACCTCCTTTAGTGTCGCTCATTCCATTGAGCAACTTAAAGAAAGAGGTTCGAATATTGTCAAGACTTCCTCCCAATTGATAGCGGATATTGATTGCCTTTCCGTCCGTCTTTATCCACTCAGAAATATACTTGAAAGCATTTGCCATGTGGAAAAAATCTACGTTTTCCTTGAAATCATCTTCGCTACTGTCCTTAATCTTTTTCATAGACATGCTTTCAAGGAATGTGGCAGAGCCGTCACGGGTAGCATAGCAAATATGGTACAACTCCTTACCGTCCTCTTCTTCTTTCAGTGTTTCCACATCCCATCTCTTCTGATCCATAAGGTATTTGTACAGAAGGTATATGGTTGTTAATCGCTGTTGGCCATCGATAATTTCCCAGACTCCATGCTCTTTGATGCCATCGCTATATTCATCCTTAAAAATAGATTTCAACTTATTTTCGTCAGTAATCGAACGTGCGATAATCGGCTGAAGACAGTAGAACTGATCTTGCTTCTTTTCTTTCCCTTCATTTGCAAAATCATTTGCAAAGCAAAGAAGGTCTCGAAGCAAGTCACCAACCTGCTTCACTGTCCAACGATAACCTCTTTGATAGGAAGGGATATAGAAGTATCTTCCATCAAGAAGTTCGCCTATTGCATACTGATATATAGAGTTTTCCATATTATTTATATTGTTTGCTTGATTATATCACTAACTCTTTAGGAGATACACCGAGCAAATCTGCCACCTTGAAGATGGTAGCAAGACTAGGTTGCTTGCGGTTACACACGTAAGCATTGGTGATACTGAAGCTCATGCCCAACTCTTTAGCGAGCCATGTTTGGGTGATACCTCGTTTCTTCAAATGCTCCTTAATCAGGTTGCGGTGCTCTTTCTTCTGTCCCATCGGATGATTGTTTATCTTGATATTAGTAACAAAGTTATGAACTTATAATGAATAAAACGAAGAAAAGCGGAACTTTCACGCTACTGGAAATAATTTTTCCTGTGAGAAGACTAAAGGTAATCTCTTAAGTTGTCAATGATGATTGGAAACGAATAACATTTTATCCAAAACTACCCACTTTTTGAATATGTATTTAGCGTTTTTGATAGTTATTGATTTCCTTGTGTTTCCCTATATTCCTGCTACATCCTTGCCTCTTGGAATAACATCAAAAGCCCCCTATTTTTGCATCGTCAGACCTGGCTGAATGCCCTATGCGCAAGGGCAAGTTATTCATTTCTTAGGTAACTTCAGTGTGTCAACAGGTAAGGCGAAAGCAAAGAAGACTTTCAATGTGAGTGCCATCGTTGCAGCAGCCCTTATCAATGGACAAGTATTGGAATATCGTGCTTCATTTCCCGAATCGAAAAGAAATGTTTTCTACTTCGATACAGAGCAATGTCCCTATCATTGCCAACTTGTGATGCAACGCATTCTGCGGTTGGCAGGATTGCCGATAGATCGAGAGCCAGAGCATTTGAGGCTCAGCCATCTCAGAGCGATTGCAGACTCAAACGAGCGCAGAGAAATCATCCGCTATGCCATCTACAACACACCCAATGTGGGTTTGGTGGTCATTGACGGCATCCGTGATTTGATGCTCGATATCAACAATTCAACGGAAGCAACCAAGTTGGTAGGTGATCTAATGCAGTGGACAAGTGAACAGAATATTCACATCCAAACCGTGCTTCACCTCAACAAGGGGGATGACAACGCACGAGGACATATTGGGACGGAACTCAACAACAAGGCAGAGACTGTCTTGCAAATCACGAAAGACAACACGCTGCCTGAACGCAGTATTGTTGCCCCCTCCATCATTCGCTCCAAACCCTTTGAAAAATTTGCCTTTCGGCTCAAGGAGGTTGAAAACGATATTTGCATACCCCAAATAGATCTCTCGTATTCTGACAATGAACGGAAGTCACATCGTTTCTCCTACCAAGAGTTAAGCACTAACGAACATCGAAAGGCGTTAGAACAAGTATTCTCTACAAGCGAAATTTTGCCATATAGTACACTAACCGTAGCTCTCAAAGAAACTTATGCAAAAGTTGTGGGACAATCCTACGGACAAACAAAACTCAAGGAGCTTTTGCAATTCTTGCTCAACAAAGGCATAGTGGTTAAGGAAGAACGAGGAAAATATCGGCTCGGCCATAATTCTCTACAATAAAACCATTGGTCGGTCGGACGCAGGCTATATATACCTGAACCAATCCGACCAAAGAGAAACAAACTTGGTCGGACGTAAAGGTGAGCCTATAGTGTACGACCGTCCGACCAATACTAAAACCTTCAGTCTCCAAAAGAAAAAGGCTGAGATTTATTCATTTCAAACATCAAAACAAAATTACAATGGAAATACAAAATATCAAGCAAATCTCTATCACAGATTATTTGCAGCAACAGGGTTATTCACCTGCACGAATACAAGGTATTCATTTTTGGTACTGCTCCCCACTACGTAACGAAAGAACACCATCATTCAAAGTAAATACAGAGCGCAACCAATGGTATGACTTTGGAACTGGCGAACATGGAGATATTATTGACCTTGTACGTACTTTACAGCATTGTACCATGTACGAAGCCATTGACTTTCTAATCGGTTCAAAACAAATAGTGCATCAAGATTTTTCTTTTGGCGGTGAAAGAAAAACCTCTAAGCACAAATTAGAAATCATATCTGTGCAATCACTTACCAATCCTTATTTGTTACGTTACATCGCAGAACGAGGAATTTCTCCCAACACCGCCAATAGATTCTGTTCTGAAATTCGATACAATAATACCAATCGGACATACTATGCCATTGAATTTGCAAACGATGCTGGCGGTTGGGAAATTCGTAGTCCTTATTTCAAAGGCTGCATTGCTCCAAAAGCGATTACAACTATTAGTAAAGGCACAGACGTTTTACAAATCTTTGAAGGGTTTATGGATTTTCTTTCGTGGCAAACGCTAAATCCATCTTCAGCTTGCGATACCATAATTCTTAATTCTCTGGCTCTTTTGCCACGCATTCCAGAGAAGATAAAAGGCTACAAGCAAGTTGAGAGTTTTCTGGACAATGATGAAGCAGGGCGAAAATCGTTTGAATTTTTGAAGCATTTTTACCCATCTATCATAGACGGTTCTGTTCGCTATCGAACTTACAAAGATCTCAACGAATGGCTTGTATCTCTGTACAAAGTGCAAGAAAATCAACCTTCGTTACTGACTATGAAACGTGGCATCAGAAGATAGTGTTTATCCGGGAAGCAAGTTTGTGTTTTGAGTATCTCAAAACCTACTTGCTCCCACCATATGGGAGGTGAAAATCCCATTGGTCTCATCATAAAAATAAAAAATGGAACAGAAAAACAAAGGTGGGCGCCCCACCAAGACATTATCAGAGAAACGGAAATATCAAGTACTTCTTCGACTCAATACGATGGAGTATTACACCCTGTTGGGCAAAGCACGTGAAGCCTCCATTACTCGCACCGAGTTTTTACGTAGGCTCATTGCAAAAGCAGAAGTTAAAGCGCGTATCAAACCCGAAGAGATGCAACTTATCCGCACGGTATCAGGCATGGCTAACAACCTTAATCAGATTGCCCATCGACTCAATGCTTTCGGAATCTCTTCACTCAATGAAGATTTGAATGCGCTGAAACAACTTATTCACGAACTCATGAAACGATTGAAACCATGATAGCCAAAATTATTAAAGGAGCAGACTTCGGAGGTGTCATCAACTATATGCTCAGCAAACAGGAAGGAAAAGCTATGGTTTTGGCGAGTAATAACATAGGTTTTACCGACCAAAACCTATGCGTTCACGAGTTCGTTCTGCAAGCCTCCATGCGCCCGAACGTGCAGAAGCCTGTTTGCCACACGATACTCTCATTCTCAGCCAACGATGCCGATCGACTAACAGACGATGTGATGATAAAGATTGCCAATGAATATTCGGAGAAAATGGGCTACGGAGATACGCAGAGCCTTATCGTAAGGCACAGCGACCGCCAGTATCCGCATCTTCACATTTGCATCAATCGCATCGGAAATGATGGCAAGACCATCAGCGACCGCAATGAGAAATACCGTTCCACAAAGATTTGCCGAGAGCTGACTGAACGCTATGGCTTGACCATTGGAAAGGGGAAGAATATGGTAAATCGCCACCGACTGCGAGGCGAGGATAAGCTGTGCTATGAGATATTCGACGCCATCAAAACTGCATTGCTACACTCGAAAAATTGGAAAGACTTTGTCGCAGACTTAGAGAGGCAAGGCATTACCACTCGTTTCAAAACGAAAGGCAACACCGATGTTGTTCAAGGAATCATCTTTGAAAAAGACGGATGTAGTTTCAGTGGCTCAAAGATAGACCGAACGTGCTCTTTCTCTCGCCTCAATGCTGAGATAGAACAAAATTCTCACAAACAAGAGCAAATTAATCAACAAAACGAACCTATACATTCTGTAGATGAAAGCTATTTCATTACCGACCTATCTGAAGCAATTAGTGAAGTGTTTTCTATGCCAACACCAAGTAATGGCGTAGATGTTGATGAGATCCGCTTCCATAAGAAACTTCGCAATAGAGCTAATCGCAAACGTAGAATTTAATCACATCAAATTTATATCAGTATGAATAACGAAGTAACACCTGTTCTCGATATGCTCGAGGAACTCAAACAAGACTGCAAAGCCATCAGTAAGGCACAGGTAGAACTGCGCACTACTATTGCAGAACAGCTATCTATTCCAAAGAGAGATAGTGTTAAAACACAAGAAACCGTGCAAATCCATCTCTCGAAAGAAACCCAAGCCAAAATCAAGGGATTGTAGACTTCGCCCATCTTGATAGCATATTTTTAACGCATCGTAATCGCAAAGCCATTCAACAGATGCAACAGAAGGTTGTTGATTATGAGCAAGCCTTGCAAAGACAAGCCGAGTTATTGCTACAAGAGGATAAGATTAAGCAAGAACAAAGAGAACTAAAGAAGCATTTGAAGAAATAGCAAACGTTTTAAGAAAATATTTAGTATTGTTAGAATACACATTAACTATCAGTTAAACCTTATGCAACAAAGGAACGTTACACAACTGATAATGGTCGTTAAGGACGGCACCATTTGAAAAGGTAGTCGTTCCTTGTTGTTCTGTGCCGTATGCGTCATGGGCGTGACCAAAAAGATGAAATTTGGGTTTTACTTCCAACACTTTGTTTCTCAAAGATAGATTTCCCCAATGTATTCCGTTGGATTTGTCCAGTATCATCACGGGTGGTTCATGTGTAATAAGTACGTCTACACCATGCGGTATGATGCTCTCTTGATGATTGTATGCCAAACCAAAGAATCTCACACCCTCGATTTCACAGCCTCTGTCTTGCAAGAAATGGATATTATTGGGCAAGTCCTCTATGTTTTCAGCTTCCCATAAACATAGATCGTGATTGCCTGTGACAAAAATCTTATGACGGTAGGGTTGTTCGATTAACCAGTTCAGAAAGTTGAGTGCCTCCTCTTCTGTACCCATATCAGTAAAGTCGCCACAATGCACCAAAACATCAGCTGTTGGCAAATTGGTCAGCAGCTGATGTCGATTGTGGGTATCTGAGATTTGAAGTATTGTCATGTTAGGGCGCTATGGATTATCGGTATGCCATACAGGAGCTTTATCGAAGCCTACAATATATTCAGTGTGAGGATGACCATACTTAGGACTAATTTGCCAAATGATTTCTACATTATCTGGAAGTTGTTCCAAGAAAGAGGCTAACACATCCATATCCTCCTTTGCCCTGTCTGCTTCAAGGCTTTGCAACTCCAGCCCGAGCATAACAGTTCGAATATTATTATTGCTATAGGATATAGGATAAATGGGCTGGTCTAACGAGAGGGCTGTTCCCGAAGTAATATATGTTGCTGTACGAGCACACATCCTAAAATCATTAAAATCCATACCAATGAGTCCAACAGTTTCTATGAAATGATGGAAAAACAGCAGATAGTGCAGAATGTCTTCTTGTACTGTACTATCTTGTGAGGTAAGAATATTATAGAAATCCCATCTTTCCTTGAACAAATCATACTGTATACTAGAGTGCAGGTCTAGAATAAAAATGCTACCAACTATACCTTTATACTGTTTAATAAAAGAGTCTATTTCAGATACATATACTTCAGCATTGTCAGTGAAGACAAAAATAGCTAAGCATTGTTTGGAGTGTAGGTCGTCATTACAATTACATATATCTTTATAGGGCAGTTGCAGACTGCTTAGTATATCTTTGGCTTTATCACCAAAACAATGATAAGCAACAAATTGCTGACATGATTCCCCAAAATCTAAGAGTTGCTTTAAGTCTTCCATTTATTTCTTTCTAAATTTTAGTTTTTGAAATAAGTTTCTATTTCACTAATTTTCTTCTCTATCCACCTCAACACTTCTTCTTCTTTAATTGCTGGATATTGAGCGGGATTATGCCAGTTGTTATTTGCATTATCAGAAATCGAACTCCAACCATAAGGATAATTTTTGGTTGGTTCATCTGTAAAACAATCAAGTTTCTTTGAAGGCTGCTCATATCCATTTTTTGGAGAAATGCCAATCCACACTTTTCTCCAATAGGTTCTATCAGCAGTTTTAATGACGATTGCATAGGACTCATTTAAATCTCGCCATAAAGCTCCATTGTCATCTGGATGTCGCTCAAACCCAATGTCCTTTAGCGGGTTGATAATATATTTTTCAATCAATGCATCTCCGATTTGTTTCGTTAACTGTAACAATTCTAAAGTAGCATCAATATATTTCTCATCAATGGCTTCATTAATAAGGGGTGTTCTATAAATTAAGTTCCTGATAATCAGTAAAATACTTTGTTATTT
>CAMPYS010000038.1 GCA_946998295.1 uncultured Prevotella sp.
ACTCGTGACCTCCTGCGTGACAGGCAGGCATTCTAACCAACTGAACTAACACACCAAATGGTATTCCCTGCGCTCTCATCATTTATTAAGCGTGTGCAAAGATATAACTATTTTTCATTATTACCAAATATGTTTATTATTTTTTTATTGTAATAAAAAAGTTTCTATTTAAAAACATCATAAGGTGTTATTATACAACCATTATTATATGTTCCTATAAAAACGTTTGGCAACGGCTGACTTGAAAATATAGATAAAATATCTGTAAAAGAATAAGCCTCAATATCATAAACTATTATATATTGGCTATTGTTCTTTTTTATCGCAGAAATAATATTATCTGTCTTATGTCCATTGGGTAAATTGATATTATCCCCTATAAAAAAATTAGCAATAAGTCCTCTCTGCTTCATTATCTTTTTACAATTGTCCATAGATTTTTGAGAGCCAATAAAGATATAGTTATATTTAGATTTATTTTTTTGAGGATTAAATAGCCCTATCATACTTGATAGTTTTGTATATAAAAGATGTAATAACGATAAAGTAGCTCTTAGATAAATAGCTAATTGTATTGGTACACTTAATAAAACGCTCATGCCTCCATAATGTTTACGGAAAAATATAAGCATTGCTTTATAAAATACGTGTACATATCTATAGCTTGATTTTTTTGTACTTTCCCCCTTATAGTGAAGGATAGAATAGGGTAGATAATAGTTTTTATATCCTTGTTTATTAACACGGTAACTCAAGTCTATATCCTCTCCATACATAAAAAAATCTTCGTCCAAATAACCTATTTCTCGTAAAATATTAGTACGACTCATAAAAAAAGCTCCACTAATAACCTCTATTTCACAAGGCTTATTCCATGGCAATTTGCCCATATAGTAATGGGCAAATTTAGGGTGGTGAGGATAATGTCTACATAAACCTAAGAACTTGTACAGTGCGACCATTGGTGTTGGAAAGCCTCTACGACTTTCTAACGCACAGCTACCATCAGGGTTAAGCATCTTAACACCTAATGCTCCAACATCAGTATGTTTGTCTAAGAATTTAACAGCCTCTTTTATTGTTGTAGAACTAACAAAAGTATCAGGATTGAGTAACAACACATAGTCGCTATTTACTTGTTTTATAGCTATATTATTGGCACAAGCAAAACCCAAGTTGTCAGATAAAGAAATACATTTTACTTCAGGGAAGCGTTTGGTAATATATCTTACAGAATCGTCAGCTGAATCGTTATCAACAACTATTATTTCTGAATCGATATCATGCAATGCTTCTCTAAGGCTTAACAGGCATTGCTCTAAATAGTATTTAACGTTATAATTTACTATTATTATACTTATCTTCATTCTATTCTTTTTTTTCGTCACTGGCATTTAGTAATTCGTTTTCACATCGTGCCTTGCTCGGATAAACAAAAAATAAACTTAATAATAATATTATAGAAAGATAAAAAAATGATACTTCTTGACAATAATAATAGTACAAGAAAATATTTAATACCATAGGTACACATAATATTAAAATACGTATTATGCTCCATACTTGCAACTGTTTGTAAGAAGTTAATCGCTTACTAATAAACTTTATTTTAAATGAATAAAGAGCTAATGGTATTACTACTAGTGTAACTATATCCATTAAGTATTGTATTACTATTAATGAACTTGGAGATATAAAAGAAAAGATATTAACAAAATCAAATTCATATAAAACAATAATACATACATATAATAAAATAAATGAGAAAAATATTGTTTTAAGTATATATACTATCTTATCCATAAAAATTAGCGTTTATATTCTTTTCGGTCTATCAGACTACGTCCTAATGTTAATTCATCTGCATATTCTAATTCGTCGCCAACAGAAATTCCACGAGAAAGTACTGATATTTTTAATTCAACTCCATTCAACTTACGCGTGATATAAAAATTTGTTGTATCACCTTCAACAGTACTTGATAGAGCGAGTATTAGTTCCTTTACTCCACCATCATTTACTCGTTTAATTAAAGAATCTATAGCTAAATCGTTAGGTCCAATTCCATCCATAGGAGAAATTACACCGCCTAACACATGATACAGACCATTAAACTGCTGAGTTCCTTCAATAGCTAATACGTCTTGGATATTTTCTACTACACAAATTATACTCTTATCCCTGTTAGGATTAGAACAGATAAGACAAGTATCTGTATCTGAAATATTATGACAAACTTTGCAATATTTAATATCATGACGAAGTGTAGACACTACATTAACAAAATTATCTACTTCGTCTGTTGACGTCTTGAGAAGATGAAGCACATAGCGTAGTGCTGTTTTACGCCCTACTCCCGGAAATTTAGAAAATTCACTAACAGCTTGTTCTAACAGCTGTGATGGAAATTCCTGCATAAATTTATTAGCTTATAATTAATTGTATTAATCATCAAATAGGTAAACACCTACTCCTATTTTAAAACCTATAGTAGAATATTTAGAGCCTTTAAAAGAATGGTCATAATAAATGGCAGGTTCTACAGTAACAGAACGATTTACATAAAACGCATAACCTACCTCTGCATTAGGCATAAGATCATTATAATTATGATTAGCATGCACAAACTTACACCCTGCACCTAAATAAATACCATTCTGAGTAATATAATAACGTCCTCCTGCTCCAATAGAAAAATGATCAGCTACAGCTTTAGAACCATTATGAACAGCACTAACAGAACCTAAAAGCATAAGATTATCAAAAAAGAAATATCCACCCTTAGCTTCTATACCAATATTTAAACCGTACTTGCCATTATAATGAAAGTCAACACCTGTAAGTGAAGTTCCTACATAAGCTTTTCCTTCTTGAAACTGTGCATAGCTAAATAAGCTCATAAACAATAAGACTATAAGTAATGTTGTTTTCTTTTTCATAAGACAAGTTTTAAATATGTTTATTCTGTAAATTACTGTATTTTTTTGAGTTTACAAAGGTATATCATTTATCGCAATTATAAAAATTATTTCTACCTTTGTAATAAATTTAATGAATAAGACTGTAAGAATTAATGGATATAACCATGCCAAAAATACTTGTTACTTTACTTTTTAGCTTCACTTTCTCTATTTGCTCATCACAGATAAACTATAATATTTTTGCAAATAAATACCCTATACCAAAACGAGAGACAAGAGCTGTTTGGCTAACAACTTTATCTAATTTAGATTGGCCAAAGACTTATGCAACCTCAACAAATAATATCATAAAACAAAAGCAAGAGCTAATAAATATTCTTGATTTATATTATAAAGCTAACATAAATACAGTAATTCTACAAACAAGAGTTAGAGCAACTACAATATATCCCTCTGCAATAGAGACTTGGGATAGAGCTATTACTGGTGTGGCAGGTAAAGCTCCAATATACAGTTACGACCCCCTAAAATTTGCAATTGAAGAATGTCATAAACGTGGAATGGAGATATATGCTTGGATTGTTGCAATTCCTATTGGAAAGAAAGGCACAATTGGATATAAAAATATAAAAAGAAAAGGATTAAAGATTAAAGATTTTGCAACAGGCTCATATCTCGACCCTAACGACACAAGAATTAGAAATTACTTAGCAAATATATGTGGGGAAATTGTAAGTAAATATAATGTTGATGGTATTAATCTTGACTATATAAGGTATCCTGACGAATGGACAAAGCCAACATGGAATAAAGGCGATACACCAAACAACAGAAGACACAACATAACAATGATAGTTAAAGCTATTTGTAATAGGGTTAAAGCTATCAAACCATGGATAAAACTATCTTGTTCACCTATAGGAAAATATTCAGATCTTAGTAGATACTCATCTAAAAATTATAATGCATATAATCGCGTATTTCAAGAAGCTCAAGAATGGGTAAAAAATGGTATAATGGATCAGCTTTTCCCTATGCAATACTTTAGGGACAACAACTACTATCCTTTTTGTGCCGATTGGGTTGAAAATTCTAATGGTAAAGATATTGTATCAGGATTAGCTACATATTTTCTTGATAAAAGAAATGGCAATTGGAGCATTAAAGATATTGCAAATGAAATGAATGTAAGTAGATGGCTTGGGATGGGACATGCTCACTTTCGTTCTTCTTTTCTGACAAATAACTATCAAGGGGTATATGATTTTGAAAAGATATTCAATGCTACACCTGCTCTTACTAAGTGTACTGTTTCAAAAACAAAAAACTTAAAGCCTCAAACCCCTAAATTAATAAGTAACAAATCTACAATTACTAATTTAGAAAACGAAGCTACTACATCATTAAGCTGGACAGGAGTAACACCTTATTATAATATATATATGAGTAAAAACTATCCTGTAGATATTAATGATCCACGCAACTTACTATTTGCTCGATTAAATAGGACTTCGTTTTCACATAATATTAAAAGAGCATATAACTATGCAATTACAGCTTTAGACCAGTATGGCAATGAAAGCTATCCTATACAATGTAATTTTATTGGTAATAAAATAAAATCAAAGCTGATAGAAAATGATGGTAAATGGATATATCTACCTAAATGGATTAACGATATTGATATAAAGTTTATAGAAATTTGTTCTTTGGAGAATATTACTTTAAAAAGAATTTACATAAAAGGTTATCCTAAAAAACTAAACATTTATTTCTTGCCTAACGGTATGTATTCATTATATAGCATATCAAAAAAAAATAAGTCAAAACATAGAATAGGATTTTTTACAATAAAAAGATGAATAGATGTTTTTATCACAACAGATAACATGCTATTTTATCTATATCAAATGACTTATAAAAAAATATTTTATAATTATACTTATAAACAACCAAATTTAGGTATAAAATATACAAATACTTGTTCATAAAAAAAAACTTTATTATATTTGCAACATAAGAAAAGTACTTCAATTAAAATAGTATTAAATAACAATTTATCGCTATAATTAATCAAAGATAAAAATCTAAATATAAAAAAATAAAATGGAGAATAAAAGAACTTGTCTTTATGACAAGCATGTTGCTTTAGGTGCTTTAATCTCTCCCTTTGCAGGGTTTGATATGCCAATCCAATATACAAGTATTGTAGACGAACATAATGCTGTAAGAAAATGTTGCGGAATGTTTGATGTATCCCATATGGGTGAAATAATTGTGGCAGGAAAAGAAGCTGAAAAGTATGTAAACCATATCTTTACTAACGACGTTTCAGGCTTATCTGTTAATAAAGTTCTTTATGGAATGTTATGTATGGATAATGGTGGCGTTGTTGACGATACTTGCATTTGTAAAGTAGCAGAAGATAAGTTTATATTGACAGTTAACGCTGCAAATATAGCTAAAGACTATGATTGGATAAAGAAAAATGTAAGCTCTTATGACGTAGAAATAATAGATGAAAGTGCTAAATACGGTCAACTTGCTATACAAGGACCAAAAGCAGAAACATTTATAAAAGAAGCATTAGGGCTTGATGGTTCTGATTTGAAGTTTTATGATTTAAAACAAATAAACGACAATGGAGAGAATATAATTCTTTCACGTACAGGCTATACAGGAGAAGACGGATTTGAACTTTATGCTTCACCAAATTATATAGTAAAAGCTTGGGATAAACTAATTAAAGCAGGTGTAACACCTTGTGGATTAGGTTGTCGTGATACATTACGTTTTGAAGCAGGTTTACCTCTTTATGGTCATGAACTATCCGAAGAAATAACACCAGTAATGGCAGGTCTTTCTATGTTTGTTAAATTTGACAAACCAGAATTTATTGGAAAGGATGCACTATTAAAACAAAAAACAGAAGGTGTTAGCAAACGATTACGCGGAATATGGCTTGATGATAATGCCATACCTCGCAACGGATATAAAGTATTTAAAGACGGCAAAGAAATAGGTGTAATAACTACAGGCTATAAATTAATTTCTGTTGATAGGAGTTGTGCTGTGGCCTTAGTTGATGCAAACATAAAGTTAGAAGACCGTGTAGAGGTTCAAATACGTAAAAAATTCTTTGCTGGAACAATAGGTAAAAAGAGATTTTATAATCCAAGCTATAAGAAATAAATAATTTAGAACAAATAAAATATTCAACTAAAAAAAAATGGCAAAAGTTATTGAAGGACTCTTATACACAGAGTCTCATGAGTATGTTAAGGTAGATGGTGATGTTGCTTATATAGGAATTACAGATCACGCACAACATTCACTTGGAAATATTGTCTATGTTGATATGCCTGAAACTGATGACGAGTTTGAAGCAGAAGAATGCTTTGGAGCTGTAGAAAGTGTTAAAGCTGCATCAGATTTAAATGCTCCTGTCTCATGTAAAGTGATAGAAGTTAATGATACTTTGGAAGACAAACCAGAACTAATTAATCAAGATCCTTATTCAAATTGGATTATTAAAGTTGAACTCACTAATAAAGATGAGCTTAAAGATCTTATGGACTCAAAGGCTTATGAAGAGTTCTGCGAAAAATAGAATTATAGAATAACTAATTAAGTTTAAGGCTATTTCCTACAAATTTTTTTTGTAGGAAATAGCCTTTTATTTATAACTAAAATACTATATTATATATGAATTTTAAATTCTTTCCACATACAGAAAAAGAGGAAAGGGAAATGCTTGAGAAAATTGGTGTAGAAAGCTTACAAGACCTTTTTTCTAACATCCCCGAACAATTACGTTTTAAAGGTGAATATAATTTACCAGAAGCTAAAAGTGAACTTGAAATAAGAGATTTTTTTACAAAGCTTGCTAATAAAAATAAGATATTAACTTGTTTTGCTGGTGCTGGAGTATATGATCATTATACACCAAGTTGTGTTCCACAGATAGTAAGTCGTTCAGAGTATCTTACATCTTACACCCCATATCAAGCTGAAATATCACAAGGAACATTACATTACATATTTGAATTTCAAAGCATAATAGCAGAGCTTACCAATATGGATGTTGCTAACGCTTCAATGTATGATGGTTCAACAGCTACAGCAGAGGCAATGATGGTAGCAGCATCAATATCTAATAAACGTAGAACAATATTGTATTCTGAAACAATGAATCCAAATATTGTAGACGTACTTAAGACTTATGCTCATTTTCAAAATATAAAACTTGTACCTATTAAAGCAGAAGACGGTATAACTTCTAAAATAGATTTGGAAGAAAAAATGGCAGCAGGCGGAGTTGCAGGTGTAATAGTTCAACAACCTAACTACTATGGAATTACAGAAGATTTCACAGGATATGCAGATTTATGCCATACAAATAAAGCACTATTTATAATGAATAGCGTTGCAGCAGATCTCTCATTATTAAAGACACCAGGAGAATGGGGAGCAGATTTCGCTGTTGGAGATGTTCAAAGTCTTGGACTTCCTATGGCTTTTGGTGGACCTTATGCAGGATATATGAGTTGTACTTCAAAACTGATGAGAAAAATGCCAGGACGTATAGTTGGACAAACAAAAGACTCACGTGGTCAACGTGCATTCGTTCTTACGCTGCAAGCTCGAGAGCAACATATACGCCGTCAAAAAGCTACATCAAATATTTGTTCTAATCAAAGCTTGATGACCCTTTTTGTTACAATATATTCTTCTATAATGGGTAAAGAGGGATTGAAAGAAGCTACAAAAATGGGATTTGATGGTGCTCATTACCTCTGTGAAAAAATGATAGCAACAGGTAAAGTATCATTAGTATATAATCATCCTTTCTTTAATGAATTTTTAGTCAAGATTGAAAATCGTGATAAATTCTATGATAAAGCTATAGAAAAAGGTATTTTACCCGGCGTAAAAGTAGGCAAAGACCAATTATTAATAGCTGTTACAGAGAAACGAACTAAAGAAGAAATGAACTTATTGTTAGACCTTCTTTAATTTATGTGCTATTAAGTATTAAAGTTTTTCAACAGAAAATTTAAATTATTGAAAGAAAATGAATAACAGATTATATGGCAATTTAATATTTGAGCTTTCACAACCAGGATGTAAAGCTTACAGTTTACCTAAAAATGAATTTGGAAACTATGAACTTCCAAAGAATTTACGCCGTGAAAAAGATGCAGAATTACCAGAATGTGATGAACTAACAGTGGTAAGACATTATACAAATCATAGTGGTAATAACTTTGGTGTAGATAATGGGTTTTATCCATTAGGCTCTTGTACAATGAAGTATAATCCTACGATAAACGAAGAAATAGCATCTTTACAAGGTTTTACATCTATTCACCCTCTGCAACCTATTAGCACTGTACAAGGTTCTTTGGCTGTAGAATATGGATTAGCTAAATCACTATCTAATATATCTGGATTATATGATTTTACAGTAAATCCTTTTGCTGGCGCACAAGGCGAATTAACAGGATTAATGATTATACGCTCCTATCATGAAAAGCGTGGAGATGTTAAGCGAACTAAAGTTATTATTCCTAATTCTGCACATGGTACAAATCCTGCTTCTGCAGCAGTTTGTGGATTAGACGTAGTAGAGGTAAAAAGTACTGAGGATGGTTTGGTTGACGTTGAAGACCTAAAACCGTTATTGGGTGATGATATTGCAGGAATGATGATGACAAACCCTAATACTCTTGGTCTTTTTGAAAAGAATATACCTGAAATTGCTAAATTAGTACATGATTGTGGTGGATTAATGTATTATGATGGAGCTAATTTAAACCCATTACTTGGTGTAGCTCGTCCTGGAGATATGGGATTTGATGTTATGCATATTAATATACATAAAACTTTCTCCACACCTCATGGAGGAGGAGGACCTGGCGGTGGACCTGTTGGAGTAAGAAAAGATTTAGCAGAATTTCTACCAAAGCCACATGTTGTAAAAACAGACTCTGGTTATGATTTTGATACACCAAAATCTACTGATTCTTACTCTTTAAATAATATGCATGTTGGTCAATTTACAGGTAATTTCCTTGTAACTTTACGTGCATATTCTTATATATTGACTTTAGGTAAGGAAAATCTAAAAAAAATAGGTCTATATGCTACACTAAATGCCAATTATATAAAAGAGTCTTTAAAAGATGCTTACGAACTACCAATAAAAGGGATTTGTATGCATGAGTTTGTATTTAATGGTTTAATAGATAAAAGTACAGGCATAACAACTATGGATGTAGCTAAACGTCTCTTAGATTATGGATTCCATGCTCCTACAATCTATTTCCCATTGCTATTCCATGAGGCAATGATGATAGAACCAACTGAAAATGAAAGCAAACACACACTTGATAGCTTTATAGAAATTATGCATAAAATAGCTATAGAAGCTAAAAACACACCAGAAGAATTGAAGGCTGCACCTCATAATACACCTATAGGACGTGTAGATGATGTGTTGGCTGCTAAAGAACCAATTTTGAACTATCGTCAAGCAAAATTAAAAAGTAACTCTTAAAAATAAGTAAAATGGAAAAGACTGATTTATTGATAATAGGTGCTGGACCGGGTGGATATCATACTGCCGAATATGCAGCAAAACATAACCTAAAGGTAACAATAATAGAGAAGTCTGCTCCAGGCGGAACTTGTTTGAATTGTGGATGTATCCCAACAAAGAGTTTTGCTCATGATGCAGAGTTATATCGTAATCCTCTTATTTCAAATTTAGCCGATAGAAATGTTGATTTTCTAAAAATTCAAAAACGGAAAAATGATATTATAAATCAATTGCGCGAAGGAATAAAGGGCTTAATGTCTCACCCTAATATTAAATATATTGAAGGGGAAGCAAAATTTGTTGATACTAAGGTTGTCGAAGTAAATGATACTAAGTTT
This sequence comes from uncultured Prevotella sp., assembly GCA_946998295.1. GTDB lineage: Bacteria > Bacteroidota > Bacteroidia > Bacteroidales > Bacteroidaceae > Prevotella. The sequence continues at coordinate 9,861 of CAMPYS010000038.1, forward strand.
ACAGCGGATAATATAATAATTGCCACAGGATCAAGTCCTAAACTTTTACCTTTTATACCAGCTCCCGATACTGCTGAAGGGAAAGCATTAAAAGGTAAGCTGATGACTTCTAATGAACTATTAGAAATAGATCATGTGCCTAACTCTATGGTGATAATAGGCGCTGGAGTTATTGGATTAGAATTTGCTTCTGCATTTGAAACTTTTGGTAGCACTATTACAGTTGTAGAATTTTTAAAAGAATGTCTATCAAATATGGACTCTGATATATCAAAGCGACTTCGTAAAACTATGGAGAAGCGAAATATAAAATTCTACCTTCAAAGTGCTGTTACAAGTATAAAACCAACAGAAGATGGAAAGCAAGTTACAGTATCTTTTAATCGAAAAGGCAAAGATGTATGTGTTACTGCAGATGTTGTATTAATAGGCGCAGGCAGAAAACCTAATATTGAAGGCTTTGGAATAGAAACAATAGGAGTAAAATATGGTAGACAAGGTATAGAAACCAATGACAACTACGAAACAAATATTCAGGGAATTTATGCTATAGGTGATGTTAATGGAAAACAAATGCTTGCACATGCAGCAAGTTTCCAAGGTCAACATGTTATTAATCATATTTTAAAACAGGAAGATAACATTCGTTTCGATATAATGCCAGCAGCTGTATTTACATATCCAGAAGCAGCATCAGTAGGTTTGTCAGAAGATGAATGTAAAGCGTCAGGGATAGACTACTTAGTAAAAAAAGGCTTTTATCGTTCAAATGGCAAAGCTTTGGCAAGTGATGAGGCTGAAGGTATGATTAAAGTTATGGCAGATAACAAAGGTAAAATTTTAGGCTGCCATATATTTGGCTCTCACTCAGCTGATATAGTCCAAGAGGTAACAGTTGCTATGAATAGCGGATTAACTATCTCTGAACTATCAAATGTTATACACATTCATCCAACATTGGGAGAAATACTTCTATCAGCTATAAATTAAAACCTATTATTTGCAATGTTAAAAAAAAATATTAACTTTGCATAATAAAAATAGTCGTATTGATTAGATTGGGATAGTCATCAAATAAAAATAAAGACCGAGACAACGTTCTTTTACTAATGGCGGGCCACAATATTATGTTTTGCGATTAAAAGTCATAGCAACCAGTGGATTACAAAGGTGAAGAAGTTCTCATATTATATAAACTCGGACTTTCATCACATCATCAATACGACTTTTTTATTACCATTTTAATAAGAGATAATAAAATTAAGGTGAGGTTTTTAGCTAAAGAAACTTCACCTTAATTATAATAATATTATTAATATTTAATTCAGTATAATAAAAACATGTTTTCGGGTATTGTAGAAGAAATGGCAAAAATAGAGGCCATAACATATAATGAAAAAAATATAAATTTTACTCTTAGTTGCTCTTTTATCTCTGAGTTAAAAATAGATCAAAGTATTTCTCACAATGGAGTTTGTCTTACAGTTGTAGAACTTTTAAATGATACATATACTGTAACCGCTATGAAAGAGACTTTAGATAGATCTAATTTAGGACTATTGAAAGTTGGTGATTATGTTAATGTAGAACGTTCTATGATAATGAATGCACGGTTGGATGGACATATCGTACAAGGTCATGTTGATCAAACAGCTGTGTGCATAAAAAAGGAAGATGCTAATGGTAGTACATATTTCACGTTTAAATACGAGACAAGTAAGGAAATGATTTCACGTGGATACTTTACAGTAGATAAAGGTTCTATAACAGTAAATGGAGTTTCTCTTACTGTATGTGAGCCAACTCGTTCAACATTTAAAGTAGCAATAATTCCATATACTTTAGAAAATACTAATTTTTCATTTATGAAAGAAGGTAGTATTGTGAATATCGAATTTGATATTTTAGGCAAATATATTACACGTCTCAATTCGCTAACAGCTAAATAATCTCTTGTTGTACGTTGAGAATAAAACATTGTGCGTTAGCAAAATGTAAAGAAAAATTACCTATAAAAGGAAATAAAAATCGTATAATAAGAAACCCAACAACAGATTACTAATAAACGTCAAGACGGATTAACTTAAAACGTTCATGCGTTTTACTAATAAACGTTGTCACGTTTATTAGTAAACGATTGTTGGAGTTCTTATAAGGACATGTAAATCTCTGTTGTTCATATATATACAGAGCTTATTTTTTTAGAAAAATGGCTTTAAATATTGGTTATCCATCTTAATATATAGTCTCAAAATAGAGGCATTTTTAAATCTATTTTTGTATATATTTTTTATTGTTGCCCAGTAAGACTTTTTCTAAAAAAAAAATAATTTAGAGGGTGTGTCAAAATTGATACATCCTCTTTTTTACTCTCCCTTTACCTTGTCT
>CAMPYS010000039.1 GCA_946998295.1 uncultured Prevotella sp.
ACACCTCAACATATAAAATTTTCTCACAAGAAAAAATACTGCGGAATTAAGGTTTTATATTTATAAATTATCTTGGTATCCAATGCTCATATATTGAGTGACAATAGTGCTATTTAGATCAAGTATTTTTTTATATAAAGCTGTATTATAGATTATTTTATAGTAAAAGTTATTGATAGACATCTAAATACTGTTTATATATAAACAGACGAAAAATAGATTTTTATTAAATATTGACGTTATCAATACAACACATTATAAAAATAAATATATGAAAAATATACCAATATAGCCTTTAATAATATTATATCAAGTAATTTGTATTTTAATAGAATTATTTAGTGTGAAATCAGAAAGTATTTATCCAAATGATGTAAAGCGATTTATCTCATAATTAAATAAACTGTTAAATGAGTTCAATAAATCATAGTACTGTTATGGTTCTTAACTTTATTTAAATATATATATTTAAATAATAATGTTATTTTTGCATTTAATAAACTTATATACAAAATAACTTACATAATTCAATATATAATGAAACATAATTTTGATTTCCTTGTTATTGGTAGTGGAATAGCAGGAATGAGTTTTGCACTTAAAGCTGCAAATAGTGGGAAAGGAAAAGTTGCCTTAATATGTAAGACATTACTTGGAGAAACAAACACATCTAAAGCACAAGGTGGTATTGCTTCAGTAACAAATCTTAAATTAGATAATTTTGAAAAGCATATTGAAGATACCATGATAGCTGGAGACTTTATTTCTGACAAAAAAGCAGTTGAACATGTAGTTCGTAATGCACCAGCAGCTATAGATGATTTAATAAAGTGGGGAGTTAATTTTGATAAGAATGCTAATGGCAATTTTGATTTGCATAAAGAAGGAGGCCATAGCGAATTCCGTATTCTTCATCATGCAGATGATACAGGTAATGAGATACAAAAAAAACTGTTGGAGGCTGTAAAGAAAAATAGCAATATAACTATTTTTGAAAACCATTATGCTGTAGAAATAATTACACAGCATCATTTAGGGGTAGAGGTAACACGTAAGACTCCAAACATAGAATGTTTTGGGGCATATATATTGAATCCAGAAACAAATAAAATAGATACTTTTCTTAGTAAAGTTACTATAATGGCAACAGGTGGTACAGGTGCTGTATATGCAACAACATCTAATCCAAATATAGCTACAGGAGATGGTATTGCTATGGTATATAGAGCTAAAGGAACTGTAAAAGATATGGAGTTCGTACAATTTCACCCTACTGTTTTATTTAATCCTGCTGAAACTCATCCAGCATATCTTATAACAGAAGCAATGAGAGGATATGGTGCAATTTTACGTCTTCCTAATGGAGAGGAGTTTATGCACAAATATGATCCACGTTTATCATTGGCTCCAAGAGATATTGTAGCGCGCGCGATTGACAGAGAAATGAAAATACATGGTCTTAATCATGTTTGTTTAGATGTAACACACAAAGATGCTAACGAAACGCGTAAGCATTTCCCTAATATATATGAAAAATGCTTATCGATAGGAATTGATATGACTAAGCAATATATACCTGTTTGTCCTAGTGCACATTATATGTGTGGAGGTATTAAAGTGGACTTAAATGGAGAAAGTTCTATAAAAAGATTATATGCCATTGGTGAGTGTTCATGTACAGGGCTACATGGTGGAAATAGGTTAGCAAGTAACTCATTAATAGAAGCTGTAGTATATGCCAAATCTGCATACAATCATGTTATGACATTGATAGATAACTATAGTTTTAATAATTCTATTCCAAATTGGAATGATGATGGAACTATGAGTAATGAAGAAAAAGTTTTAATTGCCCAAGATGAACGTGAGGTTGGACAAATAATGTCAAACTATGTGGGCATAGTACGTAGTAACCTTCGTCTACATAGAGCATGGAAGCGTCTTGATTTATTATATGAAGAGACAGAAGAATTATTTAAGAGAGTAAAACCAACAAAAGATATTTGCGAATTAAGAAATATGATAAATGTTGGTTATCTAATAACTCGTCAAGCTATAGAACGTAAAGAAAGCAGGGGACTTCATTATACTATAGATTACCCTAAGCATAATTGATATAGATAATTTTATATAACAATAAGAAAAACATTATGATGAAGCAAGAATGGATCGATAAAGGTTTTATTGATGAGCCTATACCTGATAAGGTAAATATTAAAGACCAAATACGTAGACTATGTAAAGAAAAAAATGCTATAATTATGGCACATTATTATACAGAAAGTATAATACAAGAAGTTGCTGATTTTATAGGGGATAGTCTTGCTTTAGCTCAAAAGGCGGCAGCTACTGATGCAAAGATAATAGTTATGTGTGGGGTTCATTTTATGGGAGAAACAAATAAAATTCTTTGTCCTGATAAAGTTGTGCTTGTTCCTGATTTAAATGCCTCTTGTTCATTAGCAGAAAGTTGTCCTGCTGATGAATTTAATAAATTTGTAAAATCTCATCCTGATCATGTTGTTGTTAGTTATGTAAATACTACTGCCGCAACGAAAGCTGTTACAGATGTTGTTGTAACAAGTAGTAATGCACGTCAAATAGTAGAGTCTTTCCCTAAAGATACACCTATTATTTTTGGTCCAGATGAAAATTTAGGTAGTTATATTAATAAATTAACAGGAAGGAATATGCTACTTTGGAATGGGGCTTGCCATGTACACGAAAAATTTTCGGTTCAGAGAATTTTAGAACTTAAAAAAGAATATCCAAAGGCTAAAATCTTAGCACATCCAGAATGTAAGGGTCCTATAGTAAAATTAGCTGATAAGGTAGGTAGTACAGCTGCGTTATTAAAATTTAGTATGACTGATAGTGCTACCGAGTTTATTGTTGCAACGGAAAGTGGTATATTACACGAAATGCAAAAATCAGCACCACAAAAAACTTTTATCCCTGCTCCACCAGACGATAGTACATGTGCATGCAATGAATGTAACTTTATGAAATTGATTACTATAGAAAAATTATATAACTGTTTAAAATATGAATGGCCTAGTATTGAAGTAGACAAAGATATAGCAAAAAAAGCTATAAAGCCAATAAACCGAATGTTAGAAATATCAAATAAGTTAGGACTATAAAAAATATTACAATATATGCTTTCAGTAAAAGAATTAAATAAAATATTATTGGATCTTGCTTTTAGCGAAGATATAGGTGATGGAGACCATACAACCCTTTGTTGTATACCAGAAAATGCAATAGGTGAAAGTAAGTTGTTAATAAAAGAACAAGGAATATTCGCAGGTAAAAATATAGCAAAAGAAATTTTTCATAGGTTTGATCCTAATCTTAAGGTTGTTTTCTTTATTAATGATGGTGAGCAAGTAGAACCAGGCGATATAGTACTATCTGTAAAAGGTAAAATTCAAAGTATTTTGCAAACAGAAAGATTATTGCTTAACGTACTTCAGCGAATGAGTGGAATTGCAACAATGACACATAAGTATCAACAGGCTTTAATAGATGCAGGTACTAAGACACGTGTTCTTGATACAAGGAAAACTACACCTGGAATGAGAATGTTAGAGAAAGAAGCTGTAAAAATAGGCGGGGGGATGAACCACCGAATAGGACTATTTGATATGATACTACTAAAAGATAATCATATTGATTTCTGTGGCGGTGTGCATAATGCTATATCACGTGCTAAACAGTATTGCAAAAATAAGGGTAAAAATTTAAGGATAGAATGTGAGGTTCGTGATTTTAAAGAATTAAATGAGGCACTTGCAGAAGGATGTGATAGAATAATGTTTGATAACTTTACACCAGAAGAAACGGTAGAAGCTGTAAAAATAGTAAATGGAAAATGTGAAACCGAGTCAAGTGGAGGTATAACTTATGATAATATGATACCATATGCTAAAGCTGGCGTAGATTTTATTTCTTTCGGAGCATTGACACACAGTGTAAAAGGTTTAGATATGAGTTTGAAAGCAACAGGAAGTAGTAAATTACTATTGTAGAAATATTTGTATTACTGATTTCTATTACTGACAAAATGGCATTATTTTAAAAACCTTTTTTGTTTGGCACAACCTTTGCGATAATCTTAACGAATAAATCTCTTTGAGACTTATAATAAATTTGATAATAACAAAAAAAAAATAAAAAGATAAAAATTATGGGAAAGATTATTGGTATAGATTTAGGAACAACAAACTCTTGTGTTTCTGTTTTTGAGGGTAATGAACCTGTTGTAATAGCAAATAGTGAAGGTAGACGTACAACACCTTCAGTAGTTGGTTTTGTTGAAGGGGGAGAAAGAAAAATTGGAGATCCTGCAAAACGTCAGGCGATAACAAATCCAAAGAAAACGATCTACTCTATTAAGCGTTTTATGGGCGAAACATACGATCAATGTTCTAAAGAAACTAAACGTGTGCCATTTACTGTAGTGAATGAAGGCGGATACCCACGTGTAGAAATTGATGGAAGAAAATATACTCCACAAGAAATATCAGCAATGATACTTCAAAAAATGAAGAAAACAGCTGAAGATTATCTTGGACAAGAAGTTACAGATGCGGTTATTACAGTGCCTGCTTATTTCTCTGACTCACAACGTCAAGCTACAAAAGAGGCAGGACAGATAGCTGGATTAAATGTGCAACGTATTGTGAATGAACCAACAGCTGCAGCTTTAGCTTATGGTGTAGACAAAGCTAACAAGGATATGAAAATAGCTGTATTTGATCTTGGTGGTGGTACATTTGATATATCTATACTTGAATTTGGTGGTGGTGTATTTGAAGTTCTTTCGACAAATGGAGATACTCATCTTGGTGGTGATGATTTTGACCAAGTTATTATTGATTGGCTCGCTAATGACTTCCAATCAGCAGAAGGTATAGATTTACGCAAAGACCCTATGGCAATGCAACGCTTAAAAGAGGCTGCAGAAAAAGCAAAAATAGAATTGAGTTCAACAACATCTACAGAAATCAATTTACCTTATATTACAGCTGAAGGCGGAGTGCCTAAACACTTGATCAAAACTTTAACACGTTCACAATTTGAACAATTAGCTCATAGTTTGATACAATCTTGTCTTGTTCCTTGTCAAAATGCAGTTCGTGATGCTGGTGTAAACCCTTCAGATATAGATGAAGTAATTCTTGTAGGAGGTTCAAGCCGTATACCTGCAGTACAAACTTTAGTTAAGAACTATTTTGGAAAAGAACCATCAAAAGGAGTTAACCCTGATGAAGTTGTAGCAATAGGTGCTGCTATACAAGGTGCTATTCTTAATAAAGAAAGCGGTGTAGGTGATATAGTTCTTTTGGATGTAACTCCATTAACTCTCGGTATAGAAACAATGGGAGGTGTCATGACAAAACTTATCGACTCAAACTCAACTATACCTTGCAAGAAGAGTGAAATATTTTCAACTGCTGCAGATAATCAAACAGAAGTTACTATACATGTATTGCAAGGTGAACGTCCTATGGCTGCACAAAATAAGAGTATAGGCAGATTTAATCTTACAGGTATAGCACCAGCAAGACGTGGAGTTCCACAAATAGAAGTAACATTTGATATTGATGCAAACGGTATTCTTAATGTAAGTGCTAAAGACAAAGCCACAGGCAAAGAGCAAAGTATACGTATTGAGGCATCAAGTGGCTTAAGCGAAGAAGAAATTAACCGTATGAAAGCTGAGGCTGAACAAAATGCAGCTGCTGATAAAGCAGAACGTGAGAAGATTGATAAGCTCAACCAAGCCGACTCAATGATTTTCACTACAGAAAATTTCTTAAAAGATAGTAGTGATAAGATTCCTGCAGATCAAAAAACTAATATAGAAACTGCACTTCAAAAATTAAAAGATGCTCATAAATCTGCAGACATTGCAGCAATAGATGCAGCTATCAATAATCTTAACACAATAATGCAAAATGCCTCACAACAGATGTACCAAGGACAACAGGCACAACAGCAACAACAACCAAATAATAACTCGCAAAGTGAACAGAAAAAAGAAGACGATAATATTCAGGACGCAGACTTTGAGGAAGTGAAGTAAAAGTGCTAACAAACACTAATTAAAAATAAGTAAATCCCAGTAACATAATAAGTTGCTGGGATTTTTATTTCTTAATAATAGTTAAATCTTATCGTTTTTAATCGTTTTTGCGCTTATATTTGTACCATATTTGTGCCGCGACTTAATGGGAGATAAAGTGCGACTTAATTTAAAAAATAAATTGATAATCAAATAGATACAAATAGTATGGCGAGTGCAAAATTTCAAATAGAGCGGAAATGCGAAATTTGCGGTAAATCTTTTATTGCAAAGACGCTTACCTCTAGATATTGCTCTAAGAACTGTTCTCAAGCTGCATACAAACAAAGAAAAAAGGAAGAACTGTTAGATGCATTGAAAAGAGAAAAGGCTGCGAGAGTTCCGAAGAATCAACCTTATCTCTCAATAGCTGATGCAACAGCGTTGTTTGATATTGGTCGCGACTCCCTTTATCGCTTAATCAGGAATAAGCAAGTTCGTTATTATAACCTCGGACGAAGGATGATACGTATTTGCAAAGCTGATTTACAAGAACGCTTTAATCTACGTCCTTACGATGAAAGAAGAAAAGAAAAACAATCAGAAGTAAAGACTTATCGGCTTGAGCCTGAAGATTGTTATACGATTGGAGAAATAGCCAAGAAGTTTGGCATCCATGATAGTACTGTATATCTGCATATTCGCAAATATTCTATTCCAACAAGGCAGATTGGTAATTACGTCTATGCGCCAAAATCAGAGATAGACAATTTGTATAAACACTAACCCACGACATACAATGAGAAAGGAACTTGATAATACAAAGGCAACAGTACGATTGCGAAAGAGTGCCTATCGAAAAGAATGGTACCTGTATATAGAAAGCTATCCTGTGAGAGTAGCTGGAAAAGATTCTCCGCAAAGAGTGCGTGAGTATCTAAACCGAACTATCACTACTCCTATTTGGGATAAAAGTAGAACAGCCCGTACTACCGAAGTGACCCAAACTTTCAAACCTAAACGAGATTTGAATGGAATTATCCTGTGCAAAAGCGAAATAGACCAAGAGGCCTGTATTTATGCAGATAGTTTTAGAAAACTACGGCAGCGTGAATATGATAATGCAAGCTTGTATAGTGACACAGAAACCGCACAAGCAGAACAGAAAGAACGATTACAACAAAATTTCATTAAGTACTTTGATAAAGTGGCAGATAAGCGACACCGTAATAGTTCCCTTTCAATTCAAACAAACTGGGAGCGAGTACATGTTTTGTTGAAAATGTTTGCTGGAGACACGCTTCTTTTTTCACAAATAGACAACCGATTAGCTGAAGATTTCAAGTTTTTCTTGTTATCTGCTCCTTGTGGTGGAAGTAAAAAAGGGACAATATCACGAAACACAGCTTCCACATATTTTTCTATTTTTAAGGCTGCACTCAAACAAGCATTCATAGACGGATATTTGACCATAGATTTATCTGCAAAAATCAAAGGCATACAGGAACAAGAATCCCGAAGGGAATACTTAACCCTTGATGAACTTAACAAGTTAGCGAATACTCCTTGTGAACGTGATGTCCTTAAACGAGCTGCGCTATTCTCTGCTCTGACAGGATTAAGACATTGCGATATTCAAAAACTAAAATGGAATGAAATAGCCATAGAAGGAAACCAAGTCAAACTTCTCTTTACTCAGAGAAAGACAAAAGGGGTGGAGTATATGCCCATCTCGGAGCAGGCTTTTAAACTTTGCGGAGAACCAAGACAACCAGAACAACTTGTTTTTGAAGGATTACCAAATCCATCTTGGATTTCTCGTCCATTAAGGGCATGGATTGAAAAAGCTGGTATTCAGAAGCACCTCAGCTTTCATTGTTTTAGGCACACATTTGCTACCCTTCAACTTGCAAACGGCACAGACATCTATACTGTAAGCAAGATGCTTGGGCATACAAATGTCAAAACAACTCAAGTATATGCAAAGGTTGTCGATGAAAAGAAAAATAAAGCAGCCAATGCTATTCAAATAGATATTGAAAATGATAAAACGTAATTCGACAATATAATATGAATACCAAATTTTTTGAACATATTGTAGTATATCTGTCCGTTCTTGTTGTTTGTGTCATCATTGCGTTGTTTGCAAGAGTGGTTGCCTTACGTTTAGGAGTTGATGAATTTACTGCACAAATAGTTTTTTGGAGTGTTGTTGCCATAGGCATCATCATTTATTCTATATTGTCTATTTTGGTAGAGGGACTATTTACGGCATTAGTCAAGTTTTTCTTTCCAAAGAAACAAGGAGAGAAAACAAATGATAATGCCTCCGACATTGAGGCAGGACAAGTAGTAGACGGTGTTGGCGGTTCATCTTCCGAACAACAGCAACAATCAATGGACTTTGACTCAATTCGGCAACAGCAACAAAAGATAATGGACCAAAAGGAACAGGATAGACGTACGATAGCTATTAAATATACTCAACAGCAATTCGCACCTTATGTTTCAGATAAAGATTTGCTCAAGCTTTGTGAATATATAGAGTTGTACTCCGCTAAGCTTCCCTTATCACACGTTGAACCAATTAATATCAAAGGTTTAGTTGCCTTAGACCTGTTTCATTTTGGTTGGAATATATGGAATCATTTTAGAGTTGGCAAACAAGATGAAATTTCGCAGTTCCTTAAGCAGGTTTTTGCCATCACATTCAAAGATGTGGAAGTTGGGAGCATAAAAAGTCACCTCCGTGATGATGAGAAGAAAGGCACTATACCCATTGTACAAAGCCTTTCAGACCACCAAATAACAGAATAACACACAAACCTATTGTGTTTTTATAGTGTTTCTTCAGTGTCTTAGGACACAGAGGAAACACTTTTTTCATTTGCACCGTAAAAATCAATAACAAGTATTATGGTACAAAATGAAATCACTTTTGAGAACTTGCCAAAGGCAGTTGCTCACTTAGTCAGCGAAGTTGCTGAAATCAAGAATTTAGTATGTAAAGGACAAGCCCCTATTGTCCCTCCCAAACGTATTCCTATTGGAATAGATGATGCGTGTAAACTTATAGGGAAAGCCAAACCCACGGTTTACACCTTAGTACGTAAACGCTTACTACCTTGTTATAAGAATGGTAAGCATCTCTATTTTTTTGAAGATGAGTTGTTGGCATGGATTGAAGGAGGTAAGAAAAAAACTGTTGCCGAAATCAACGAGGAGGCAAAAGCTTTTATTTCTGAGAAACATTCTGATTCTTCCCTTTTATAAATATATGCATTATGGAAAAGGAAAGAACTGAAGGGCGAGCCAAGCAATCTAAGAATGAACGCATAGAACAATTCTTAAAAGAACATTATGCTTTTCGTTTTAATACAGTTAAAAGTAGAACAGAGTTTCGAGAACAAGATTCTAATACTTCATTCCGTCCTCTTACTAAATATGATATTAATTCTATGCGGCGGCTGGTAGATGGGACTTTGGGAATATATACTCCAGCAGATAATATTCGAGCAATATTGGAGAGCGACTTTTGCAATAAAGTTAACCCGATTCGTGAGTATTTGTTGAATCTTCCAAAGCCTAAAGGTGAAGATGAATCTGAAATTATAAGGTTGGCAAATTGTGTTGTGGTGAGAAATCCTGATAAGTGGAAACACTACTTTGTAAAATGGTTGGTTGCTGTCGTAGCTAATGCCATGGATGATTTACAGTGTCGTAATCATACATGTTTAGTTCTTACAGGTGAACAAGGAAAATTCAAAACAACTTTCCTTGATTTACTCTGTCCAGAAGAACTGAAGAGTTATCTTTTCACTGGAAAAATAGATCCACAAGGAAAAGATGTACAAACACTGATTGCGGAATACCTTTTTATCAATATTGACGACCAGCTAAAGGCACTCAATAAGAGAGATGAAAATGAATTGAAGAATCTGATAACGACACCAAGAGTAAAATATCGTAGACCATACGACACTTACATTGAGGAGTATCCTCACTTAGCAAGCTTTATGGCATCTGTTAATGGTAATGATTTTCTAACAGATCCGACAGGCAGTCGTCGCTTTCTACCTTTTGAAGTTGAACACATTGATATTGACGCAGCTAAAGGGATTAATATCAACAAGGTGTACTCCGAGGCAGTTGAATTGTGGAGAGTTGACTATCATTATTGGTTCAATGAAGAGGAAATAGCCGAATTGCATCAAGAGAGCGAAGGGTTTCAAGTGCAGACTGTTGAGTATGAAATGCTTCTTAAAGGCATGGAAAAGCCAGCAGCAACCGAAGAGAGTTATATGACCACTTCTGAAATCCTAAACTATTTGCGTGGATATACAACGCTAAACCTAAGTGAAAGGAGAATGGGAGAAGCCTTGAAAAAGGCTGGTTTCTTGCGGAAATCCAAAAGGATAGGTGGCAATCCAATGTATGTTTACCATATACGCAAGATTGTTCCAAATCCCTTTATTCAAATTTACAATACAAATTATTAATACTACTTTACTACAAAGAGGGATAAGGCATTGAAAGAAAAAAGGTTAGACCGTAGTAAATAATGATATAAGATATTACTACCTCATTACTACCAACCTACCATATACATGTGCAATAATTACTACAAAGATAGTTAGTACTACATGTTTTTCTTTCACTGTCAGCGACTTACAAAACAATTATATTGTAGTAAGTAATAGGTTTAAAAGTTACAAGTATGACAATAAATGAAATTAAAGCAATATCAATTAAAGATTACTTAGGTAGTATGTCTATATACCCTATAAAGAATTATGGCTATTACGGAATGTATAAAAGTCCATTCCGAAATGAACATACTCCAAGTTTCAAAGTTGATTATAATCAAAATCTATGGTATGACTTTGCACTTGATGAAGGTGGAAGTCTTATAGATTTAGTTATGAAATTACATAATTGCAGTTTAGTACAAGCTATAGAGTTGTTTAATGGCAAACAAAATAATCTACCAAAATTCTCCATAGCTAATAGCAAAACAATTTCTCCAAACCAATCACGTATAGAGGTTATTGGCTCTACCAACTTATGTCATCCAAATCTCATAGATTATTTTACACATAGAGCAATCAATCTGAACATTGCGAAAAAATATTGTAGGGAAATCCATTATAGAATTGGTGAGAGAAGTTTTTACGCAATAGGATTTCCAAACAACTCTTATGGGTATGCGTTGCGCAATCCATACTTCAAAGGGTGTTTGCCTCCTTCAGATGTGTCGTATGTTCCCAGTCCTTCAGAACAAATCAATCTGTTTGAAGGTTTTATGGATTATCTTAGTTTGCTTACGATGAGTCCAGATGAAGAGAATAAAGCCGCACTGATACTTAACTCGATTAATAATATCAAAAAGTCAAGATTTTTTCTTTCAAAGCACAAGCTCATCTGTTCATATTTAGATAATGATGAAGGAGGAAAGCGAACTTTAAAACAACTTAAAAGAGATAATTTTGCTGTTCAAGACTGCTCTTTCGTCTTCCAAAACTATAAAGACCTAAATGAGTATTTATGTGCTGAATTCAAGCATTCAGAGAAAGCAGAAAATAAGAAAATCAAAGGGATAAGACTATAACTATGGGATATGCTTCGCATAATCTATTTTTCGGGGAGCAAGTTTATGTTTTGGGCATACCAAAACCACTTGCTCCACCTCCTGACAGTCGTTGCAGAGGATTATCCCGCTGGTCTCCATCAAATCAAATAAAAGAAACAAGTATGATAAAAACAGAATATAAAAAAGGTGGTCGTCCAACCAAGGGCGTAGCCGAAAAGAAGAAATACCGTATCACGGTGAAACTGAATACGCAGGATTACTATACACTTAAAGGCAAAGCCAAAAGCGCAGGAGTAACCATGAGTGAGTTTGTAAGAAAAATTATTGATAAAGGAAATGTCATTGAGCGACTGACCGTAGAGCAAGCAGACTTCATCCGTAAGCTGTGTGGCATGGCAAATA
>CAMPYS010000040.1 GCA_946998295.1 uncultured Prevotella sp.
TGGTATTATTTTAACAGTACGAACAGCAGTTCTACCACCACCTATAAAAATAACGTTTTTAACATCTATATAATGTTCTTTTCCTGTTATTTTTCTAATATATGGTATATATGTACGTGTTGTCATAAAGTATGCAAGGTCATTACATTTTAGACATTCATTACCTCCAGGAATTATAGTTTCATTTTGTCGTTTTATAGCTACTATATGGTATGGATCAGAAGGTCCACTTATATCTTTTAGAGGTTTGTCAAGTATGGTGCAGTTGTTATGTAGTTTTATACCTAAAAGAACGAGTGCCCCACCATGTACGTCCCATCGTTGTCGTACCCATGACATTTTTAAGCCATTAATAATATCTTTAGCAGCTAATACTTCAGGATATATTAGGCTGTCAATACCTAATTTTTTAAAAAACTCTTCGTTTTGCGGCTCCATGTATTCTGGGTTATCTATTTTGGCAACAGTTTTTTTTGTTCCCAAATGGTGTGCCATAGTACATGCAGTTAAGTTGTCGGCTTCTTTAGGTGTAACAGCTATAAAGAGGTCGGCATTCTTAGCTCCAGCTTCTTTCAACGCTTTGATGCTTGTAGCCTTTGCTTCCATTGTAAGCAGGTCGTAATTTTGATCTATTGCTTCTAGCTTATCAGCATTTTCATCTATTAGGATTATATCGTAGTTACTTCTTGATAGAAGTTGCGCAAGATAAGTGCCAATGGCATAAGCACCAGCAATAATAATCTTCATAACTTATTTGCTATAAACTTTTTATATTGTTAAACTTATTTCTATTTCTTTCTTTATACTTTTAATATCTATCCCACATATTTGTTTTAGTTCTTGGACAGTTCCTTGATTTATAAACCTATCAGGTATTCCTAACTTTTTAATTGAAGGTTTAAATCCTTTTGCTATCATCCATTCTGTAACAGCAGTTCCTAACCCACCAAGTTTTATACCATCTTCTATAGTGATAATATTAGAGAAATTTTCAGCCACCTCTGTTAATATTTCATTATCTAAAGGCTTTAAAAATCTCATATCATAGTGTGCTATGTGACCTGAATAGGTATTTATGTCTTCTATTTCATGTATAGCTGTTTCAACATCGTTTCCAATAGGTCCGATACTAAGGATAGCTACATTATTACTCTTATTTCCTAAGACTTTGTTATATATGCAGCGACCTTTACCTACTTTTATCTCTTCTAAATGGCATTTCCAATTAGTAGTCTTTCCGTTACCTCTTGGATACCTAATAACAAATAGACCTTTATTTGGTAGTTGAGCTGTAAACATAAGTCTTCGTAACTCAGGCTCATCCATAGGAGATGATATAGTTATATTAGGTATTGGTCGTAAAAAAGCTAAATCAAATACTCCATGATGTGTTGCTCCATCCTCTCCTACTAATCCTGCACGATCTAAGCATAACACAACAGGAAGGTTTAATATAGCAGCATCATGTATTATATTGTCGTAAGCTCTTTGTGAGAACGAACTATAAATATTACAAAATGGTTGCAATCCGTCTTTTGCCATTCCAGCAGAAAAAGTTATTGCATGTCCTTCTGCTATACCTACATCAAATGTTCTATTAGGGAATTCTTTCATCATAATATTCATTGAACATCCTGTTGGCATGGCAGGTGTAACCCCAACAATATTTGAGTTATTTTTTGCCAGTTCCAGTAAAGTATATCCAAAGACATCTTGATATTTGGGAGGTTTGTTAGTTGAGTCTTGAATTATTCGTTGACCAGTTGCAGGGTCAAATTTTCCAGGTGCATGCCATATTGTTGCACTTTTTTCAGCAGGCTCATATCCTTTACCTTTTATAGTATGTAGATGAAGAAGTTTTGGTCCTTTCATATCTTTAATCTGTCTAAGTACACGTACCACTTCTTTTACGTTATTTCCATCAAATGGTCCAAAATATCTGATACTCATGCCTTCAAATAGATTATGTTGTTGATATATAGCAGCTTTTAATGCATTGTTAAGCCTGATAAGACCTTTACGGCGTTTTTCATTTAGTAAACCTTTAGTGTGTAACCATTGTGAAGCTTTAAATCTTAATTTATTATATATTTCATTTGTATCTAAATTAAGTAAGTACTGTTGCATACCTCCTACAGATCTATCTATAGACATATCATTGTCGTTGATGATAATTAGTAAATCGTTGGGTACTGTAGATACATTATTAAGCCCTTCAAATGCAAGCCCCCCACTCATAGCTCCATCACCAATAATAGCTACAATATGCCGTTTATTGTTATTTGTTAAATTGGCTGCAACGGCCATACCTAAAGCTGCAGATATAGAGTTTGAAGCATGACCACAAGTAAAAGTGTCGTATTCACTTTCTTTTGGAGATGGGAAAGGCATTAGCCCATTGAGTTTTCTATTTTCAGAAAAACGTGTACGTCTACCAGTTAATATTTTATGTCCGTATGCTTGATGTCCAACATCCCAAACAATTCTATCTTCTGGAGTATTAAATACATAATGGCAAGCTACTGTAATTTCAGTAGCTCCTAGGCTTGAAGCCAAATGTCCCGGATTTACGGAAACCTCTTCGATGATATCTTCTCTAAGTTCTTTACATAAATTAGGTAAATCGTTAATATTTAATTTACGTAAATCTGTAGGCGAATTTATTTTGCTTAATAATTTATACTTATTCTCGTTCGACATTTATAAAATCGCAAATGGAAATGTTGCAAAGTTACATTAAATAGGTTTAAATTCAAAATAAAAATATCTATTTAAATTTATTACTCCTTATAAAGGTTTCTAAGTCATTTTTTAATAGTAGGTATTGTTCAGATTTATAATATCCAACATATCGTCTTAACATAGATTCTACATCTTTTGTGCTATGTCGGTAACTGGATAATTCATTCTTTTTTTGAATAATATGTATTGCTTTTTGATATATTTCAGTTTCTCTATCTTGTTTTAATATATCACATACTTTTTCCATAGCAGGAACTACTACTTTATCAAATAAATGATGTCCTTGAATATATAAATATGTGTTACTATCATTAACTCCAAGTTTATTAAGTTCATTTTTCAGATAAAGAATGCTATCTTTTGCATTAGGATATTCTTTTTTTAGCTGTTTTATTTTATTTCTAACTCTAATTTTTATGCGTTGAATATTTGAAAATGCTTTTGCAACTGAGAAGTGTGAAATATTAATTATATTTAGGAAGTCTGTCATTGAAAAACTATTATACAAATTATTCCTATAAAACCAAATATTCCAAATAAATAAAGGATAAATAGCTTTACTATATACATATAGATATTTTTCAAAGTCAAATATAGTTTTGTCATTCAGAGTTACTGCCACACATACATCATGTAAACTTGGAGCAAAGCATTGAAGGTTCTCTATTGCATATGCGTAGGTGTGGAAAACGTATGGGCTGGTATTTATTTTTTGTGATATATCTGTTGTATTTTGCAATAGATAATCATAGTCAGCATCAACGCACGCAATCATATTTTCGCCTATACCATTTGAAATTAAATTCATTAGTACAGCTTTTTTCCCTTTGTTAAGAGATACTTTTGATGGTAGCATTACTTCAAAATAGCAGTTCTTTGTTTCGAAGTCTTTTAAGATAGTACGCCAAAAGTAAATATCATCATATGCTTCAACGTATGCAACTATTTTCTTTCGTCCATTTTGTCCGTTAAGTTTATTTGCTGCGGCAAAATATTCTGAAGAAATATTATCCCTAAGATTTTTGGACATAGTTATTATTTTACTAAATTAATATTATCTTCTGATGCAATTTCATTTACTTCTGTAACGCTGTCAACCCACCCATTCATAATTACTGCAGGACTATGAGTTGTTAATATTATTTGCACATTAGGATTTAATTCAAGTATTAGGTCTATTAATTGCTTTTGCCATTCTATATGCAAACTAACTTCAGGCTCATCCATAAGGAGCACATACGGTTTATTGTCTTCAACTAAAACAGTTAAAAGTATTGCTAATATTTGTTTTTCTCCACTGGATAAGTTATATGGCTCAAGAATATCTGACCCTTGCTTGAAGCGTATTTCATTTTCAGATCTTATTAGTTTTTTCCCTGTTTCTTTAAATAAGTTATCAATTATATTTTGAAATGTCGTTTTTGGTAAAGATAGAGCCTGAGCTTCTTTGGCAGATTCTGGTTTAAGTGTCTGCAATATTTTTATCATTTTGTTACCTATGTTTACTTGATAGTCTAAATATTTGCGTTGTAGCTGAAATAGTTGCCAGTCAAGTTCTGTCGCAATTGAAGTTTTGCTTTTATTTATCTTTTCTGCATATAATAGGGGTCTATCGAAAGAGCGAATAATATCAAACCTAATTTTTGTTGCAGTATCAGGAGTTAAACTTATTTTAACACCTTTTTTATTATAGTCTATAGTTCCATTATCATTTGATAATTCCTTTATCACTTTATTCAATATCGTAGATTTTCCTACACCATTAATACCACTAAGTATATTAACTTTTCTGTCAAGATTCCAAGAGATATGCTTACCTCCTGTCCATAAGGAATCTATTTCTATTTTATTAATAAATTCAGCAAACTTATTCATATACATTATTTAGTTTTAACCGTTTACAAATATAATTATTTTATAATGAATAAAAAGCAAGTTGATAAACTAATTTGTTTCAAAGGTTACTACCATATAATAACTTTATTGTACCTTTGCACAATATTAAAGAAATATAACGATAATTACTAATTATAAAAATATTTAACCCATTTATAATCAATAAAAAACAAAATGGAAAGTGTTATAGAATTACTTACGAACGCAAGTATAGGACATACTATTTTTGTGTTAGCGTTAGTTACATCCATAGGTATTTTGTTAGGAAAAATCAAAATAGGTGGTTTCTCTCTTGGAATAACTTGGGTGCTTTTTGCTGGTATATTAGCTGGACATTTTGGATTAGAGATAGATCCTACGATACTTTCTTATGTAAAAGAAACAGGCATGATATTATTTATTTTTGGTATTGGAATGATAGTTGGCCCCAGTTTCTTTTCAACTTTTAAACAAGGAGGAATTCAACTTAACCTTTTATCTTTTCTATCTGTTTTTATTTCTATATTAATTACCTATATAATATTTAATATTTCTGGTACATCCATTGAAGCTATGGTTGGTATTTTATCAGGAGCTGTAACTAATACTCCAGCCTTAGGTGCTGCTCAAGAAACAGCACGTGGTATTAATAGCCAACATATAGGTGATATAGGAATTGGTTATGCTTTAGGCTATCCTATGGCTATCCTTGGAGTTATAATTACAACAAGTTGTTTAAAATGGGTATTCCACGTAAAAGTAGACGAAGAATCAAAAATAGTTGAAAATAATGAAAAAGCAAAGGGTAATGAAGCTTTAGTTTTTTCTATAGAGGTAACTAATCCAGCCATTTTCGGCCGTAAAATTTCTTATGTGAAAGATCTTTTAGATAAGCATGATTTTCTTATCTCACGTATTATGCATCAAGAGAACAAAAAAATAGAAATGGCTCATTCTGATACTGTAATTACAGAGGGAGACAGACTTTTGGTTATAGCAGAACAAAATGAGATGGAAACAATATGTGTTTTTATTGGTCATAGAATAGAGATGACGGATGCTTTATGGGGAAAACTTGATCATAGACTTATTTCAAGGAAATGTTTAGTAACTAAAGGAAGAATAAATGGTAAGAGTATTGAAGAATTAAAACTTCGGAATATATATAATGTCAATATATCACGTGTACAGCGTGCTGGAGTTCATCTTATAGGAAAACCTGATCTTCATCTTCAGACAGGTGACACTGTGATTCTTGTTGGTGAAGAGGAAAATGTAAAACGGGTTGAGAAAATGCTTGGAAATTCAGCTAATTCATTACGTATTCCAAACTTATTGGTTCTGTTTGTTGTTATACTTTTAGGAGTATTAATAGGTAGTATTGCAGTACCAATTGCTGGAATGTCTACAGGTGTTAAATTAGGCTTCTCTGGAGGAACACTTGTTGTAGCTATTTTGATAAGTAATTTTGGTACACGGTTTAAACTTGATACCCATAACACACAAAGTGTTAATCTAATGATTAAGGAATTTGGTATAACCTTATTCCTTGCTTGTGTAGGTCTTAGTGTTGGTGGAGACTTTTTCGAAAAACTTATAAATGGTGGTTATGTTTGGATGGGATATGCTATTGTTATCACTGTTATTCCTATATGGATTACAACTATTATAGGGCGTTATTGGCTTAAGTTGGATTATTTTACACTTTTAGGTTATATAGCTGGTGCTTTGACTTTTGCTCCTGCACTATCTTTAACACCTGATGCTTCTAAAAATAATATTCCTGCTATTAGGTATGCTACAGTTTACCCTATAACTTTATTTGTGAGAGTTATGATAGCACAATGGATGATATTGTTATTTTCTTAATTGAAAAATATGAAGATACGAATAAACTGGAAACACTTTTTAGTTCTATTTATTATAATAGGTGGACTGTATTATTTGACTAAAAATATATTGATAACAAGTGGAATATTAGTTGTACTATTATTAATAGATGGTCTGCTTAGAGAGTATGAAAATAAAAAGCGTGGAGAGGAACAAGCAAAAGAAATAATAGAAAATTTAAGAGACAATAAAACTATTAAGACGAAAGATAAAAATAAGAGATAGTTTGTATGAATAAACTGGAAAAACTATATCTAAACACTTTTGGAGAAGAGCCATATAATATAGATAAAATTGCATCATCAGGAAGTAATAGAAAATATTATCGTTTGGGTAATAGTAAAGGAAAGACTGTAATAGGAGTGATAGGTACAAGTGTTGAGGAAAACAATGCATTCATTACCCTTTCATCCCATTTTCTGAAACGTCAAATAGCAGTACCTAAAGTTTTAGCTGTCTCAGATGATAAAATGAGTTATTTGCAAACGGATGTAGGTGGCAAGAGCTTATTTGATTTTCTTAGTGCTGGAAGAAAGTCTAATGGTAGATATAATTTAGTTGAGCAAGAACTGCTAAAACGTATAGTTAGAGAATTGCCAAACATACAAATAAGAGGAGCACGTGGTTTAGATTTTTCTTGTTGTTACCCTCAAGCAGAATTTGATACAGATACTGTTTTATTTGATTTAAACTATTTTAAATATTGTTTTTTAAAAGCAACAAATTTAGATTTTAATGAATTAAAGTTAGAAGCTAATTTCAGATTGTTTGCCAAAGATTTAACATCAGAGTCTATAGATGCTTTTTTATATAGAGATTTTCAGGCTAGAAACATAATGTTAGATAAAGATAATAATCCTTATTTTATAGATTTTCAAGGTGGTAGGCGCGGACCTTATTATTATGATTTAGCTTCATTTGTGTGGCAAGCAAGTGCAAAATATTCGTATAAGTTGCGACGTGAGTTAGTTTATGAATATTATAATAGTCTGAAAAATTATATTGAAGTTCCAAGTAAACATTATTTTGTTAATAGACTCTCATTATTTGTATTATTCAGATTACTGCAAGTTTTAGGAGCTTATGGCTTTCGTGGGTATTTTGAGCGCAAATCTCATTTTTTGTCCTCAATTCCTGCTGCTATTGAAAATCTTAGAGAAATATTATCTTTAGGTAAAGATGTTTTTCATTATCCCTATATGTTAGATATGCTAAACAGATTAGTTAGTTTGCCACAATTTAATTTTGTAGATTATAAAACATCTGTCGAACCTGTTGAAAAGATAACGACTAACACAGAAAAACAACATTTAGTGGTTAGAGTTTTTAGCTTTTCTTATAAAAAGGGAATACCTGTAGATGCATCTGGAAACGGAGGAGGATATGTATTTGATTGTCGAAGTATTCATAATCCAGGTCGGTATACTCCTTATAAAAATAAAACTGGACTTGATGACGATGTTATTAGATTTTTAGAAGATGATGGTGAAATAATTAAATTTCTTAAATCAGTTTATAGTTTAGCAGACCACCATATAGAGCGTTATATAGAGAGAGGTTTTACAAATCTTATGTTTTCTTTTGGATGTACAGGAGGGCAACATCGTTCCGTGTATAGTGCTCAACATTTAGCAGAACACATAAGTAAAAAATATGGTATTGAGGTACAGCTATTACATAGAGAACAAAACATATCTCAAGTATTTAAACGCGTAGATACCGTTAAATAAAATTATATCCAAGTTGTTTAAACTTTTTATTGTACCTTTGAAGCCATTTTTAGATAAAAAATTATGAGTTACAATTTATTAAAAGGTAAAAAAGGAGTTATTTTTGGCGCATTAAATGATCAATCAATTGCTTGGAAAGTTGCAGAGAAGGCAGTTGCAGAAGGAGCAGAGATAACACTTTCAAACACACCTGTTGCAGTCCGCATGGGAACAGTTAATGAATTAGCAGAAAAATTAAATTGCGAAGTTATACCCGCAGATGCAACTAATGTAGAAGATTTAGAAAATGTATTCAGGCGTTCAATGGAGGTATTAGGTGGCAAAATAGATTTTGTATTACATTCTATAGGTATGTCGCCAAATGTTCGTAAACATAGGACATACGATGACTTGGATTATAAGATGTTTAATACAACACTTGATATATCTGCTATTTCATTTCATAAGATGATACAGAGTGCAAAAAAACTTGATGCCATTAATAATTATGGTTCAATAGTAGCACTTTCTTACATAGCAGCTCAACGTACATTTTTTGGTTATAATGATATGGCCGATGCTAAATCTTTATTGGAAAGCATAGCAAGGAGCTTTGGTTATATTTATGGTCGTTCTAAAAATGTACGAATAAATACAATTTCTCAATCACCAACAAAGACTACAGCTGGACAAGGTATAAAAGGGATGGATAGACTTTTTGATTTTGCTAATCGTATGTCTCCTTTAGGCAATGCCTCAGCATCTGAATGTGCAGATTATTGCATTGTTATGTTTTCAGACTTGACACGTAAAGTTACAATGCAAAACTTATACCATGATGGAGGATTTTCTAATATAGGAATGAGTTTGAGAGCTATGTCTACATACGAAAAGGGTATAAGTGATGAGTTTAAAGATGAAGATGGGAATATTATTTATGGCTAATTAAAATTATATTATCAACTTCTTAGAATATATAGGACATACGATTTATTTATCGTATGTCTTTTAAATTAAGAATATATGGAAACCCAATTCTCACGAACAGAATTATTATTAGGTACAGCTGCTATACAAAAATTACAAAATAGTCATATTATAGTTTTTGGTGTAGGTGGTGTAGGAGGATATGTTGTAGAAGTATTAGCAAGGAGCGGAGTAGGGCAAATAGATATAGTTGATGATGATTATGTAACCATATCTAATATAAATCGTCAAATTATAGCGACACATTCTACTATCGGTAAAGCGAAAGTAGATGTTTGTAAAGCACGCATTTATGATATAAATCCACATTGTATAGTAAAAACGTTTAAAACTTTCTACTTACCCGAAAAATCTACTCAATTTGATTTTGCTAAATATGATTATGTTGTTGATTGTATAGATACTGTAACTGCAAAAATAGATATTATAACACGTTGTTATAATCTTGATACTCCTATAATAAGTAGTATGGGAGCAGCTTTTAAATTAGATGCAACACAGTTACAAGTTACAGATTTATTTAAAACTAAGAATGATCCTATCGCAAAAATATTAAGGAAGAAATTACATAAAACTAACGTTCACAAGTTAAAGGTGGTATACAGTTCAGAATTGCCACATAAATCTATTGAAAATACTAATATTTCTTCTATTGATGCAGATAAAACTTTAGATGAGCTTTCAGGAACAACTCATAAAAAACGTTATATTCCTGCATCTAATGCTTGGGTTCCTGCAGCGACAGGATTGATTATTGGTAGTGAAGTAATAAAAGATATTATTTATAAAGAATAAAAATAATATATCGAATAATGTAAAGTGTAGTTTACAAATGTAATGTAAAACAACTAAATTTGCCAAAAAACATTTATTTTACTTGCTATTTTATATCAAATAGTTTGTTAATATGGATAATTTGATTAATTTTGAACTCTAAACATTACATAAATTAAATCAAATTTACCTATGAAATCAGATTTTGAAATTGCTCATGAGGCACAATTGTTACCCATTAGTGAAATAGCCAATAAACTTAATATATCCCAAGAGCAATTAGAACCATATGGCAAGTATATTGCTAAGGTACCTTATAAACTTATAGATAACGAAAAGGTAAAACGTAACAAATTGATACTTGTTACTGCAATTACACCAACTAAAGCAGGAATTGGTAAGACTACAGTTAGTGTAGGTCTTGCTATGGGAATGCAACGTTTAGGAAAAATGGCTATACCTGTGTTGCGTGAGCCTTCTCTTGGTCCATGCTTTGGTATGAAAGGTGGTGCAGCTGGTGGTGGTTATGCGCAAGTACTACCTATGGAACGTATTAATTTGCATTTTACAGGAGATTTTCATGCTATAACCTCTGCAAATAATATGATATCAGCTTTATTGGATAATTATATATATCAGCATCAGTCTGATGGATTTGGAATGCGTGAGATATGGTGGCGACGCGTTCTCGATGTAAATGATAGGAATTTGCGTAATATTATAACAGGTATTGGTGCAAAAACAGATGGGCTAATGCAAGAAAGCGGATTTGATATTACACCCGCATCAGAGATAATGGCTATTTTATGTCTTTCTACATCAGAAGAAGATTTAGAAAGACGATTAGATAACATTATACTTGGAATAAAACTTGATGGTACACCATTATATTTAAAAGAGCTAAATGTTACAGGTGCAATAGTTGCATTACTTCACGATGCTATAAATCCAAATCTTGTTCAAACATTATCTAATGGTCCAGCTATAATACATGGTGGTCCTTTTGCAAATATAGCACATGGTTGCAATACTATATTAGCAACTAAATTAGGAATGACTCTTGGCGATTATTGTATAACCGAAGCTGGCTTTGGAGCAGACTTAGGTGCAGAAAAATTCTTTGATATAAAATGTAGAGAGGCAGGAATTTCTCCATCACTGACAATACTTGTTGCAACAGTTCAAGCTTTAAAGATGCATGGAGGTATAAACGAAAAAGAAATAAGTATTCCTAATGTAGCAGGTGTTAAAGAGGGTCTCAAGAATTTAGATAAACATATAGATAATCTTAAGCGTTTTGGACAAACAGTTGTTGTATGTTTAAATCGTTTTGCAACTGATACAGACGAAGAAATAGAACTTGTAAAGAATCATTGTGAAGCTCAAGGTATAGGTTTTGCTGTAAATACTGCTTTTGTAGATGGAGCTAAGGGAGCAGAAGATATAGCTAAGTTAGTAATTGACACTATAGATGAAAAGCCATCTAAACCTTTAGAGTTTATATATTCTGATACTGATACAGTAGATGGTAAGATTGAAAAAGTTTGTAGAGATATATATGGAGCTAATGGGGTTATATTTAAGCCTTCGGCTAAAAAGCAATTAGAACGTATCAAACAGCTTGGTATAAGTAATTATCCAATATGTATAGCGAAAACACAATATTCTTTTTCTGAAGATGCAAAAGCTTATGGTGTACCAACAGGATTTAAAATAACAATACGCGATATAGTTATTAATACAGGAGCTGAAATGATAGTTGCTATTGCAGGTAATATAATGCGTATGCCAGGTTTACCAAAGAGTCCACAAGCAGAGCATATACATGTAGTAAATGGAGTTATAGAAGGACTATCATAAATTTTTATTTTTTATAATTAATAAGGTGAAATTTTAGGAGGGTGTGTCAAAATTGATACATCCTCTTTTTACTCTCCCTTTACCTTGTCTAC
>CAMPYS010000041.1 GCA_946998295.1 uncultured Prevotella sp.
ACACCTCAACATATAAAATTTTCTCACAAGAAAAAATACTGCGGAATTAAGGTATTCAACGTTTGTTATTATAAGTTTTGCTGTCTTCATTAAGCTTTCCAAGTATGGCTGACTTGAATTGTAAGATAATTTTGATATGTTTGGCCTTTTCCAAGTTGTTCTGCCAGCAATCGGTCAGTTCGTTTTTCTTCTGCCAACAAAACTTTTAGTCAGTTCAATTCGCTATTTGCCATATTTAAAGTACTGTAATGTACAAAGATAAATACTTTATTTTAACATAAATAAGTTTATAAATAAAAGTTATATTGTTTTATTAAATAAATGGATATAACTCATTTTGCATTATGTGCTTCAAATTCTTTAAAAACTTCAGAAAGGAAGCAAGGATTTAGTCCACCATGCTTACATAATTCTTTAACCCAAATCGGTCATTAGAGATTTTCGTGCAAAAAGTCAGATTATAGTAGACTGTGCCATCGTTATAGCATCTGTATACTAACATAATATACATCTTTCATTCTATTTCAAAACAAAATGAAAGCGAAGTTTTCTAATGACCTATTTGGGTTTAATGGGACTTTTTGCTCCATTATATCTCATATAAGTACTTTACAAACTATACAAGCAATGCCGCATAGTATAGCGTCATGTTGCCTATAAAAATAAAAGAACATTTATTTTGCGGTGTTATACTTAGTAAGACTGGATTTGTTGTCTGCAATAATTAATATTCTTATTAATGTGCTGTTGTAAATTGCCTTTTAGTAAAGAGTAGGCGAAAATCAGGACACAATATTCCATAAATTACTCCAACGTGTTTTTCCATGAATCGGAATTGAAATAAGTGTTCATCACATAGACCTACACCGTAATTTATGAAAGTTTCTGTGTGCTTTCAACCATCTTGACCATTCTGGTGTTACCATTCTTACACATTAGTTGTTGTGGTTTATATCCTAAGCAAAAGCGACTCTATAAGGAACGCAAAAGCAACTCTATAAGGAACACTAAAGCGACTCTATAAGGAACGCAAAAGCGACTCTATAAGGATCACAAAAGCGACTCTATAAGGAACGCAAAAGCGACTCTATAAGGAACACTAAAGCGACACATAACCTATATATGTTTTTTTATAGAAGTATTAGGAAAAGTATAAAAATAGGTATAAGCGTTGTTTATAAATATTACCGTAATTTTATCTTAAATATTAATTATTAAGAAAAGAAACAACTTTCCTTTTTTATGTATATGTTACCATATATTATAATATTATTAATATAAAAGAGTTTATGAATAAAGGAAACTTTTTAAAAATGTTAGGATATATAAACACAGAGGAGTGGAAACAACTAAAAGGAGCAGCAGGGCATATAAAATAACCTTACTGCCTATCTTTAAAGAAGTTTTTCCAATATGGATTCTCTTTATCAAATAATTCTTTTTGTTCTTTGGTTAGAGCATGTGGGTAGTCCTGAAATAAGTTAAATATTTTTTTCTTATCAAAAGAAATCAAGAGCGGTCCTCGAGTTTGAAAACCATCATCGGAATATTCACTAACCCACCAAACCTTATCTGAAGGATGCTCTTTATAAAATTCATAATGCATAATTATAAAGTATTAGTTACACAGCACAAAAATAATATAAAACATGGAAACAACAACAGAAAATAAAGACTTATTAGGAAATATAGGAAACTTAGAAGTACCAGATATTGATATTAATTTATTAGACTTTGTCCCAGGCGACGAGGCTGAAGAAACACGCTACACACTACCAAAGTCCACAGCAATAAAGACGGAATAGAGGTGCTCTTTATATCTAATAGTGGTTATCTTTTATTTGATAGTACCTAATACTATATATGCTTTACCTTGTTTATTTTCTACATGGGTGACGAGTTTGCCAATTTCTTTCTCCAGAATTTTGTCAATGTCTTGTTGATTTATGGCAAAAATACTTGAATCACGTTTTTTTAATTCCTGCCCAATAGCTAATACCTTTTTAATAATATCAAAACTTCCTTGGTCAATCAATTTACGAGTATTTGTTAGTAAAATCTTTGATTTAGTTGATAAATTATGTGTCTTGTTAATATTTACCAATACTTCTTTAGCACTCGTTGTCTTGTTACCAGCTCTTGACTTATTGATGCGTACAAAATACTGGTTGTAAGTCTTAATAGCATCAACCGACAGTTGCTTCCAGTTATCAGGTAATGGAACACGTTTTACATTTTCATCCACACGCATATCTTCGAGTAGTTCAAGCAGTGAGATAATCTGTGTGTTTCCTTCTTCATCTATCTTAATGGCAAGTCTTGCAGAACGTGGAGCTTTCACGATGAAATATGCCGTGCCACTTGCTGTTTGTGCTATCTGCCAGTTATCCTTGTCTTGTTCAATTTGCAAGTAGCGTTTTGGGTGCGCATCTTTGTATTGTTTCAGTTCATAAATGTATTTCTGCAAAGGTGATTCTTCTCCGTCAACAGCTTTGGCAATATTGTAATGCACAACGCTTTCCGCTTCTGAAAAAATCTTGCTGTCCTCTCCAAATAGAACATGGAAAGATTGCAACTTAGTGTATGCCTTACGAACCAACTGTATCTGAGCATCGCCTTCTGCACTTGGAAAAAAGTTATAAACATATATGAAAGGTTCTTTGCTACCAATACGATTAACTCTTCCAATGCGTTGCATCAAGCGTGTAGAATTCCATGGGGTATCGTAATTAAGTATTACATTTGCTCGGTGAAGGTTAACCCCTTCTGCCAATACCTCTGTCGTAATGATGACGTTGTAATCGTCTTTCCAAACCCCTTCAAAGTTGGCATCGAAGTTTTCTTCTATTGTATGTTCCATTTCATCTCTATTGGCAGCTGTTATGACAAGAGTTTTATATCCCTTTGCCTTTACAACGCTGGCAAGTGCATTAACAGTATCTATAGCTTCAGAAAAAATAACTAATTTTCCAGAAGTGTTCTTTTTAGGATTGAACAGTTCCTGTTTGATACTTTCTTTGAAGGCATCAAACTTCGGGTCAGCCGAGTTCATAGCCCATCGGTCATATAGATTGGAGATAAGTCGTAAGTCCTCTTTTAGTTGAGTATAGTATTCCTCTTTAAAGTCCTTACGTGTATATTCAGCATTTTGTCCTTTCTCGTTACGTCCTTGTTCCGTCAATTTCTTGATTTTGCCCCTGATGTCTTCTACGCAATCACTAAAGGAGACTTTCTTTCCTCGCTTTTTAGTTTTTTCCTCGTAGTCAAGTTCCTTGTTAACATTAATCTGTGGACAGATGAAAATGGTATTATTTTCCCACATCTTAATCATGTTGTCTGTGTATCGTCTCAAGTTCAGCAGTGATTTAGTGAAAGCTGTGAATGAACTTTCTAAACGCTTTACGAGAAGTATCTGCATTATTGTTGCAAGCTGTTTAGCTACATCTTTTACGCCTCTGTTTCCTCTACCTGTATATTTCTTTTCATTGGCAGTGTCAACAAAATATTCAATGGCACGATAACGGAAATATCTTAACCAGTCGTCTGTCTGCAACTTTTCCTCTTCTTTCGGAGCTATAATTGTCATGGTGTCAGAGAAAAGTTGTGCCAGCTCGTCATCCATAATATATTCAAGGTTGTTTGGTCCAATAATTTTAGGGAAAATCAACCCTTGTGATTTCATGTCATTCTCGTAATATGTCTCAACATCTGTTCTTGTTCTTCGTTCAAGAATATCGTTTAAAATGCAATCGCGTATTTTTTTTGAGATTTCATCAAGTCGTTTACGGCGTTCTTCTATTGGTATATCATTAATAAGAACTCCTGTGTCAACATTTACTTTTGGCTTACTAATAAGTAGGTCATATTCTTTATTTATCTCAGCAAAGAATTTTTCAATGTTACCACTCTCTGCTTTTTTAAGAGTGCTGTCATTATGGTTGCGTTCGAAGAGATATATTTGATTCTTCAAGTCGTTTGGACGATTGTTTTGCGGAGTGGCAGACAGCAGTCCCACATAGGGATATACGCCTGTGTTTGAACCAATTTTCTGTATTAGTTCATCAAGAGACTGATACATCAACGTTGCACTGTTGCGGAACTTATGGCTTTCGTCTATGACGATAAATCCGTAATTCTTTTCTTTTAGCGTTCCTCCAAAATCCCCTGAATCGCTATTGTCATCATCGTTATCTTCCCAGCTTTCATCTTCAATAACATTTCCAATGCGTCCAGTTGTGATAAAGTCAATGTATGGTGCAATCTTTTTGTTAGAGTCTTTGTCGAACATGGCAATAGTCTTTTTCCAGCCCGATTGAATGGCAGGAGGAGTAATGATCAATACTTTACGTTCTCGGCCATCATCTTCTGGCACAGATAGAAAGTGCTTGATAACCAGCGTGCCAATAATTGTCTTACCAAGTCCCACCACGTCTGCCAACATAAAGCCACCATGTTCGTGCATAATTCCTATACATCTTTTTACTGCCTCTATCTGATATTTGAGTTTGCGAATGTTTGCTGGCAGGTAGGTTTCTATTTGTTTTCCGAGCGATTTATCTAAAATATCTCCAAACTTAATTTGCAATAATTTAATATATAGTTCATACGGTGTAAAATCTTTATCCTTATCTTGTTGTATGTCTATGTAGATAGGCGATTTCTTGATAATTTGTTCTAAAAACTCTTGTGTCCATTCTTTAGCAAGTTCCCATTTTTCTTCAAACCAACAAATATGCCCTTTTGTATTTGATCCATGTGTTGGTCGAGCTGTAATACGAGCAGGGTCTGTTTCAAGATAATTCAATTCTGCATTTCCCAATAGCCCTTTCTTTGTAAAGTTAGAACTTCCAATTATGCCATAAGAAAACGACGGACCAGAAAAAATATAACATTTAGAATGTAAAAACTCATCTTTGCCTTTAGCGTTTTGGGAATAGATACGTATCTTTATTTTACCATTGCTACAATATTTAAGTAATAGATTGATAACATTCTTGTACTCGTCTTTTATTTCAAGATCGTGTATATCTGTCCTTATAAAGTCATAAGGATAGCTTGCATCTTTATACTTTGGCTTTGCAAGCAACGAATTATAAATATAAGGATCTTTACCAATAAGCAGTTCTAACGAAGTTCCTTCTCGCTCTAAAAAACTTGTAAGTTCGTCTATGATAAGTTCCATACCTTGTATGTCCCAATATCCAGTTGCAATCTGAATTTTGTCAACATCTTCAGCCAATATACATCTTTTTATATAGGTCAGCATAGATAGTGCATCGGAAGAATTATCTATAAGGTTATTGTGCATCATTTTACTAATTCTTTAGGTGAAACATTGAGCAAGTCTGCCACTTTGAAGATAATGTTAAGATTAGGTTGCTTGCGATTACAGACATAGGCATTGGTTATACTGAAACTCATACCCAACTCTTTGGCGAGCCATGTTTGGGTGATGCCTCTCTTTTTCAAATGCTCCTTAATAAGGTTGCTATGCTCTTTCTTCTGTCCCATTAGATGATTGTTTATTTTTTAATAGTTACAAAGTTATGAACTAATAATGAGTAAGACAAAGAAAAACAGAGCTTTAACGCTATTGCGAACAATTCACCCCAAAGCGATGCCTATAAATTAATACATTAAACAATAAATTATACAATGGACGAGCGAGTAAAATATCCATATTTAAACCATTAAAACCAAGCTTTGCCGCAATAAGGACAACGACAACGCACAAGGGGATATATTGGTATGAACTCAACAGCAAAGCCGAGACACATTGTGTCACATGCTTATCTAAAAACATTTCTCCAGTATATTTAAATATAAGGCTGAAAGTTTTTACAACAATCTAAAATTGTAAATAAAAATTATAATAAATTAATTTGGTAGTAATTTATAAAATGCTTACTTTTGCAAGCAAATTTACGGTTCCGTAGCTCAGTTGGATTAGAGCAACAGCCTTCTAAGCTGTGGGTCTTGGGTTCGAACCCCAACGGAATCACTTTTTAAAAGTATAAAAAATATACGAGATGGTTTATAAGTACATCTCGTATATTTTTTTATAGTTAAATGGATTTATCTATAAATCATTTAACTAATACTTTCTTTATAGTTCCATTACTCATTTTTATTATATTGATACCTTTTTGAGGAGAATTTAAGCGACGACCATCTATAGAATATCTACTAATTTCTTTAGTTTCTTTATTTAATGTATTAGAGCTAATATTATCAGTGCCTCCTTTTATTTTTAAGTTTATATTATCAATACATAATTCTTTAGATGCTGACATTAAACCATATTTATTTTTTACATTACTATCAAAATCAAACATTATATAATCATATCCTTTTGGTATTGATGTTAAATCTATCCATGTCCAATCTTTATTATAAATTAGTTTCCCATCTTTAAATTCTGCTAGCATAATCTCTATTTCTCCAACTAACATATCTGCCATATTTGGGTTACTATTGAATTTTTTTGCCGATATTAGGAGCTTAAAGTAGTCTCCTTCTTTTTGAAATTTACCAATAGAGCTAGTACCATTACGTATTCCATTAATTGAATTTACTGTATTTGAGATATAGAAACCAGATATAGGATTTTTTACTTGAAAATAAGTTTGTCCTCCACTAATAACTCCAAAAGTTTTTGATTTATTTGCTCCACATCCTGCAATACTCTCAAAGCGTGGATCATTCATATTAGAAGTTCCTTCAATTTTAGAAATAGCAATACCATAACTGGTGCCAAAATTATATTTAGGCATAAAGGTATATTTTAGTCCAAAAGTGTAATTTCCCTCTGTATAGTCACATGTATAGATGTCTCCATAGGTAGTTTTTTTAGGAGTACCTATTTTCCCTCCTTCATAATACCCTTTGTTATTAAATTGAATACCTTTAATATTTTCGAATGTTGCTACTTCGTTATTAACTTCTTGTGCAGTTAAGGAAGTTGATAAACATGTTGCAAAAATTGCTAAAAGATAAAAATTCTTCATAGGTCTTTAAATTTGATTGTTAATAAAATAGTAATTATATATTTATAAAAATATTAATTTTTGGGCTTCATATATCGCAAAAATAATACTTTTATTTTTTACTTGCAAAAATATTTTATTTTTTTTCGCTAAATATGATAATTATATTTCTCTTATGAAATCAAAAGCTTCTTTTATTTCATTTTTATTTACAAACTGGTTTATATGTATATTCCCTATATCGCTTAATAACGTTACATTTATATTATCTGAAATGTTTTTCTTGTCATGTGACATTATTTCTATTAGCTTGTCATAATTTTTACAATCGAATAATGGAGTTCCATAGTTTTCTTTTATAAAATTAACAGTTGCTCGCATCTTTTCTATAGGAAATCCTTGTTTTACAACAGATAGATATAATTCACATATTATGCCATAGGCAATTGCTGTACCATGGAGAATGTTACTTTTCTTCAAGAACCATGTTTCAAACGCATGCCCAAATGTATGACCAAAATTTAAAGATTTTCTTATACCTTTTTCATGTGGATCTTTCTTTACATAAAAGGCCTTTACCTTAATATTAGATTTAACTATAGAAGAGAATGTATTATCATCGAGTTTTTCTATATTTAACTTTATAAGTTTTGCCCACATAAGTTCATTAGCTAACAGACTATGTTTAATCATTTCAGCATATCCGCTAAGAATATTTTCTTTATCTAACGTTTTTAACCAAATAGTATCTATTATTACAGCCTGAGATTCATTAAAAACGCCTATTTCATTTTTGTATCCTTCAAAGTTTATTCCAGTTTTACCTCCAATACTTGCATCAATCATCGCTAACAATGTGGTTGGTATATTAATAAATTTTATTCCGCGTTTAAAAGTACTTGCAGCAAATCCACCTAAATCTGTAACCATTCCACCACCCAAATTTATAAGTAACGAGTGTCGTGTAGCCTTATATTTTTGTAAGTTCTGCCATACATAAGATACAGATGTTAAGTTTTTATGTTTATCTCCTGGTTTTATAGTTATTGTATATGCGGTATTAATGCTGCTAAAGTTTTTTATCTTTTCCCAACATTTTATTTTAGTATTTTCATCTAATAGAATAAAAGTTTTATCATGTTTAATAGCTGAAAGTGCAGATGATATTTCTTGCTCCAAATGATTTGTTATTATAGGCGCTTTATACATAATCGTAGAAGATATTATTTTTAATTATTATTATAATTTACTATTATTTAAAATTTTAGGACAGAATTTATCAAATTGACATTTATTGCATTGTGGACTAATACTTTTGCAAATATATCTACCATGTAGTAATAGCCAATGATGAGCAGAAGATACTAAATTTGTAGGAATATTTTTTAATAAGAAATCTTCTACCTTCCGCGGTGTATTAGCGGCTTGTGGAACTAGTCCTAATCTATGACTTACTCTATAAACGTGTGTATCTACAGCTAAAGTTGGCTTTCCAAACCAAACAGATTGAACAACATTTGCAGTTTTGCGTCCTACTCCTGAAAGTTTTATAAGTTCATCTGTTTCAGATGGTACTTCACCATTATATAAATTTACTATTTGCTTAGACATATTTACTAAATAATTAGCTTTAGAATTTGGATATGATACACTTTTGATATATTCAAAAATTTCTTCCGGTTCAGCTTTAGACATGGCTTTTGCATTTGGATATTGTCTAAATAAATATGGTGTAACTTCATTTATTCTTTTATCAGTACATTGAGCTGAAAGTAAAGTTGCACAAAGCAATTGAAAAGCCGAATTAAACTGAAGCTCTGTAGTAGTTTCACCTATATTTTCTATAAAATAATTAAGTATTTTACTATATCGTTCTTTTCGTGTCATTTCCTTTTAGAAATATTTTAACAATAAATTCTAATAAATTTGTTTTAATTGATAGATACAAAGGTATAAAAACTTAGATATTTTTTGGTTATATACTAAACTTAATGTAAATTTGCAATAGAATAAACAAAAATAAATTATTTATGATAACACCAGTAATCGGTTTTATATTGTTAGTGATAATAGCATTAATAGGATGGTTTTTTGCAGAAGCTAAAGCTGATAAAATTTCTTTTAATCACTCGAAAGAAGAAGCTGAAGGATATGAAGAAATGCATGAAGCGTTTGTCTCTAATGAGTGTAAAGAGCTTACGTTAAAGGATTTATTAAAAAGGAATTACACAAAAGGTTATAAGTCAATTTAATACTATGTGATAAAATGTTTCAT
This sequence comes from uncultured Prevotella sp., assembly GCA_946998295.1. GTDB lineage: Bacteria > Bacteroidota > Bacteroidia > Bacteroidales > Bacteroidaceae > Prevotella. Next base: position 9,262 of record CAMPYS010000041.1, read on the forward strand.
GTAGTTTTATTTCGGCATATATTTATATATTAAATTTTATTATAAATCTCAAATAGGTTAGTAATAAGTATATTTTTAATTAAATAAAAGTAATAGCATAATGATTAAAATTGGTATTAACGGCTTTGGTCGTATTGGACGATTTGTTTTTCGTTCAACTTTAGAAGACGCAAACTCAAAAAATGTAGTAGTAGTAGGTATTAATGACTTATGTCCAGTTGATTATCTTGCATACATGTTGAAATATGATACCATGCATGGTATGTTTAATGGAACAATTGAGGCTGATGTTGAAAAGTCACAACTTATAGTAAATGGAAATATAATTCGTGTTACTGCAGAACGTAACCCAGCTGACTTAAAATGGGATGAAGTAGGTGCAGAGTATGTTGTTGAATCAACAGGTTTATTCTTGACAAAAGAAAAATCTCAAGCTCATATACAAGCTGGTGCAAAATATGTAGTAATGTCAGCACCATCTAAAGATGATACTCCTATGTTTGTTTGTGGTGTAAACCTTGATAAATATGTTAAAGGTACTCAATTTGTTTCAAATGCTTCATGTACAACAAACTGTCTTGCTCCTATAGCTAAAGTATTGAACGATAAGTTTGGTATTGTAGATGGTTTAATGACAACAGTACACTCTACTACAGCTACTCAGAAAACTGTAGACGGTCCTTCTATGAAAGACTGGCGTGGTGGGCGTGCAGCTTCAGGAAACATAATACCATCTTCTACTGGTGCAGCTAAGGCTGTAGGTAAAGTTATACCTGAATTAAATGGTAAGTTAACAGGTATGTCTATGAGAGTTCCAACTTTGGATGTTTCTGTAGTAGACTTGACTGTTAACTTGAAAAAACCTGCAAAATATGAGGAGATTTGTTCAGCTATGAAAGAGGCATCAGAAAGAGAACTTAAAGGTATTTTAGGATATACAGATGAAGCGGTTGTATCTTCTGATTTTCTTGGTGATTCTCGTACATCGATTTTTGATGCAAAAGCAGGTATAGCTCTTACAGATACATTTGTAAAAGTTGTGTCTTGGTATGACAATGAAATAGGTTACTCTCATAAAGTAGTAGACCTAATCAAACACATGGCTAAGGTTAATGGATAATAAATTAAGAGTAATATTAATAAGTAATTATCTAAAAAAGTCATTCGAAATTATTCGAATGACTTTTTAGATATATAGAGAGAATGAAAAAATTAATAACTATTATAGGTCCAACTGCTTGTGGTAAAACATCATTAGCCACTTCACTTGCTGCAAAAATAAAAGCTAATATTATAAGTGGTGATAGTCGGCAAGTTTATAAATTTATGAATATAGGTACTGGCAAAGACTTATCAGACTATAACTTGCCCAGTGGTGAGTCTATACCATATTATTTAATTGATATTGTATTACCTGGAACAAAATATAATGTTTACCAATATCAAAATGATTTTTTAAATGTTTACTCAAAATTAATAAGAGAAGATAATCCAATTATTCTTTGTGGTGGAAGTGGGCTTTATATTGAAGCTGTTCTTAAAGGATATGATTTGTCAACAGTACCGCAAAATGAAGAACTTCGTAAATATTTAAAGACTAAATCACTTACTGAATTAGCTAATACATTGAAAGACTTAAAAACACAAAATAACAGTTCTTTACATAACCATACAGATATTGATACTGTCAATAGAGCTATTCGAGCTATAGAAATTGAAACTTATAAAATAGTTCATACTGCAGATAACCGAATAATGCCTAAAATAGATTCACTTATAATAGGAATTGCTATTGATCGTGAAACAAGGCGAAATCTAATAAGTAAACGCTTAAAAGATCGTATGCAAGAAGGTATGATAGATGAAGTTAGAATGCTTCTTAAAATGGATATAAAACCAGAAGATTTAATATATTATGGTCTTGAATATAAATACATCACTTTATACCTAATTAATCAGATTACATACAATGAAATGTATAAGCAGTTAGAAATAGCTATTCATCAGTTTGCTAAAAGACAAATGACTTGGTTTAGAGGTATGGAACGTCGTGGATTTACAATTAATTGGATAGATTATAATTTGCCAATGCAAGAAAAAATAAGCCAAATACAAGCACTATTATATAAATAAATGAGAGTGTAAAGTAAACTGTGTCAGGCTACAATAAAAATTAGTTTAACACAGTT
>CAMPYS010000042.1 GCA_946998295.1 uncultured Prevotella sp.
TGCTTGCTCCTTGGATATTTGCCGAACAGCTTTGTTCTTCTTCATAATGAAAAACGATTTAATTGGTTGGTATGGAACTAAAAGAATATGTAGGTAAAACACTCAAGACGATTCGTCGGTTACGTCCGTCGAGTTCTCCGTTCCTGTTGTCTTGTCTTTGTCCAGATAGTCGTTGCGGTGCTGGTGCAGCCACTTTTGGGTGTCCTCGTTGATGACATCAAAATACTTGTTTGAATAATAGCCGATTCCGCATGGTTCATTGTCGGTCTTTCGCAACGTCCATAACAAGTGCCTGAACCACAGAAGCCGCTCTGTATTGGCAAAGATGAGATTTACAAGTTCTTTCATAACAAAATATATTTAAGCGTTCATTGACTTATTTCCACACGACCGTCTATGCTTATGTTATAATAAGCAGATTCATCCACGATTTACTTTATTTTATCTCTATATTTAATTATAGTTTGAAAAGTGAATGAAAACCCAATCGTGAAAACGTATGCTTTCCGCCATTCTTCCACAAACACAACCTTTCGGCATAAGCACCTGTCGTTACGGTCAAAACGGAGCAGGATTTTGCGAGTGTGGGTATATTCACATTGAGAGAGCAGTTTTATATATCGTTGATAAGACGAAAAGGACTGCACGGATTGAACCTTTATGTAGTGGAGGTCGGTTGTATATAAAACAAAAACCCCTGCAAGTGGTCAAGCCTTGCAGAGGTGAGTTATCTAAACTCCCTATGGGGGAAAATTTAGCAATGCCATTCGCATCTCTTGACCAAATGCAATGCAAAGATACTATCTTTTATGATACTAACAAAATTTATGGAGGATAATTTATGGAAAAAACAAAAAAAGACAGATTACACAAGGTTATGAATGCCTTGGGGCTGACAGATTATCGGGTTTACACGGATGTACCTGGGATAACAAAGAACATGATGGTGAAATTACGTAATGGAGAGACAAAAGAGGCTTCTTCTGGAATACTGGAGCCATTCTGTAGGTATTATAAGCAGGTAAACCCTATCTGGCTTCTCACTGGCGAGGGTTCCATGCTTGTTGACGAAGAAAACAAAGAAGCTCAGGTCGTTACGGATGAGAAAACAAGGGGCTCGGTGCCGTACTACGGAGACCTCCCCGTGAGTGCGGGAAAGCAAGACCTTGCAACCATTCTTGACAACATGAAGCCAACTGGGTGGATAAACCTGCCTGGAATGCAGTCATCAATAGGGGCGTTCCCTGTCATAGGATGCTCAATGGAGCCAGACATCAAGCCGGGAGACTTCATATCCATAATAGAAGTAGACAGATGGGAGAGATTGGACCCAGATAAGACATACATGATTATCACGCACGACGACCGAATGATTAAGCACCTGTCTATAGACGATAACGATGATGAAATTCTATGGTGCATCTCTCCGAATTACCCTAAGTTCAAGATAGAAAAGTCGGAAATAGTTGCAATATATCGAGTGACGTTCCATGGGAGACTCGTGTAATATTTTAGCATTGTTTTAGCAACATCATAACAAATAGGCGTATCATGATGAAAATGAGATAGATAAAAACATAAGCTTTCCGTTTGTGGTTCTGAATGTCGTGGGTTCGAGTCCCACCTTCCACCCTCCAAGAAAACAAGCGGAAAGCCCGACAAACAAAGGCTTTCCGCTTTTATTTTATCCTATAAGCATTAACAAATAGTGACTACAAGTGGCCTATAAATAACACAAGTGACAATAATTTGTTTTAGCACAGTTTAAACAAGTCTATTATGGCAACATTTAAGGCAACCATTTTCAAAAACAGGCAACGTCCTGACAAAACGTGGAATGTGGTAATACGTTTTACGCACAACAGAAAAGTAAGGTATATTCCAACTACCATGTATGTGACAAAAAAAGACCTTACGACATCATTGAAGATAAAGAACGCATACATCATTGATAGGTGCAACGACCTGATTAAAGTATACAGGGAGAGAGTTAATGAGCTTAGCCTTGAATTTAATAATATTGATATTGGGGTTGTTGTGAATTACATCAAGCAAAAGAAGGACAACAAGGGAATATCTTTCACTAACTTTGCGGACAGATGGATGAAGCAGCATACAGAAATTAAAGGAATGAAAAACTACAAGACTTCACTTAACGCATTTTGCACCTTTATGGGGCGTGAAAACATCTTGTGTGATGAAGTTACCGTAAAAACGATGAAGGCCTTTGAAAACAGCTTAAACGACCGTCCTCGTGCACAGTCTCTATACCCAAACTGCATTAAGACCATGTTCAACGCGGCGAAAGAGTGTTATAATGATGAAGATAACGACATCATTCGCATTAAGCACTCGCTTGACAGATATAGACCACCAAGGCAGAATATAGCAGAGAAAAGGGCACTGGGAGTGGAGAAAATAAGAGAGATTTTCGCCTTGCCATACGACAATATCAAGACAAAAGGAAAGGATAGCCGCCACGACCTTGCCCTCGATTGTTTCAAACTGTCTTTCTGCCTTATGGGTATAAACTCTGCCGACCTGTACAATGCTATTGAAATTGATGGCAGGACAATTACATACCAACGTATGAAAACAAGGGGTAGAAGAAGTGATAAGGCAGAAATACAAGTGGATGTGCAGCCGTGCATCATGCCACTTGTAAATAAGTATCGTGGAAATGAGAGAGTTTTTAATTTTAATGAGAGATTTAGTTCTATGGAAAGTATGAACCGCGCGATAAACATCGGACTAAAGGAAGTTGGCCGTGAAGTTGGAGTAGATAATCTGCAATTCTACGCTGCCAGACACTCGCTCGCAACCATAGCAGTGAATGACGTGGGGATAAGCAAGTATATTGTCAATGATATGCTCAATCACACCGACCCAGCCTTAAGAGTGACAGAGTTGTATATCAAAAAGGACTTTAAGGCTATCAACGAAGCAAATGTAAAAGTTTTAGACTATGTATTAAAAACGAGTTAACACAGCAGTTAACACAGCAGTTAACACAGTAAGCACATTTATAATTATATAGAAACAAGATAGTTGCAGAGATGAAAATAAAAAGGTAACACAGCAGCTAACACAGTAGGTAACACACCTTGTTGCTTAATTTTTGTTATTGTATTTCAATAGAATAATGCAAGATTTATCTAAGCGAAATTTTGCAGATTTGATTGTTTGCCATATTTTTGTGGAAAACCGCAATCTATGGAACAGATAATCGAGACCATTAAGAGAATTGAAAAGGCACGCACGGCACTTCGTCAGGCTATTGTAGACAATGAGCTGGCCACGTCTCCACGACTGAAAGACTTGGCTTTGATACCAAAGATTTATGAGATATTTAAGGGCATCAAGGGAGGCGACATTACGGTGAATGACCGCAAGGAGTTCATCTTTGTGGTCATCTATTTATATGCGCCACAAAAACTATTTGGAGGAAAAATGCCACATGGAATGCGCAGGGCTGTTGCGCACATCACAGGGATAACTTGTGCAAGTGTCATTTCCGCCACATGCACCGAATTGATGGTGCTTTACACCACCTACTCTGATTTCAGGCGAGGAGTTGACGAACTTCTGAACAGGGTGATGGAAAGGATGGGGAAATAAAAAGGGCAGTCTCAATGGCTACCCTTTTATGTGTTTTTATTCTAATATCAAATCTTCTTTACTATGATATTCGTAGATTTTCGATTTTGGATTATAGCATTGATATTTCATTATATCATATTTATATTTTATAATCTCCACTTCCACGTGAGTTGATTTCACAATAGCCTTCTTGTCAGGAAGTGGAATGAAATTTGAAAAATACTCTTTCAACTTGATAACATCGTTTGTCATTCCCCATAGTTTGAAGAAGAGAATGATTTGAAGAATACCAAACACGATGATGATTAAATATACAAATGCTTCCATATTGAATTTTATTTTATCGTTTACTTAGCAAGTAGTAAGGATTATGCTCCATAAGTGCAACTATTTCTCCTCTTTTTTTTACTTGGATTCCAATAATTTGGGGAGATAATCCAGTGCAACAGGGTCTCTTTTTCTGAAATATTCCATAGCGTGATTAGGTATTCAATCTTCATTGATGTATCTAATGAACATTGGTAAGGCATCTATATGATACATATTAGCATCTACCTCCCTGCCATCGGGAAATGTATGTTTATATGTCTTTGCTGTATCGTAAAACTCTGAATTGTGGCGTTTGAGGAATTTTGCAAAGCCACGCCCAACGCTAATATCTGGCATCATCTGCTGACCATGCTCCCCTTTGTCAGGAATCGAATAGCCAACCTTTTCAAGTTCCATGTATAGGCGTGCATACATCTCTGATATGACAGAGAAATAGTCTCTTGGGAGTTTATGATAGTTGTCCTTGTATCTCTCTATGAAATTAGGTAATGCCGTTCTGTCAATCTTCCCATAATAGCCGCGCTTGCGGATAGACGGCACCACTTCATCAAAGAGCCATTTCTCAAACTTTTCCGCACTTGGCAGCTTTGACCTTATTATAAGACGATATACGTCTCCCTCTTTAATGTACTTAATACTCTGATTAACAGGCTTTCCCCATTGGTTGGGGATGGGGGTCTCCAAAACAACGACCCCCTTACAATGTCTTGTAACGGCGTCTGCTGGACTTGCGTACCCTAACACACGAGCAACGTCTGTCGCCCCAAACAGTACACTACCGTCCTCCTGCTCAATAGTTCTTATCTCATTGAACAACTGCTCTTCTTCACTCTGATACTTGAATATCTGTAACTGCATAGCTTATTTTCCTTTCAACTCTACAATTATTTTTTCCAGCTCTTGCCAACGAAGTAATCTCCCTCAACTCGCCGTTGCATCTGACTATGGCGAGGAAGTCATTAACGGCTACCCTTTTATTCTTATGTTATCTTAATACTTCTAATTCTTCGTAAGAATAGACTCCACATGGCTCATTTGTCTTGCTATCAACACATTTATATTGATTGTTTTCACGAGCCACTACACGCACCTGCTTTCCTATTGCTCGAATACGGACACTCTTTCCAAGTAAATTTTGTCGGTTATGTGGCTCTTCTGCTGTAGGAGCAAACTTTTTCCGAAGTGCAGCTACATCATTTGTCATTATCCACAACTTAAAAAATAGGATAATCTGCAATATACCGAAGATTATTAGCAAGATTGCGAATAGGTTTAGGTCTTCCATAAAATAATTATTTAGTTGTACAAAGAATTTCTTTTAACTCATTAAAGCTGTCAGGATTTTCCATATCTCCCCAAAAGAATTTTCTATATTTATTTCTATCAAAGCCATTTTTATTTGTATAAACAAGGATTATTTCTTTATCGCATAATACAATGATAGAAGATTCCATTAAATGTGCGTATGAATTGGCTTGTTGAAAAGCTTCATATATATCCTTTTTGTTCCGCATGGATAGTTTTGCTTCAATTAGCACTTTGGCAACATACCCATTTTCCGTTTTGGTACAACGTAAAGCAAAATCAGGAAATATTCTTTCTCCACGTCCTGCACGCAAAGGTATCTGTCGCATATAATCAGTTATACCAATATTATGAAGCAGAGGAATAAGCAACTTTTCTTCTACGTCTTTCTCTAATTTTATGTCTGATCGGATTATCTTAGGAGCATACAAAGTTGGTAATTTGTTCGTATCGTAGCCTTTCTTTTGAACAATTCGCAAAATTTCTTGATAATCTCTATTGCTCATCTCCCAACCATTTACACCCTGAAAGTTTTTCCTTATAAGTGGATGGGAAGAAAAGTACGCATCACTCTTTAATTCATGAAGTGATATGTGAGGTAAATTTGTACGATTTCCTATGTATGTATTAGCATAATAGTAAAAGAAAGGGTCGATAACACCATCTGTTTGTGCTATCCACATGCATGTTATTGCGCATATAGGATGTGTCTCATAGTGTATGAGAATATCACCTCGCATGGTATCTTCATTGGCTTGCCAAAACATAAAATCTAAATCTTCCTCTGGCTGAATCTTCCCTCCAATAAACCAAGCCTTAGATGGTTTAGGTATCTCCGTTAGAGTAGCCTTCGTAACTCCTTGACCAAAATCATAAAGTAAGGCGCATAGTTCATAGGGAGACAATCCATTTTGTTTACGAAAGTAATATAGCACTTCGCATAGTTCCCAGTAATACATACAGCGAGCCCTATAATCACTCTTTTTTGGAGGTATTGGCATATCTATGCCAAAGACATCGAAGACTTTTGTAAAGTCAAAGAAGTGATACCTGAACATATTAGGAAAGAAATATTCTGGTTCTTTGAAAAACAGCATAAATGACAAGTCCATATTAGCCATGAGATATGTCTTATAGTCTGCTTTTTCTATAAAAGGTTCTCCGGCATCAAACAATATCGCTCCGTCTATTATATGTTCGTATAGATTGCGTGCATCTCTAATATTTAATAATGCTGGTGCAGGTTCAATCGCAAGTTCCCATAGAAGTTCACAGCATTCTTCCAAATTATTTTTATCCGCAAACCTCGCCTCCATAGGATTATATTTGGAGATAAGTTCATACATAGCTACATCTTGAGCAGCTTTTTCAAACTGTTCTATCGTTCTACGTCCTCCTTTGGTTTGTTTATACAAATCCCATGTGTATTTATTAAATGTCATTTTCCTGTCAATGTTAGCATTATTATTTTTCCACAGTGCGGACAGGTGATTGCGTTTGGGCGGTCGTTTTCATCTGCAACCAGTTCAGAAACAGATATTCCTATGATGTCCGCAATTTCTTGTAATCTATCTAATGGTGTCTTTCCATTAAGAAGCTGCGACAATGAAGATTGTGAGATACCTTGCTTTCCACCTCTTTTATTTGTCATTTCAGATGCAAGCCTTTCAAGCGTCCATCCATGTTCTTTTATGACTTTTTTTACATCCATAAGCAATAACTTATATTATTTTGCAGCAAAGATAAATTTTTATTTTGAAAAAAACGAGAAAACAAATATAAATTATAAGATATAACTAATTTATAGCAAACAATTGTTAAGCAAATACTTATAACAGCAAACAAAAGTTAAATATTAGATATATCTTATTAAAAAGATTGCACATATAAGAAATTACTTATATATTTGCATCGTGATTAGTTCACAAGTGAGTTACATATTTTCGTGCAAGCCTTTGAGCCTTTCTCACTTAAAAGAAAAACAACTGAAAGAGTAAGAAACAAAGTAAAACAATTAAAAACATTGCAATCATGAAAGTTATAGATTTCAAAAACAGAAAATTAGATCTCAACGGTGCATTATTCATTCATGGTGAAAAAGACTATTCAGCATGCACAGCTACTGAAAGCAGCAGAAAGTTTAAGACGCTCAAAGGCACGATACAGTGGCTAAACAAACGAGGCTACACAGAAGCATAAAGTAAAACAATTAAAACATTGCAATTATGGCAACCACATTCAAAAATCAGTTAAGCAACATCATGCGCATGGCATGGGTATTTGTTCGCAAGTATGGATTTACCATGAGCGAGGGTTTGAAACAGGCATGGCTCAATGCCAAGTTAAAGAAAGAGTTGGGCAAGCGCATCGTCAAATTTTACTTCACCAAGGTAAACGGTGAGATCAGAGAGGCATACGGCACGCTCGCAAGTGATAAGATACCGCCTATTGCAGGTACAGACAACCGCAAGCGCAACGACAGCGTACAGGTGTACTTCGATTCAGAAAAGGGCGAATGGCGGTGTTTTAAGATAGCCAACCTTTTAAGGCTGGCATAACGTAAAATGGTGGGCGATGATCATGCACTGCCCACCGTGTAAACAATTTTACAACTATGGCGCACAACAACGTACGCACAATAATAACAACAAAGGTAATAAACTAAAATGAAATAACATGGACAAGCAATTAGAAAAAACAGCAGCGTGGGTGGATAAGATAGTAGACCACGCAATCGAAACAGAGAAAAAGAGTAAGAAGCCAAAGCGAATTAAGAATATTTAACGCAACGTTTATCTAAGTGAAATTTGGCACCTGTTAAGGCAAAGGCTAATTTTGCAATAAACAACCCGCTCGTGTGGTGGCTGGCGGTAGAGAAGAAATTTAAGGGGCATTGATTTTAGGTGTAAGCTACCACTTTAGACACCTTTAATCTCTGCCCCTGTTTTATAAACCGCCCCCGTAATCTTTGACCAGAGAAAGAGGCAATAAACAATACGATACAAAAGTATGGATTTATTTTCAAACGTCAAAGCACAGAGCAAAGAATTGGTGCAACAAAGCACAAATAGCAATGGTATGACTTCGATAGAAGTGGCAACTTTGACTGGCAAGCAACATGCTCACGTCATGCGTGATATTCGCAATCTTTTAGATCAGGGTGTAGCCGCATCCAATTTTGGATTGGGGTCTTACAAAGATGTAAATCAGCAAGTTAGACCATGTTACAACCTCACCCCGAAAGGTTGCCTAATCCTCGCAAGCGGTTATGACCCAGTATTGAGAGAAAAGATTATTAACCGACTTGAAGAACTTGAGGTACAAAAACGCAACGGCGGTTTTCAAGTGCCACAGTCTTTTTCAGAAGCGTTGATGTTGGCGGCGAAGCAGCAAGAGACCATCGAAGCGCAGAAGAAGCAGATTGAGCAGAAAGACAAACATATTGAGAAGCTGCAACCGAAAGCCGCCTTTGCAGAAAAAGCGTTTGACATGAAAGAGAAGGTGGATGTCGGCATGGCTGCAAAAATTCTCAATCTTGGATTTGGCAGAAACACCTTATTTAAGAACCTGCGTAATACGGGGGTATTCTTTGCATCGAAGAATGAGCCAAAACAGAAATTCGTAGACGCTAAGTATTTCGAAATGACCGAACACCCCATATACGATGATAACGGTAATCTTATAAAGGTTGTGGCAAAAGTTCTTGTAACGCAGAAAGGGCTTGCCTACATTAACCACCTGTTCGGTGGTCGTATGACGGAACCGCAATTGGTAACTATCAAATAAAATAAACTATGAAAATAAACATAAATAACAAAAAAGGCGTGGTGTTGTCTATACCGCAGCTCTCGCAAGAAAGCAATATAACGGTAGACGAAGCGTTAATAAGCCTGATTGACGAGGGTTTGATGGACGCATACGGCAGACCGACAGAAAAGGCAAAAGAAAGCAATATAGAAGACTATGAGATGAGACCAAAAGACCTGCCTGTTATTGTCTCAATGAAAACAATGTGCAAGATTGGTAAAAAAATCTATAATGCAATGTTGGCTATTCGTAACAATGACACTTCTAAGGCTTTCAATGAGGCAAGCGATGGATTTAATCTTACATGGGATGCTCACGCTTTAATGAGAGACCCATATAAAATGAGCGAAATGATTAACAAGAGAGATTGATACTTATCACATATTAAACTTACAAAACAATTATAAAGCTATGACAACAAAAGATATAACCTTACGGACAATTGCACTCAGTGAAGAAACAGCAGAGTTATTTAACTGCAAGCAGATGCTTGATGAGTGTTATGACAAGCTTGCCAAGGTACACGAAGACATCATTGGCTATGAAAGCGGATTCGATGACAAGATCGCAAGTGGATATGTGATAATGAAAGACCTTATAAATGAGCTTATAACTGAAAGTATCGACATGACCTTCAGCGAGAGTCAGTATAAGGTTATTTGACAAACCGCCTATACAAACATTCTATAAAACAAAACATGACAATCCGCTTATTGTTGTTTATTCAACAGGCGGATTTTATATAAACAACATTATTAACAGTATCTTTGAATACACAAAAAGAGAAAAGTTATGAAAGTATTAAATCTAATCATTCGCCAGAAGTATTTCGATGCCATACTGGCAGGTCGTAAGGTGCAAGAGTTCAGAGAGGTTCGCCCAACGACAATCAAGAAACTATTACAGCTCGATGCAGATGGTTTTGAGGTAGAGGATGCAGACGGTAACGCACAGCCAATCAAGTACGACGCCATACGGTTCTATGTTGGCTACCATAAGGACAGGGACAGCGCACTTGTAGAGGTTCTTGGGGCTCATTGTGAAATGTTTGTCGATGACAATGGCGAGCTTATTAGTTACGAGTATGGCATTGACAAAGATGGCAATCCGTTGTTATGGTATGCAGAGCAGGTTGTTTACGATTTAGGTAAGATACTTTCACATAATATCAGAGACAAGTCGAAAAAAGTTTAGTAATCAAAAATGTACAGATTATGGCAGTAAGAGCAACAAGATCAGCAAGGACGGCCAATGTTCAGCGCACTGGTTTTTCTACAAGTGAGTATCGTGGTGGTCGAAAGGCTTTTACAGACAAAGCGACAGGTAGCGCAGGGCGTGGCAATAGGTATGTAAGCCGAAGACAGCAATATTATGATATTCGTAGAGGTCTCGGTATGAGTGGTGGATAACATGAATAAATTACAAGAGGCACATAAGACAATCGCAGGTATTCGACAGAAGTCGGACACCTGTGTTGTCTTTTGTTCTCTCGGTAAAGATTCTATCGTGACTTTGGATTTGGTTTACCCTTGCTTTGAGAGAGTGGTATGTGTGTTCATGTATTGGTGTGCAGGACTTCA
>CAMPYS010000043.1 GCA_946998295.1 uncultured Prevotella sp.
TTTCGATTAGAGGGGGCTTACTTTTGAAAAAATTAACCCCAAAGTCCTATTTTACAGGACTTTGGGGAAGATATTTATGCTCTTTTGAGTTTTACCGGACAGCAATAATTGTTTTTAGAATCGTTGCCTTTCGTTTGTCGAGTTCTTTGAGCCGCTCGTTAATCTCGCTGATGCGTGTGATTTGCACTTCGTCGAGATTCCCCGTGCGTTCCTTTCGGTAGCGGGCAATGAAAGTTATTGTGCATCCCCCGTCCAAGAGATTCAGCGTCGCATCAACACTTTTTTCCGAAAGGTTGAGTGTGCGTGATATGTGTGTGGTGTATTTGTTCATATTAAAAGATCTCACTCCCGTCCCTTCTCCTTCGGAGTGAAGCGTAGTTACTGTTGAATTAATGTTGTTTTACTGTCAAAATCCTCATCTGATAATATTTCACAGAACGATTTAAATTCTATTTTCACTATATAATAATGCTGGATATTAAAAGTCTTGCCCAAGTCCTTGGGAGCAATGCCCGATTGGACAACTTCACAATAGGAAGCACTCCCGTCTTTATGTATGGTTGGAGTTATTATTGCGAAAAGCGCATGGCTTCCATTTGTGCTGACTTTAATTTCCGGTCGGTTGCCAAGGAAATCCTTGACGGCATATAAATCCTCGTCGAGGAGCAAGCGACTGTAATTCTTTTTACTTGCGAAGAATCTACCCCTGATTACCGTTTTGAGCCTCGAACTGGAACATTTAAAAATGAATTTTAGAGTCTCATCGCTGCCTTTGATTTGGAAAATCTCATCTTCTGTGCCATCAAACAGGATGGAAGTGTTGATTTTCTCACCGTCCTTGTATTCATCGAGCGTGATAGTGTAACACTTTCCATTCAGTGACTTTCCTTCGAACTCCAACTGTCCTACAAAGGTATTCTCAAATTCCAATACATCCTGTAAGTTGCTGTCTGTCGTTGGTTGAGTAATTGTAATTTTAATGGAATCCTGTGCTACAGAGAAGCTCGCCATCAGGCAAAGGATAAGAACAAGAAACGCACGCTTGTTGTTGGGCGTTGCTTCCTTGATTGCCGGGCAACCATTCATTATCTGTGCAATGAAATTAATCATCGGTAGGGTTTTGTTAAGATTAATAACCACAAAGGTAGATTTTTTGGAGGAGATGACAAAGCGTTGTCACGCTTTTTTTGATATTCGGGCATTGAACATTCGCAATCATGTGGTCGTTAGTCGAATATCGGATGCCTATGACTGTTTGTAAAACTATTTTACCATTCAGGTTCAATGTGTCTTATACGGATTTAGCTTGTCACAATTCTGACTATAAAAAAAGTTATTGCTGTCCGGTAAAAAAATATGATTTCGGGCTAAGTGCCTAAAGTACAAGGTTCTGCGATTAAATGCAGGTCGTATAGGTAACGATTTAGAAATGAGCGATATGCTTGAAAGTTCATTGCTTTGTATAACCAAAGAACGCTCACTATTTCACTCGCAAAGGTAACACTTTGTGTGGAAAAGTGAGCGTTATTTCGTGTTTTTCTTCTTGTCTGTGAAAGAAAAAAGAGATTACAGTCGTTGCGAGCGGTTACGGTGAATGAGTTGTTGCCATTTCTGTTCGCACCAATCGGAAACTGATAGTCCATTGATAGTAAGAATTGGCTGACGCTTCTCGTTAGTCGTGATACGGAGTTCTGCATTCTCCTCCGTGAAGTTGCGTTTGTACATTCCTGAATATGCCGTAGCCGTACTACGTACTGCCACCTGCCTTTGGTGCATCTTCACTACTGTATCATCATCAAATCCCATCTTGCGGAGCATCAAACGAATATTAAGCAAGAGATAGAAGCTATGAAAGAATCGCTTGATAAAACCTCGCTCTTCCTCATACACCTTGATTTCCTTTTGCTGTTCAGCTATGGTCTTGTCTTTGGCTTTGACGGTATCTTGCAGGAGTATAACCTCCTTACGGATTTCGGCATTCTCCTTTTCAGAAAGAAACCTCTGTTGCTCCATCTCCCATTCCAACTCTCCGACGCGTTTTTCTGCCTTGTCAAGTTCCGTATTCCCAAAAAGCGAGTAGAGTGTCCCCTTTACACGAAGTTTCCCTGCCTGCTTCTCCAACTCCTTGATTTTCTTGATTAACTCTTCCTCCTCAAGTTGTTTCTGTTTCGTCTCTTTGAGCAGTTCCTTGTAATACTCCATATTGGTGCGGTGCTTGGCTTCCGAACCGTACACCCCTCTTTCCAGCCCGAAAGCTTTCATCTGTTCTGCGTATGTGGTTTGGTACTCCTCTAATTTCTTAGGAGTAAGCACATCATCTGCACAAAGTCGTACCTTGCCTTTCTTTGTCTTGTACTTTCGCTTGCCATTCTCAGCTTCTGTCTTGGCTTTCCGTCTTTCCCCTTGTACGATGGGGACTACCGTTGCGTGGATATGCGGAGTCTCTTCGTCTGCGTGTAGTGTGGCTGCTACTACATTTTCCTTTCCAAAGGTGATGTAAAGCCATTGCATCGTGCTGTCGCACCATTCGTCTAAGCGACCTTCGCTTTCAAGTCGGAGCATATCCTCGTGGGAACCTGATAGGATAAAACGAAGTGCTTTGACTTGATTGTCCGCTACCTTTCGGTAGATGTTTGACGTGGCAATGCGATGCTCAATGGCTTCCGTTCGGTTGGTGACATTTGCAGGGAACTGCACCAAGTCACGATTGAGGTGTGTGCGGGTGGCATCGACATTGCTCGGCACGAATGTTCGCTCAATATGAGCGGTCATTGCCGAGTCGTTGCCACGTGCCTTGTCTATGTGTAATACTGCGTAGCCCATAAGTTGATGATGGATTTAAGGGGTATCCAAAGGGGCGAAGCTCCTTGGCTCAGGAGGGCTTTTTTAGCGGTAACGGAGTGGAGCGTGAAGAAAATGCCCTAATAAGCTATGGCATTTTCAAATGCCCGCTACTCGTAGACCGAAACCAACCTCTCCGTACACTTGCATTCTCTGAATGCACAGAGGCTCTGTTGCTAAGTTTCTTTTGAGGAAACTTACAGTTGGGAAAACTGCCATTGCTCTCAAAACAAAGCCATCTGTCTGCCTCTTGTTCTCTTTTAGTCCCTAAGGATACCCAGTTGATACTTGGTTTTAATTGCGTTCTATTGCTTTATCTGCGAAATCCACGTTTGACGACCGATTGCGGTTTATTCTGTTTCTGTTCTATCACTTTCTGCCGAGAAATGTGGTACTCGTTCAGGTCTTTATATCCATCGTAATGTCGGCTCATATCCTCTACGTTCATTCCTGCCGATAGAAGAGCTTGCAAGGCTTTCCGTCCTGCTTCATCGTTGTCAAGAAACGCATGGACACAGACAATACGCTGCTCACGGAGATATGCAACAGCTCTGTGGATATTGCTTACGGAGTTCAGCACGATGGAGGGCGAGGTGGTGTCTTTTCCTTTCATCGTGAGAAAGGACAGGAAATCGGCAAAGCCCTCAAAAATGTTGTGTGTGGTGTATTTTGTCCCATCTACACTACCGATAACGGAAATATCTTTCGGAGCGATTGTCCCTTTGAAATGACCGTTGTCCCTGAGTTCATATCCTCCTGTCCGATTTGGAAATCCTATGGCGGTGTAAATTCTTCCGTCCACCTCATAGCACACGGAACGCAGATAGGGCTTGGCAAGCGAAAAGTCTATCTTGCGCTCCTCCTGCAAATAGTGTTGCAAGTGTGGGGGCAGTTCCTCACTGATGCCGAGAATGCGCCTTACGCTCGGGGACGGCACAGTGGCTTTTTCCTTTGGAGGGATTTCACGATGAAAGGAAAGAGCGTTCCCTGCCAAATGGCTCATTGCTTCGTGAGCATTGCACCTTTGCAACAACATCACAAGGTCTATGATACTACCACCTTTGCCCAAGCCAAAGTCGTACCAAAGATTTCGTGCAAAGTCCACTTTCAAGCTGGCGTTATGGTCTTCCCGATAGGGTGCATTGTAAAGAGCATACCTTCCGTACCGCTTGACGGGCTGTATGCCACGAGCATGAAGGTAATCCGCTATGGATATTCCCTTAATACTTTTTAAGTCGTAATATTCGCTGTTCATTGTTATATATGGTTGATTTGTTCAAATTTATTTTCTGTTATGTTTTTCTCCTTATAGAGTTTTCTCTCTTTCTCCTTACTACCCTTCGACACTCGGATAAGTAATTGACTGTGAAAGAGAAAAGTGTAACACTTCGTTCGAATTTGTCCTTCTACGTTTCCCGTCTACACCTTACTATGTTCATTCTTCCGTAGAAGCGTAGAAAGATGGTTGTAAGCTGGGTCGCAAGATGGACCCCTCCTGCAATCCTTTCTCTTTCACTGTATTATCTCCTTTGTAGTAATGTAGTAAGTAGAATAGGAAAGAAAAAAAGAAAGGTGTATAGTGAAGGGAGATAGTAAGAGAGTGCTATGGCGGCTGCTCGGGATGAATCTTGCGAACTGCATAGACATATACGGGATTGCTGTTTACCCTGCGACACTCCCTTGTATAACCAGCCTTTCGCAAGGCTTCGCCCATCCGCTTGGGAGAGAGCTGCTGTCGGGTATAGCAGGAGAGATACCCCACTATCTCCGAATTGGTCATATAGAATCGCTTGGTGGCTTTCTCTGCATCCGAGGGAAAGGTGAAATAACGGAGCAACAGTTCCATTTCTGCCGTATAGACTTGGAAGGCTTCGCTGTTATGATGTAGTTCAATAATCTCTTCATCATTGAACCAATAGCGAAAGCCACTTTTTAGTAGAGCTTTGGCTTCACTATATACAGCATCCATTGGGATTGTTTTGGCTCGGTCTATATCTATCGCCAATACTTCAAAAGGCAGGAAACGTCTGCTTCCTGTCGGGTCTGTGAGAAAATTGTTGCCATTGACCGAAGCCACAAAGCTCGCCAAGTGCGGTCGCTCTTCTATATGCTTCTCGTAAGGCATACGATACTTCACCTGTGGGCAAGTAATCAGATTCTTCAGTTCGTTCTCGTCTCGCTTGTTGAGGGCTTTGAGTTGGTCGTCAATGTTGATGATGAGGTTTTGACCGATAAGGCTCAATACATCTTTCTCCTGTGGGTATATCTTTCCCGTATAGCGGTAGTCGGATAGGGCTGGCGGACAGAGGAGGTCAAGGAATGTGGTCTTGAATTTTCCCTGTTCACCTGTCAGCACAAGGCAGGTGTGATTGCGACACTGCTTGTCGTCCATAGCATTGGCGACTACCGCCACCAACCATTTGGTAAGGTATTCCCTCCATTTCTCGGGATTGGCTACGATTACACAATTAGCAAGGGCAGTTATTGCTTCTTGCTCCACTGCATCCATCGCCGGCAAACTATAGAAATAGGCTTGTACGGGATTGATGCGTGGTGAGAAATCACTTTCGATGATACTGTACAGATTCTCGGGAGAGGTCTGTATATCGGCTTCCTTGTTCAAGGCTCGTTTAAGGGTATTGATGCGGTAGCGGTCTATGGTTGTGTAATCGCTTGCTCCTTGCGGACGGAACTCCGCTCTGTGCAATACGGTATTGTACCGAAACTCATATCGCTCCGAAAGGAACTCCTCTATTTGTATGTTCTTTGAAGTGTTGTCATTGTTTTCTCTTTTCATTGTGCGAATTGCTTTCTATTACTTTACTTTGATATTTAGCATGTTTTTGATTGCTAAAGCCAAGTTAGACAGCCTTTTGTAGTGAGCCAACATCTGCGGTGTTTCTGCATCGGAGTACATTGCTTTTCTCTGCTACGGCACAACGAAAAAGCCCCTTTTCGCTCCAAAATGGAGGGAAAGGGGCAAAATGGGTGTGCGAATTGCACGGTATAAAAATGTGTGGCTTGCTTTCAATCGCAAGGGTTTGCTACGTGAAAGAAACATAAACAGGTTTTGAGGTAGAGCAAGAGGAGTTGATAACGAAAAACAAAGGAATTTGAGGGTGCAGATTTCCTTTGTTTTCCCGATACTTCCCTGCTTATCCTGAGCCTTAAAAAAGTCGAAAACTCCTGCTTACATTTGCGTCAGAAAGTAATAATAACGCAAATAAAACAACAACGAAAAATGAGATTTACAGCCATTGACACCTCTGCTTGGGAGGAACTGAAAGAGAGTATCGTGGAACTCACAGACTGCTTCAACGAGCACTTTGCTCCACCTGCCGAATTACCCAACCTATTGCACAATGGGGATGTGTGCCGAATACTGAACATCAGTAAGCGGACACTGCAACATTATCGGGATACTTCCGTGTTGCCCTTTATTCAGATTGGGCATAAGTGCTACTATAAACGTGAGGACGTGGAAGTTCTCCTCTCGAAGTCTAACCCTCGTAAAAGCTAAACGACTATGGAGTTTGAAACGATCAACAAAGAAACACCCGAAATGAAGCAACTCATTTCGGGCATTAGAAACCTTACAAAGCATGTGCGAACCACAGCACAGACACACCGTCCTCTATTTGATGGCGAACTCTACCTCACAGGTCGAGAGGTCTGTGAAAGGCTTTTCCTTTCTCCACGCACCTTACAGGACTATCGGGACAAAGGGATATTTCCCTATACCCAAATCGCTGGCAAGATACTCTATCGCCTCTCCGATCTAAATAGGATACTGAAAGAGAATTATGTTAAGCGAAATTCGCTATAGCATGTGCTATCATAACCTTCGCTTTATCAAGCAAAACCTTGACTTCTTTACACAACTCAAAACTCTTAGACATCTGTTCTGAGAGTTTTTATTGTATATCGGGAACACTAATAGAATTCCCTCCCTTTATTTGTCTTCTCGTTTTTTAGCTTGATTAATAAAATTAACAGTAAGCGGAAGAATCCTAAACAGATATTTAATATCTAAATGATATATATGGGAGACAAAAGTGTTAAAACAGTAAAAACACCCCAAAAGTAATCATTCTCATGGTTTTTCTCTGTTGAAAATATTATTAATATCGTGTAAATGTGGTAACTTTGCCGCAGAAAGCCGCAAGTATATAAATTTGGGCTCCAATAAACATAAGAATGGCAAAAAACACAATACGGGTAGTATCTCTGTTCTCTGGCTGTGGAGGACTTGATCTTGGGTTTGAACAAGTTGGCAACTATAAGACCCTTTGGGCAAATGACTTCAAGTATGAAGCATGCCAAACTTTTAGACGACATTTTGGTGATATTATAGTGGAAGGGGACGTTGAACAAATTGATCCATATAATGATTCTTCTGTGCCAGATTGTGATTTGGTGCTGGGAGGGTTTCCTTGTCAAGACTTCTCTATAATTTGGAAGCAACCAGGACTTAATGGAGAAAGGGGTAACTTGTATAAAAGTTTTCTTCGATTTGTTGATGCAAAAAAGCCAAAAGCATTTGTTGCTGAGAATGTTAAGGGAATTCTTACTGCTAATAAGAAAAAAGCAATAAAACAAATTATTGAAGATTTTCAAAATATTGAACCTGGATATGTTGTAATCCCTCATCTATATAATTTTGCCGAATATGGAGTTCCAGAATTTAGGGAACGAGTGCTAATAGTAGGTATTCGTGTAGATACAGGATTCAAATTTAAGCATCCAGCTCCGACTCATGGTGTTGGCAAAGGGCTTAAACCATTTGTGACGGTTCGTGATGCTTTCAAGGATATTAGGGAGGTTCCATATAATAATGAATTTCTCAAGGTTCAAGAAAGAACAAAGAAAATAATAAGCTTAATTCCTGAAGGAGGTAATTTTACAGATATACCAAAGGAAAGCCCATATTATGTAAAAGGCATGATTAGTCATGTCTATCGGCGTGTAAAACTTGATGAGCCATCAAAGACGATTATTGCAGCAGGAGGAGGAGGAACTTGGGGGTATCACTATCCTGAGAATCGCCCGCTTACTAATAGAGAAAGGGCCCGAATTCAATCTTTTCCTGATGATTTTGTATTTGAGGGAAATACAACAGAGGTTAGAAGGCAAATCGGAAATGCAGTTCCCCCTGTTGGCGTTCATGCTATTGCACAGGCTCTAAAACCATTATTTTTGGGCGAATATGAGAAGATTGACTTATTTGAGTTGCAAGACTATCTGAAGAATATGCCAATCGAGGAAAGGTTGAAAATGATTACTAAATAAGATTTTATTATGGATTTACTATTCTCAGACAATCCTCTTATACAAACAGTGACGCATACCAAGAGTATTTCTAGCATATATAATGGTCTTGTTAACTCTGCAACCCAATTTAATATTGCAACAGGATTTATCTCGAATGATTCTATTGCAGAACTTAAACAGTTAATAGAATACAGAGACGGAGGGCTTAATCTTTCACTGTTTATAGGAATGAATTATATAGAAGGGTTTACAGAAATTCAATATAAAGCTGTACAAGACCTTGATTGCTATTTGACAACTAATCATGTAGGTAGAGTCTTGTTATCGCCAAAAGCTCTTTATCATGGAAAGATGTATTCTTTCATGCAAAACGATGATTGTTTAGCTGCTTTTGTTGGATCTTCTAACTTAGGAAGTTTTGTAGGCACTTCACAAAATCTAATAGAAGCCGACGCGTATTTCTCAAAAGGTGAGGGAAAAAAGATAGATGAGTATATCAGTCAAATTTCCACAGCCTTAGGTAAGGATTTTTCGCTCTTACCACAACCAAAACTGATACCAGTAGATACCAGACTTTTAGATGGATATACTAATGTGGTAAAGCTAGAAAAGACAGATATAGATAAAGAACTGACCTTGCGTACTGGTGAATATGTTGACATCCCGTTGAAGACTGAATTGAAAAGCAACTTAAATACTTACTTTGGGAAAGGTAAGATTAAGGGTAAATATAGCCCTCGTGGATGGTATGAAGTTGAGATTATCGTTGGAACAAAAATACAAAACAGAGAATTATTACCTGACAAGGACAGTGGAGCATTTACTGTCATAACGAAAGATGGTTATCAGTTTGACTGTTCAAGACAAGGGGATTATTCCAAGAATTTAAGATCGGAGAAAGACTTAAAGATCCTTGGTCGATGGATTAAGGGACAAATGGAAAATTGTGGAGCACTTGAAATCGGGAAACCTGTTACAGAGGAAACTCTCACTGCCTTTGGCAGGCATTTTATTAGATTTGAGAAAACGAAGTCCGGCAAATTTATTCTATCATTAGTATAACTATGTTTTTTGAAGATTACATATCAAAAATCAATAATGCAGAGCTTGTTACGACTATAAAAGAGACTGCAAAGACTTTTGTCCAAAAGATAGAAAGTAATTTATTGATAGATGAGCAACTTAATGCTTTGCTCTTAGGAAATGTGCAAAGTGGTAAGACTGCTCAAATGTTAGGAATTATGTCTTCGTTAGCAGACAAAGGCTTTAAGGTCTTTCTTCTCTTAACTACAGACAACTCTGACTTGCAGCGACAGACTTTTAAACGAGTACAGAAGAGTCTTGTTGGATTTAATGTCCTCAATGAACGTGATGAGACATTATTTACGACAGCGACCTTGCGAGAGCCTACTGTCATTGTCTTGAAGAAAAATGCCAGTATCTTAAATCGGTGGAAAAACTTTTTCGTTAATTCTAAAATTTGCAAAGGACTGCCTCTCGTCTTATTTGATGATGAAGCTGATGCTGCAAGTCTTAATACACTTGTTAATAGAAAGCGCGTTAGCACTATAAATAATAAGCTGCGTGATATAAAATCAACAGCAGCAACTACTATTTATATTGAGGTTACAGCAACACCACAAGCCGTATTATTACAATCACAGCAATCAGGTTGGAAACCCAAATTCGTGTACTATTTTAATCCTGGTTCGAAATATCTTGGCGGTAATTATTTTTATCCAAAAGTTAGGTCGCTCAATACTATATTTACTCCTGAATATGAACTTGATGATGTAAAGTCTGGAAATGATATTGTTTGTCCTTTAGGGCTACGTCAAAGCATTATGTCGTTTCTTGTGAATTGTGCCCATAGAAAGATAAATCATGAGTTGAATTGCAACTTTATGATACATCCTGCCACTCAAATAAGTGTTCATAACTCATTTGTAGAAATTGTTCAGGAGCATCTTAATTTATTGCAAAATTCTACAGAAGAACAGGCTTTTAATAGTTCGCTACAAGAAGCTTGGATAAATCTACAACAAACCAAGCCTGATTTAGAAGACTTTGAAGATATAAAAAACTCTGTAATAGAAATTTTGGACAATACCGAAATATTAGTTATTCCATTAAACTCAAAAAGTTTTATTTGCAGAGATGAAAATAACCCAGACGCTTTAGACCTGTCGAAGGGGTTTAATATTGTCGTCGGTGGCAATACATTAGGTCGTGGAATTACATTTCCGAATCTACAAACGGTTTATTATTGTCGTACTTCTAAAGTACCGCAAGCCGATACCTTTTGGCAACATTCAAGAATTTTTGGTTATGACAGAGAGAAACAACTTGTTAGACTTTTTATACCAACGAGCTTATACCTTAATTCCGCAGTATTTTTTCTTGTGAGAAAATTTTATATGTTGAGGTG
>CAMPYS010000044.1 GCA_946998295.1 uncultured Prevotella sp.
TCAAATACAAAGATAATAAAAATATGGGCTTACACACTTTTATAGGACAGTACCTTCTTTGCAAGTATTTATGCCGTATCTTTTGGATAAGTACGCCCAAGTTTTTAGGTGACAGCAATAATATAAAATATGTGTGTATCAATATACTTATTTGATACACACATATAATTTAATAATTGATTATAAATACAGTTTTTGGTATTTATTTCCCTAAAGCATTTTTCGCATTTTGGTTATCAGGATTTATAGATAAAACTTTTTTAAAGTATTCATTAGCTAATTCCTTATTACCTTTCTTTGAATGATAGTATCCTAATCCATAATAAACTTGCTCTAAATATTGCTTATCATCCGCAGTTAGTGATGATTTTGCCTCCTCATAGGCTGCTATTTTATTATAAATTTTAGCAACTAAATCAGGATCATTTTTTGCATACGCTGCAGTAGCTTGATTAAGCCATATCCAATCTGATATTGAAGGGAATTTGCTTATCATTTCCTCATAAACAGCTATGGCTTTATCTAACGTTGCGTTCTTAGCTGTAGTATCTGTTATTTTTATAGCTTTATCAACATAAGTTTGTGCCAATTTAGACCAATCATTAGAATTAGCATTAGGATTCTTTGATAAATAGTCCTTTTGAATTTCTAAAGCTTTATCATCATCTCCTTGAGCTGCATATACATCAGCAATAGTTTTCATAGGTTCAAGATTTTTCTTATCTATTTCAAGCGCTTTATTTAAGCTTTTCAAGGCTTCATCAAACTGTTTATTGCCATATAGCGCTTTACCATAGATAGCATAATCATTTGCAACTTTTGTACCTTTACCAGCAAATACAAGTTTACCATAATCTATTGCATCAGAATAATCACCTTTGGCTGTTGCAGCCATCATACCAACACGAGCGATATACTCACTATTATTGTATTTGCTTAATCCCTCTTTAACCACTTCAATGGATTTATCATATTTCTGTAGTGTAAAGGCTATAAAGCTATATTTATAATAGTCTTCTTCTGCAAGCTTTGATTTATCAACTTGTGTGTACCAATTCAGTGCAACATCATATTTTCCAACACTCAAAGCTATATCGGCAGCAAGTGGCTCTATAGGATAATCAGGAATATAATTGCGTATCTCTTTTAATTTATTTATCGCTACATCGAAATCTATATATCGATAAATTTTAGCGTAACGAATATACGCATCTATATTTTTAGGGTCAGACTCTATAGCTAACTGATACTGTTGCGCAGCTGCGCCAGCATTACCAATGCTATCCTCTAAAGCTGCTATATCGCCGAGAAGTAAGTAGCCACAAGTTCCATTTAATTTTTTATTATTAATAATAAGTGATGCCACTTTTTTAGCTTCAGGGTAATTACGTTGTGAAAGATAAGCATTACCTAATGCAAGTAAAGCCTTTTCATCCTTCTTGAAAGCTTTTAAATATTGTTTTATAAGACTTTTTACAGCTTTAGGATTATTTGGCTCAGCTTCCATCTTATCTATAATAGTAGTAACTGCTGCTTTATAATCATTTCCTTGTTCTTGAGCGAAAACTGGAGTTGATAAACTAAACACCAATGCTCCAAATAATAAATATTTTTTCATCTAAATAATAATAATTTATAATTTTAAGTTGTGAAACCTAAAATTGCGTTCTTGTTAGTATAAAAATAACTACTCTCTATTAACTTTTACTTCACGAATATTTATTTCTCCTCGATACGGTAAAAGTCCTGCTTTAAGGATTATCTTTTGTCCAATAGGACCTGCGATAAAATTAGCAAATGCCCAAGGCAATGCTTGATGTGGATCTGCTACAACTGCATAAATAGTTCGTACAAATGGATAGCGTCCATCTAAGAAGTAAGCTTGGTAAGGTTGCCAGCTATTTGAGTCTATAGCTTTATAAGTTTTAGAAATAGCCATTACCCTTATATCATTTCTAAAAGTAGTATTTGTAGAATCTTTCCTATCAATAAGCCAATTTGAGCCTATAACGCCTATTGCGTTAGAATTTTTCTTTACATATTCTATAACAGCTTTACTATTTTTTGCTGCAACAATATTTGCATTTTTTATATTTTGCCCATTCAATATTGAATCAACCACAAAGTGTAGTGTGGCAGAAGCCTTATTATCAAAAACAACTTTTATTTTACCTCTTGTAGATTTAGAATTAAGCTGTTTCCAATTCTCGATTTTTCCAGTAAGAATTCGTTTTACATCGTTCACAGTGATGCAAGAGTCTGTATTTGTTTTATTAATTATGAAAGAAATTCCATCATAGCCTATAGGAAATACTACTGGTATTGGTCCTTTACTTCTAAGTATAGCTTCCTCTCCTTTAGTAATTCCATGTGAAGTAAATAATAGATTTACCTTTAAGGAAAGTAGCAACTTCATTCCAGCATTATCATCTGTATATATAGGCAAAAGATGTGTTTGTGGGTATCGGTATTGGTAAACTTGTAATTCTTCTTCTATAAAAGGACTAAAACTCTCGTCAGAGACGAATTTTATCGTCCCTGACGTTGGAGTGTCAGTTCTACCATCTTTAGCCTTTTTCTTTCCACAGGAAATAAAAAGTATCGAAAATGGTACTAATCCTACTAAGATGTAGAATATATATTTTTTCATATCTATGTGTAGAATTAAAAATATTAATTCAGTTTAAACCTTATAGGAAGTGTATACCAAACGTTTACAGGTTGTCCGTTATTCATACCAGGAGCCCATTTAGGCATACTGTTAACCACACGAAGTGCTTCTTTATCAAGTAATGGGTCTAGGCTACGAGCAACAAATGCTTGAGTTATCGAACCATCACGGCTAACAACAAACTTAACAACAACCTGTCCTTGAATTCCCTGTTCAACTGCAATATCTGGATAATGAAGATGGTCGGAAATCCACTGATGTACATTACCATTTTTGAATGCAGGATCTTGTTGTGCTGATGTAAATATTTTTTTATCAATATCTTCAGCAGGTGCCTCTACTTTTGGAGCTTCTACAGCTGGCTTTTCTATTTTCGGTATGATTTCTTGTGGTGTTGCAACAGTAGAACGACTAGCAACTGTGCTACGGTCATTTACACCATCTTTGTCTTCAATACCAACAGCTTTGTTCGTATTATTCATTTTAAACATAGGAGGCATTTCCTCTTTTACATCTTTATCATCCTTGATAACAGGAGCTGTAAACTTGCAAGTAGCACGTGTTACAGGTACAACTTTTTCAGGTTCAACCTTTTTAGGTACTACTTTCTTCTGTTGTGCTTTACGCTTTTCTTGTTCTTTCTTTGCGTCTTGTAGAGCTTTCAGTTCCATCTTAGCTGCATATGCCTCTTGCGCTGCAAGTTCATCATTATGTTTCTTTATTTGATAAGCAAGATATCCACCCCCCAGAAAAGCAACAACAAGCAGAATAGTTAAAGCTTTGATATTACGTTGAGATATATTTTTACGAAGTTTGTATGCTCCATATTCTTTATTTTTCCCAGCAAATACCAATTCGACCCATTTAGGGTCGTATAGATCTATTTTTGACATATTCTATTTTCTTTAATTGTTAATATATCAATGCAATTAAGCATTTACACCTTTCTTTAAAAGTAAGTCCTTTTCTTCTTGGCTTAGCTTATCAATGACATAAGTTGCAATGTATGAAATTTGCATTTCATCGAGAATATCTATTATGTGGCGATAAGATGCTTTATCAGTAGGTTTAATTATCACAGTAAGAGTAGGTATTTTCTTTCCTCCAACATTTCCTAATTTTATCTGATTTAGTTCAGCTTGGTATATACTGTCAGGATAAGCATCAGGATTTGCTTTTTTCTTTCTGTTTAATTCTTGTACAGCTATGCACATATCATTGTAAGGAATACTTGTACCATTGTCCACAGCCTTATGTTGTAAGACATACCGAATACTGGTTCTTCCTGTACCCCAATCTGCTGGTTTTAACCAATTAGGATTTGTTAATTCAGGCTTACCTTCTCCATAAAAGAGCTTATTACCATCACCTATATACACTGTAATTGCATGAGACTCTTTAGCTTCATTTTTTTGAGATTCTTTTTGATTCTTGTCATTACTTGGCATAGTAAGTTCCATTGTTGATGGTTTACTTAGTGTAGTACATAGCATGAAGAATGTTATAAGCAACATAAGCATATCAACCATAGGCGTAAAGTCTACGCGTATAGTCATTTTTTTCTGTCTTCCACCACCTTTTTTATTACTCATCATATCCATATTTAATCCTCCTTATTAGAAGCTGCAAGTTGAGAGCTTTTTTTTGCATCTAGTTGTGTAATCATATAGTAATGACTTTCGTCCATATCTTGAAGTTCGCTCATTACTTTTTTTACTGTTCCATAAGGGGTATTAGCATCTGACTTTAAAGCAATTCTAACTTTTGGATTAACTTGCCTTGCAGCATTAACCCATTGTTGAAATTCTGTCATATCTTGTCCTTGGATACTGTCAAGAGGTATACCCATTTTGGGTAATTGTTCACTTCTAACCTTTGCAGATTTTGATAAGTATTCAGGCAAATCAGCTAATGGTGTGCCAAAAGTTGATTCTGCTAGAAATGTTTTTTTTGCCTTAGGTGTTAAGGTAGTAACCATATCTACTATTTTCCCCAACTCTGTTGAGTTGTCATAGCTCATGAATACTTGTCCATTGCCTGTAGGTTTACCATTTATGTCCTTTTCTGGACTAATAATTATTGTTAAGACACCATTTTCAGGGACTTTAAGGTTGGAAACGGAACCTGGTGTATTTACTTTCACTGGCTCATTTTTAACGAATGTAGAAGTGAGCATAAAGAAAGTAAGCAGCAAGGTCATAACGTCCGACATCGGAGTCATATCAATCCATGTGTCTCTTTTCTCAATTTTTACTTTACCCATAGCGATAAATTATTAAAAGGGTTAGCAAAAATTAAGCTTCTTCTGTGTGGTTTACTTCGTATGTCTGAGCGATAGAATAACCAACCTCGTCGAGCGCGTATGTCAACTTATCAACTTTGTTAGCGAAGTAGTTGTATGAAACTACTGCACACCAAGAAGTTGCGATACCGAATGCTGTATTGATCAACGCCTCAGAAATACCAGCAGAAAGTGCAGCAGAGTCAGCACCACCACCTGCAGATAAAGCTGAGAAAGACTTGATCATACCTGTTACAGTACCAAGAAGTCCGGTAAGTGTACCAAGTGTAACAAGTGTTGCAATGATAGGAAGATTCATTGTTAGAGTAGGCATTTCAAGTTGAGTAGCTTCCTCATGTGCTTGTTGAATCTTTGCAACTTTTTGTGCTTTCTTTAAATTAGCATTAGCTCCTGTTTCCATGTCTTTATAAGCATTTAAAGATGCTTTAACAACATTAGCAACAGAACCTTTTTGTTTATCGCAAAGTTGTTGTGCTTTAGCTAAATCATTAGCATTTAAAGCAGCCTTAATGTTTGAAACAAATTTAGGAAGTGCACCTTTACCAAATGCAGTTTTTAAAGCTAACCAGCGTTCTATAGACATAGCTAGAACAGTTAACAATAAAGTATGGATAACAGGAACGACTATACCACCTTTGTAGATAGTACCCCAAACATCTGCAGGGTGTTCATTTGTACCTGGATCTTGAAAGTGCATATCATTTGCAAACCATGTAAAGAATAGCACGAAAGCTACCACTGCGCATACTGCGATAACCCAAAATGCGCCTCTAATTCCAGTGAAGCCCTCTGATTTCTTTTTTGGGGCTGCTTTTTGTTGTGTAGTTGCCATAATTTTGAAAAAATTTAAATTTTAGTTATAAATGTGTTTATTAATTTTATATTATTGATTTTAAATCGTTTATATTTTATAATACTTGTTAAGAAGTAAAATTGTATTTGCTTTCTTTGCAAAGATAGTAATTAAAGTTTTTTTTATCAGTCTTATTAACATATTTTAAATATACTGTAGTCTCATTTATTAATTATTTTTTTTTAGATTGTATATCTATTATATATATATTACTATTGTTATATGTATATTTTTGCCAAGAGAGTAAACCAATTTACTTTTAAGCGTTGTTATACATACCCCTTTAACGCAAAAATAACTATATTATTTCAAGAGGATATAAATTTTGATAGTTTTTTATGCTAAGTATGTAAATATGATAATAATTTATATATGTAGGTTATGTCCCATTTTCTCTTTTTTAGTTTTTAAATAGCGATAATCATATTTATTAGGCTTTATTTCTATTGGAACATTCTCTAAAATTTCTAATCCGTATGCTTCTAATCCAACTCTTTTAGTTGGATTATTTGTGAGTAATCGCATTTTATGTACACCTAAATGGCGTAACATTTGAGCACCACATCCATAGTCTCGTTCATCTGGTTTAAAGCCTAAATGTATATTTGCATCAACAGTATCTAAGCCCTGTTCTTGCTGTAGTTTATATGCAGCTATTTTATTCATAAGTCCAATTCCACGTCCTTCTTGTTGCATATAAATTATTACCCCTTTCCCTTCTTTTTCTATCATTTCCATAGCTTTACGCAATTGTTCGCCACAATCACATTTTTTACTTTCAAGAATATCACCTGTTGCACATGAAGAGTGTACGCGCACAAGTATTGGTTCATCAGCTTCCCATTCACCTTTTATTAGTGCCATATGTTCAAGCCCATTGCTTTTTTGTCTGAATGGTATGAGTTGGAAATTTCCATGTGCGGTAGGTAAATTTACTTTTTCTCCAACTTCAATACCTGTTTCTGTTGCAAGCCTATATGCTATAATATCTTTTATACTTATAATTTTCAGACCCCATTCTTTAGCTTTTATTATGAGATCAGGCATACGAGACATTGTTCCATCATCATTCATTATTTCCATAAGAACTCCAGCTGGATAACATCCAGACAATTTACATAAATCAATAGCTGCTTCTGTGTGTCCTGAACGTCTTAGCACTCCATTGTCTTGTGCATAAAGAGGATTAATATGTCCTGGTCTGCCAAAAGTCTGTGGAGTAGATTTAGGATCAGCTAATGCTTTTATAGTTTCAGCTCGATCATGTGCAGATACTCCAGTAGTACATCCTTCCAATTTATCTACAGTAATAGTGAAAGGAGTTCCGAGAACAGAAGTGTTGTCTGAGACCTGATGGGGCAAGTCAAGTTCTGCTGCTCTTGATAGAGTTATAGGTGTACATAGTACTCCCCTTGCATTTTTTAACATAAAATTGACTTTTTCTGGCGTAATCTTTTCGGCAGCCATGATTAAGTCACCTTCATTTTCTCGGTCTTCATCATCTACTACTATAACAAATTTACCTGCTTTGAAATCTTTTAAAGCATCTTCTATGCTATTGAGTTTAAAGTTTTCCATATTTTACTGATAATATTAACAAATCCATTTACATGAAATTGTTTTTTATTTTATTTATTTTATTTATTTCGTTTATAATATAAGAATTTGTCTCTTTTATTTTTTTTAAATCTCCAAATAATCTTAATCTAAATATCCACATTCTTATATAAAAGAATATTCCTATAGGTAGAATAATAGCAGATACTATGTTCATCCATTTATTGTCAAATGGTCGAGTGTGAGCTTTTGTTATAAGTACTGGATAATGATTTAGCTCTGATAGTATTACTTTATTATTTGTATTAGATAAATCTTCAATTGTATTTTCTAATTCAACGCTGATGTGTTCTATTAAGTGATCTGGTTGATATTTAAAAAATACTTTTATCGGATTTGGTAATAATTTCAATTTTATTCTTTTAGTATAGTTATCTATTTTTTTATCTATTGTCAATAGATTATTCAAGTCCTTTGAATAATCTGGATTATCAAGTATGACTTCTTTAGATACAATATTTCTTTGTACCCTTATACCTAATAATCGTTTTAATAAATTTAAATATGCATCTATATTAAATACTGCAGAGTCGTTATTTGCTTTATATGTTATAAAAATAGCTATTGGTATAAGTATGGCAGGGGACAACCCCTTTCCAAACCATATTGTCCATGCTCCCTGTCTTGCCATTCGATACCCTGTATTATCTAATGTATAATAAATTATATATACCAAAACACTAATTATAACAGGTATTCCTAATCCTCCCTTTTTTATGATTGATCCCAATGATGCGCCTATAAAGAAGAATATTAAACAAGTAAATGCTAATGTATATTTATTTATTTCTTCGATAGTATGAAGCCTTATTAGTTCATCTCCTTCATCCGTTATCATACTTTTAAAATCATAGTCAGCAACAGCTTGTTGAACTGTAGATAAAGATAAGTCTATTACTTGCCTACGAAGTTCTGGTGACATTTTTTTATATATTGTATCAATATTTAGTTTATCTGTCTTAGCAATTTTATTAGCAATAGCCTTATCTTTATTTGTCAATTTAATAGAAGGATAGAATGTAGATTCAGCATCTTTAAAATAAGCATTACCAACACTATCATAAGAGTTTATCAGAGAATCTCTGTCTATTCTTATTTTTTTTATGCTTTTCATACTTGCATTATTAGAAAATATCGAAGCATCTGCTAAATTAAACCCTGCATCAAAATCTAAAATAATTCGTTTATGTGAAAAACTTTCTCGTCTATATGGAACATTAGAACTGTTTATTAATTCTTGTGAGTGCATATTTTCAAACCATTCTCCATCCCATAAATTTAGAACAAGATGTTTTTTTTCTGCTGTAGATTGTAACATACCTGAATCTGCAAGTATTATTGCTTGATCTTCATAGCTATCAGTCATACGATAAATCATTATGTTATACAGGTGTCCATTATTCTTATTTTTATGTTCTACATATAAATTAGTTTGTGGAATACCATCATAGAATATTCCTTCTGGAATCTCAAGCTCTGGACTTTTCTCTTGCAAAGAGACCATAATTTGTGCAAGTTTCTTGTTTTGTTCAGGAACTACATAATTTTGAAAATAGAATGAACATAGTGAAATTAAAAAAGATATTATTATTAGTCCTCTAAACGATTTTAATAAAGGTATTCCTGATGCCTTAATAGCTGTAAGTTCAGAGCTTTCACCTAAATTTCCGTATGTTATTAAAGATGATAACAAAACAGTGATAGGTAAAGCCTGTGGTATAAACATCATGGCTACATGCCAAAAAAATTCTATAAGTATATCAATAGACAGCCCTTTGCCAACAAGTTTTTCTGCAAAACGCCATAACCATTGCATCATCAGAACAAATAAGCTGATAAAGAATGTACCTGCAAAGAGTAATCCAAATTGCTTTGATATAAATATGTCTAATTTTCTAAAACGAAACATTCAATACATAAGTAGGTAATAACGTACCATTTACTTGCAAAAGTACATAAATTTATCATAGAAACAATATCTTTATCCCAAATTGCGATAAAGATATGTAAAAAGTATATAAGATAAATAAGGACTTAATATGAATGAACTTAGTTAATTATGAACATTATAACATTCTACTAATTTGTTCATATTATTGTATTTTCTTTGCTTCTTCCATCTTTAACTTGATTTAGTTGTTGTTGATTTTATGACAGTTGAATCTATAAAACTATATTAGACAATACCATAACATTTTCTCCTTTAATTACTATATTTTCACTATCAATTATTTTACATGTAATATTTTGTACCTTTATATTATTAATGTACTCAATTTATAATAGGTATTATTTTATGTTTTATGATATTTAGTAGTTTAATAACAAAATAACTATTGTATATAATCATCTTAATGAACTTTTTTCATATAAAAATATAGAATAATTTGTAAGTCTTTTTTTTTTTACATACCTTTGCACACGAATTAATGATTTAGATATAATAATTAATTAATGGCGGGATAGCTCAGTTGGTTAGAGCGTCGGATTCATAATCCGGAGGTCCGGGGATCGTGGCCCCGTCCCGCTACATTATAAAGCGGTAAATTCAAATGTGAATTTACCGCTTTATATGATACATATTAATGATAGACGTATAATAAACCCGTAACAGGTTATAGAAGTTTATCACTTTTATAACATTTCAAATCATTAATTGTAAATACTTGTAAATAAAATTTA
>CAMPYS010000045.1 GCA_946998295.1 uncultured Prevotella sp.
CGATACTGTCCTTAAAAGTGTGTAAGCTATTTTTCTCTTTTATCCTTTGTATTTCCATTTTCGTTTATATTCTTCCAACTTTTAAATTGGTATATTTTCTTTTT
The DNA here is from genome assembly GCA_946998295.1 of uncultured Prevotella sp. Taxonomy (GTDB): domain Bacteria; phylum Bacteroidota; class Bacteroidia; order Bacteroidales; family Bacteroidaceae; genus Prevotella. The sequence goes on from CAMPYS010000045.1 coordinate 105, forward strand.
GTAAGCATTTTTTGTTTCTTCCATTGCCACTGATCCCAAGAGAAATATAACAGCTTGTGCTGATGGCATGGATGTTCTCATATTGATAGTCCTTTTATACTTTCTGTTGAGCCTTTCAATCCAGTTAGTCGTGTATATACACCTTTGCACTTCTTTTGGGAAGTCCATATATGTGAAGTATGCCATATTTCTTTCTGCCTTGTATTTCTTGAGGGTTGGATACTTCTTTTCCCATCTGTCAACAAAAGTAACAAAATGTTCGTATCCCCACAAGGAATCCACACTATCATCTTCCATACGAAAGACTTCTGAGAGTTCACTGGCTATGGCGGGCTTGTCCTTGTGGGCAACACTATTGACGACCTGACGCTTGAGGTGTGCTACACAAAATTGATGTGCGGCACAGGGGAAAGCGGCACAGACGGCGTTCTCTATGCCTGTTAGTGCATCAGAGATGACCAGGTCTATTTTCTCAACTCCTCTATCTTTTAGAGTATCAAGCTCGTCTTTCCAGCATAGGGCACCATTGGTGGGATGGTTGACTACTGAAAGCACCTCCCTGCTACCATCCTCAAGTACGCCCAATATCGTATAATAGGCTTCTTTTGACACCTGTATGTCCCTACGGGTGGAGATGAAGGTTGCATCGATATAGACTGCCAGATAGTGAGAGGAAAGATTACGGCAAAGCCATTTCTCGACATCATCACGACAACTGTTTGCTAAATAGGAAACCTGTTGTTTGCTGTAGGAACGACCATAGACACACTCAGAGACCTCACCTATCTGTTCTGTTGTGAGCCCCTTAGTATAAAGAAGGTTGAATAGACGTGCGCGTTCCTCGCTTTCGTTACGTATTAATCCAAGAAGGACAGGATAGAAATTACCACTACGGCTACGGGGAATGCGAAGAGAAAACTCAAAGCCATGACTATACCAGCGACGACTACGAAAGCCATTGCATTGTTCATGGGCATTTTCGCTGACGAACAACTCTCGTTCATGATACATCAGGGAGTTCATGATTAAAGACTGAAGAGTTACAAAACCCTCACTACTGCTTGTGTAATTAGAAATAATTTCCGAAATTTGTAATTGTGTAAGTTCCATTTCTTATCTTATTTTATATTTCAAATACAAAGATAATAAAAATATGGGCTTACACACTTTTATAGGACAGTACCTACTTTTGAAAAAATTAACCCAAAAGTCCTATTTTACGGGGCTTCGGGGAGGATTTTTATACCCTTTTGAGTTTTACCGGACAGCAATAAAAAACTTTAGGAAATAGCAAAGCCCTGGCTTGAGAAAGTCGAGGCTTTGTGCATAAAAAAGAGGATGTGTACATTTTGACACACCCTCATTTGTACCCCCGATGAGAATCGAACTCATATTTCAGCTTTAGGAGAGCCGTGTTCTATCCATTGAACTACAAGGGCAACGCTTAAAATTGAGTACAAATTTAGATAAAATTTCTAAAATATAATATATTTGGTATGAAAAATGAATATCTCTTAGAATCGGTTGATAAATGCAATTTTAGATAGTTTGCTAAAGATACTAACAAGAAACTTTACATATACGAGTTATATTAACCCTTACTCTCCGATAAAAAGTTTTAGTGCTTTAGTAGAGAATATGTATTTATTATATTCTTTTAATCTTAAAACTGATTTTCAACAATATCACTAAGAACATCTTTTATATCTAATCCTGCTGCACGTACTTGCTGAGGTATAAAGCTGGTAGGTGTCATTCCCGGAGTAGTATTAACCTCAAGCATGTTTATAATGTCATTACCCTTAGAATCTTTAGTTATGATATAGTCGATGCGTATTATTCCGTTTGCATTTAGAATATCATAAATCTTAATGGTTGTAGCTGTAACTTTTTCTGCAAGTTCTTTACTGATACGTGCAGGTGTAATTTCGTCCACTTCACCATTATACTTAGCATTATAATCAAAAAACTCATTTTTTGTTACAACCTCTGTTATAGGAAATGGTACAGTTTTATCCTTTGTCTTATATATTCCTTGAGTTAATTCAACACCATCCAAAAAGCGTTCTATCATTACAGTTTTACTTTCCATAAATGCTTTTCTCAGTGCTGGGGCTATCTGGTCAGCGTTTTTTACTTTAGAAACTCCAAAACTACTACCATCTGATGCTGGCTTTATGAAACAAGGCATACCTATTTTATTTGCAATTTCTTGTTCATCGTATTGTTCGCCTACATGTAGCAAAATACTATCTGCAACATTAATTTTATATGATTTTAAATATCTGTTAAGTACAAATTTATCGAATGTTAGTGCAGAGGTGAGTACGTTACAAGTAGAATAGGGTAGTTTTATAAGCTCAAAATATCCTTGCATTATACCATTTTCACCGGGGGTGCCATGAATAGTTATATATACATAGTCAAAAAATATAGTTTCTCCTTTTTCTATGAATGAAAAGTCATTTTTATTTATAGGTGCCGAATCACCATCTTTTAGGTTTACATTCCAGTTTGTCCCATTAACATCAACTATGTATACATTATATTTGTCCTTATCAAAGAAGGATAATAATCCTTGTGCTGAACGTAGTGACACATTATGTTCTGAAGAGTCACCCCCACATACTATAGCTATTGTTCGTTTATTATTTCTCATATTGTTTAAAAGTATTTTTCTATTATATGTTTTCTTTACCATTTATGTAAAATCTCCATTTTTCTATTAATTGTTCCATATCCATAGGAAGACAGCTATTGAAGTCCATTTGTTTTCCTGTTATCGGATGTATAAAACCTAATGTTTTAGCGTGTAGAGCCTGCCTGTTACACAGTTTAAAGCAGTTTTGTATGTATGCTTTATAACTACTTGTTCTCTGCCCTCTTAGTATTTCCGTTCCTCCATATCGTTCATCTCCAAAAAGTGGATGACCAATATGTTTTAAATGGGCGCGTATTTGATGTGTACGCCCTGTTTCAAGAATACATTCTATAAGAGTTGTATATCCAAATCGTTCTATAACTTTGATATGTGTTACAGCTTCCTTACCTATTCCAGAGTCAGGAGGGAATACGGTCATGCGTAATCTATCTTTAGGGTCTCTTCCTATATTTCCTTCTATTCTATAGGTCTCCTCTGTTAAATTTCCCCAAACTAAGGCGTTATAGCTTCTATGAGTTGTCTTATAGAAAAACTGTTTTCCGAGTGAAGTTTTAGCTTCTGGAGTTTTAGCTACAAGTAATAGTCCACTTGTATCTTTATCTATTCTATGAACAAGCCCCACTTCAGGGTCGTTAGGGTCAAAGCTTGAAATGTCTTTTAAATGCCAAGCTATTGCATGAATTAATGTTCCATGAAAGTTGCCAGCACCAGGATGGACAACCATACCTGCTGGTTTATTAATGACCATTAGTTGTTCATCTTCATAAACAATATTTAAAGGTATTTCCTCTGGTTCTATCCTACTGTCATGTTTTGGACTTTTCAGCATTAAAGTAATAATGTCATTAGGACGAACCTTATAGTTACTTTTTACAGGTTTTCCGTTTACATATATTGCCCCTGCTTCTGCTGCTTTTTGAATACGGTTACGGCTTGAGTGTTGTGTGTGTTCAAATATATATTTATCAATGCGTACAGGTATTTGACCTTTGTCTACAAGAAGCCTTAGATGCTCGTATAATTCTTTATCCTCAGTGTCTTCATTAGCTAACAACTCATCGTCTATAATATAATTATCGTAAATCATAACTTGTATCAATTTGCATTTTTAGGATTATTTTTTTCAGACGGTTCTGTTGCCTTATCAGGAGGAGCAGAGGGTACTATAGGTTTTGGATGTGTTGGGTGTTTATTTGGTTTTATTTCATTTCCATTTTCATCTACAGGTACTTCAACCCATTCGTATTCATATTCGTATTCAGGTTTATTAACTTCAACTTCTTCATACTCTACTACTGGTGCTAAACTTGTAGAATCTGTAATGTTACGTGTTCCATCACCTACTTGAAGTATCACTTTAGCATCGCATGGAATACGATCCCCCATTTGAACATGATGACCATTAACAATTATACCATATATCCAGTCTTTCTCTCCAGGTACATATTCAGGTTCTCCAACCTTAAATCCCATTGACATAAGTAGTGCTTGAGCTTCTATCAATGAGTTATTGTCAATTAAATCAGGTATTTCTAAAGTTGGTGGTGTTGATGCGTTTATACTAACATAGATAACACGTGTAGACTTTATTCGTTTTCCACCACGAGGAGATTGCTCCAAAATACAATTTGGAGGTAGAGTCTTAACATATCCTGTATCAGTTACTTGAATTGTTAGCCCAACTCTATCCATAATATCTTTTGCTTCATCTAACTGTTTATGGATAATATTTGGGACAACAATTGATTCTCCTTTATGTGTATAATAGTCTATACCATATTTAATCCCTAAAGCTAATAAGACTATTATTATTATTATAGCCAAGATATTTCCCCAAACATAGGTACAAAATAAACTTTTGATGGAACTTCTCGAAGTCATTTAAATTAATATCCACATATGTATTTATTTATGTGGCAAATTTACTTATTTTTTACGAATTATATTGCAGTTAATTAATATATATATTTATAATGTATTATTATATATTATATATTTTATAATATAAAACCACATTAGAAACAATAAAGCAAAAGCAGGTATGCTAACGTATACCTGCTTGTACATCTCTACATTATTAAATAACCTTTACTAAATATTATTTTCCGTGAAATTCGTCAGAAACAGTTAACTTCTTACGACCTTTAGCTCGACGAGATGCTAACACACGACGCCCATCTTTTGTTGACATTCTTTCACGAAAGCCATGTTTGTTCATACGACGACGATTGTGGGGCTGAAATGTTCTTTTCATTTTATCTTATTTTTATTTGTTATTATGCTAATAAAATAAACCTTTAACTAACAGGTTCAATGTTTATGGTCTGCAAAATTAATTATTTTTTTTTATACAAACAAGAAAAGGTGTATTTTAGGTAATTCATTTATGTTTTTTTCTATAATTTATGTAACTTTGCAACCTAAATCACTAAGTAATAGAAACAAATATATTAATTATATTAATTCACATATTAGCAAATTATGATTAATTCCCAAGAAATCAAAATTGGAACTTGTATCCGTCTTGATGGTAAAATTTGGACTTGCATTGATTTTCAACACAGAAAACCAGGTAAGGGAAATACTGTAATGATAACAAAACTTAAGAATGTTGCAGACGGTCGTGTTTTGGAACGTACATTTCAAATAGGTTTTAAATTGGAGGACGTGAGAGTAGAGCGTCGCCCTTATCAGTATCTTTACCAGGATGCTACTGGATATATCTTTATGAATCAAGAAACATTCGATCAGATACCAATACCTCTTCATCAAATTACGGGTGCTGAATATATGAAAGAAGGCGATGTTGTAGAAGTTGTTACCGATACATCTGATGGCACTATTCTGTCTGCAGAGATGCCTGTTAAAACAACTTTAGTAATAACACACAGCGAGCCCGGAGTAAAAGGTAATACAGCAACAAACGCAACAAAACCTGCAACATTGGAGACAGGAGCTGTTGTTAGAGTACCTTTATTTATAAATGAAGGTGAAAAAATACAAATAGATACACGTGATGGGAGTTATCTCGGACGTGTAAATTCTTAATGTTATCAGTGAGGAAATTTTATGTTTCCTCACTTGACTCTGCTTTTAGACATTACTTCTAATAATATGAAATATAGCATAATAGTTCCAGTTTTTAATAGACCTGAAGAAGTAGATGAACTCTTAGAAAGTCTTTTATCGCAGGAGGAAAAAGATTTTGAAATTATTATAGTTGAAGATGGTTCAACTATACCTTGCGAAGAAATTTGTAAAAAGTATAGTAAACAACTTGATATACATTACTTTTTTAAATCAAATTCAGGACCAGGTCAAAGTAGAAATTATGGTGCTAAATATGCTAAAGGAAAATATTTACTTATATTAGACTCTGATATAATTATTCCTAAAAACTATCTATCTGAAATAAATAAAGAATTAGATAAATCTCCTACTGATGCTTTTGGTGGCCCAGATAAACTACACGACTCTTTTTCAAACATACAAAAAGCTATATCATATTCTATGACCTCTTTTCTTACTACTGGAGGTATACGAGGAGGAAAGCGAAAGTTAGACAAGTTTTATCCTCGCTCGTTTAATATGGGTATTCGTAGCGATGTATATAAAGAATTGGGCGGTTTTGCCGATATGAGATTTGGAGAAGATATAGATTTCTCGATACGAATATTTAATGCGGGCAAACGTTGTAGGCTTTTTCCAAAAGCATGGGTCTGGCATAAACGAAGAACTGACTTTAAAAAGTTTTGGAAACAGGTTTATAATTCTGGAATAGCACGTATAAATCTTTATAAAAAATATCCTGAATCGCTAAAAATTGTACATCTTTTACCTATGTTATTTACTATAGGTGTTGTACTAATGTTGTGTTTATCAGTGGTAGGATTTATAATTAATAATAAACTTATAGGATTTATACCTATAGCGCTTCTTTTTGTGTACTATATATTAAATGTATTATTTAGTATACTGTTTTTTCATAACATAAAAGCAAATATACTATCTGGAGTAGCTGCATATATTCAGTTGTTTGGTTATGGATGCGGTTTCTTAAATGCATGGTGGAGACGTTGTGTGAACGGGAAAAAGAGCTTTAGTGCTTACGATAAAACTTTTTATAAGTAATCTCTTTTTTATATGTATGGATAAGAAGTTGACTATAACCGAGTGGGCTGAAGAAGATAGACCTCGTGAAAAACTGATGCGACTTGGTGCTGAAGCTTTATCCAATGCAGAATTGTTAGCTATCTTAATAGGTTCTGGCTCTACTAAGGAAAGTGCTGTAGAACTTATGAAACGTATAATGGCTGACTGTTCTAATAACCTTAATAGTCTTGGAAAACTATCTATAAACAATTTAATTACATATAAAGGAATAGGATTAGCTAAAGCTATTACAATTATTGCAGCCTGTGAACTTGGTAAACGTAGGCAAGCATCTACTATTGAAGATAGGCCAGAGCTTAACTCAGCTTTGGCTATATATGATTATATGCATACTAAGCTACAAGATTTAGATGTTGAAGAAGCATGGGTTTTGTTACTAAACCCAAGATACCGACTGATAAGTGAAAAACGTATATCTCACGGAGGACTTACAGCTACAACTGTAGATATTAGGTTGATAATGAAAGAAGCGATATTAAAAAATGCTACGGTTATAGTTCTTATTCATAATCATCCAAGTAATAATCCACATCCGAGCCGTGAAGATGATAAGCTCACAAAAAGATTAAACGATGCTTGTAACTTCATGAATATCTTTTTACTTGATCATGTTATAATAGTAGATGGAACTTATTATTCATATAGAGAAGAAGGTAGAATTTGATTAAAAACTGGTTAAATTGGTATACAATATGTTTTTTTATTAACTTTGCAAGTTATATAAAAGAAAAAATATATTGATATGATTATAGAAAACCAACTAACAAATGCAGTAATTGTTGCGATAAAAAAACTATATGGTAAAGATGTATCAACCTCAGATATTCAACTTCAAAAAACACGTACAGATTTTGAAGGAAATATCACTCTCGTAACATTCCCTTTACTAAAAATTTCACATAAAAAACCTGAAGCTACAGCAATAGAAATAGGAGAATATTTAAAATCTAATTGTAGTGCTGTAGAAAAATTTAATGTTGTTAAAGGTTTTCTTAATATTGTTATATCAAATGCAGCATGGATAGAGTTATTGAACACTATTGATAGTGATGAAAAATTTGGTGAAAAAAGTCCAATGCCAAACAGTCCTTTAGTAATGGTAGAATATTCATCTCCAAATACAAATAAGCCATTGCACTTGGGGCATGTACGTAATAACCTTTTGGGCTGGTCTCTATCTAAAATAATGGAGGCTAATGGTAACAAAGTCATAAAAACTAATATTGTAAACGATCGTGGTATCCATATATGTAAATCAATGTTAGCATGGTTAAAATGGGGTAAAGGTGTAACGCCAAAAGAAATAGGTAAAAAAGGAGACCATTTTATAGGTGACTTTTATGTGGCATTTGACAAACATTATAGAGAGGAAGTAAAGAAACTTACAGATAAATTTATAGCAGAAGGCGAAGCAGAAGATAAAGCCAGAGAACGAGCAGAAAAGGAATCACCTTTAATGAAAGAAGCACATGAAATGTTAATAAAATGGGAAGGTGGTGATAAAGATGTACGCAATTTATGGAAAACAATGAACAATTGGGTATATGAAGGCTTTGATGAAACATACAAGAAACTTGGTGTATCATTTGATAAAATATACTATGAAAGCCAAACATATCTAATAGGAAAGAAAAAAGTTCAAGAAGGACTGAAGAAAGGTCTATTTATAAAAAAAGCGGACAATTCTGTTTGGGCAGATCTTACCAAAGAAGGATTAGACCAAAAATTACTATTAAGAAGTGATGGAACTTCTGTATATATGACTCAAGATATAGGTACTGCAGAAATGCGTTTTAATGATTTTCCTATTGATAAGATGATATATGTAGTAGGTAACGAACAAAACTATCATTTCCAAGTCTTATCAATTATTCTTGACCGTTTAGGGTTTAAATGGGGAAAAGACCTTGTACATTTTTCGTATGGTATGGTAGAATTACCAAATGGAAAAATGAAGAGTCGTGAAGGAACTGTTGTTGATGCAGACGATTTAATTACTTCAATGATAGAAAATGCAAAAAAATTAAGTACTGAAAAGGTATCAAAATTAGAAAATATTACCGAAGAAGAAAAGAACGAAATTGCGAGAATTGTAGGATTAGGCGCATTAAAATACTTTATTCTTAAAGTAGATGCACGTAAAAATATGATGTTCAATCCTGAAGAGTCAATAGATTTCAACGGTAATACAGGTCCATTTATTCAATATACGTATGCAAGGATACGTAGTATCTTACGTAAGGCTGAAGAAAGTGGGGTAAGTATGCCTAATACATTATTTAATAATGTTAATATAAATGATAAGGAAATACAACTTATACAAAAGTTGAGTGATTATGCTGGTGTTATTGCTCAAGCTGGTATAGATTATAGTCCAAGTGGAATAGCCAATTACTGCTATGAATTGACAAAAGAATTTAATCAGTTCTATCATGATTATAGTATTCTAAATGCTGATACGGATGAAATAAAGATAGCACGATTAGTACTCGCTAAAAATGTTGCTAAGATAATAAAAAATGGTATGGATAAACTTGGAATAGAAGTACCTGAAAGAATGTAAGCTAAATATTTATGTTTACAAAATACTATTGTGAAGAAATTATTTAATCCGCCTGAATATCGTAACGACACAGTATTACCACTCGAACCAGATGTTTGTTCTAATGCTTGGGCTGTCGATGCTGCTTGTTCAGGGAATCCAGGTCCAATGGAATACAAATGTATAGACTTAAGAACAGGAGAACAGATATTTCATTATGGACCAATTTATGGAACAAACAACATAGGAGAGTTTTTGGCTATCGTACACGCACTTGCATTAATGAAAAGAATGAATATAAGTGATAAAGTTATATATAGCGATTCGTATAATGCAATATTATGGGTCAATAAAAAGAGATGTAAGACAACATTAGAAAAAAATATTAAGACTATAGAACTTTACAATATTATACATAGAGCAGAATCTTGGCTAAAAAGTAATAAAATAATTACTCCTATTATAAAATGGGAAACAAAACGATGGGGAGAAATCCCTGCAGATTTTGGACGTAAATAACAAAAAAGAGGGTGTGTCAAAATGTACACATCCTCTTTTTTATGCACAAAGCCTAG
>CAMPYS010000046.1 GCA_946998295.1 uncultured Prevotella sp.
GACCTCAAAAATAGTCTCACAATCTGTCAAAGCTAATTTATAGAACCACCCTAATAAGACTCTCAATTAAGTCTCTTTCTTTTTTGAAGTCATATAAAGTCATACCCCTTATGATATAGTAGTTTGTATATGCTTGTCTGATAGCAGAAGCATATTGTGATAATGAGGTAAACTGATTGTTTTGGGCTGCATACAGTTCGTAGTCTGATATTCTTCCCAAGGAAAATTTCTTCAAGCCACACCACATCATGGTACTTAGACAACATCTGATAGATGTGCCGTGTCGTCCCAGACCACAGATGAGCGTCATTTGGATCTCTATTTGATAAAAAAGCTATTTTCATACTTTAAAAATGAATGCTGTCAAAATACCATATACATGCCCCCATACATATTAGCCACCACTTTATACCTTTGCTTTAGCGACTATAAATAAAAGAACCATCAGAAATATTACCAAGAAGACATAAAAGAATAGTCCCAATCGATACTCTTTCTTTGTCAGTAATGCTTCTTGTTCCTTCATTTTTCTTTCAGGAAATAGAAACCACGCCAAAGAATATAGGGGTACAACTAAAATAGCACCTATTATATATTGTTCTCCTTTCGAGTCTGCATGCCAAATATCAAATATACTCTTGGTATCTAACAAACCTATTATTAGAAAGTAAATAAATATAAAAAGCACGAGAATATTGGACAATGTAGCAAAATAGGGAATACTCTTATTGGGTCCCTTCATGTTATAACGGTATAAACTTGCTATAATTTTATACATAAAAAATGACGTATCCTTAATGATTTGGTAAGTAATCAAATTCGAACTGTATATTTGAAATAGTTTATGTACAATACTTTTTTGTTAGATATCAATTATGAGTTAATCCCTCGATTTGCTTTGCAATGACCTCTGACATATAATCCACACCTCCAGCCACATCTAGAACACAAAATATTGTTGATCCTACCGGTCCTAATGCTAATGATCCTATAGAAATGGCGAGTTTTATTGTATTACAGGTAGTCGGTTCTGTAAATTCTTTTTGAGCAGCGATTAGGACTCCTATGCCTCCACACGCTTTTCCTGCCATTTTCGTAAAAATCAAATAACGACTTGCTGCTTTACCTAATTGAGCCTCATCAACTAAACCTATAATAGCTTCTTTGACCGCCATATTAAGTTCTATTCCATCAGCAACTTTACCTGCCGTACTCCAGGATCCTCCACCATATATAGGCGCCCCCGAATTACCATTATACCATGATCCACCTGAGTAGGTGTCCCAACCATTAGGGGAAGAACCATTTCCATCACCACTATTTGCCCATGAATCTCCCCATGGGGTTTCATATGTGTTTCCTCCTGTATCACTTTTCCCTCCATAATTCGCCCATGGAGTTTCTACAATAGGACTTGCCGTATTTCCATTATAACCGCCTTGGTGCCCAACAACTACAACTTCAGGAAGATTATAAGACAACTGCCCAAACTCATTTAAATAATAAACTTCGGATCCTCCACCATAATGCTTATATTCTTCAAATGTGTAAGGATTATGGAAAGTTCCATATCCTCCGCCAATAAAGGTTTTCTGCATTTCAATAGTAAGAAGTTCTTTCTGTTGAGATAATTCTGACAATGTTTTACGTGTCAGTTTTTTCATACTTTTATAAATTGGATTATTGATTAATAAATTGTTCGATAAACTCTTTTCCTACTTTAAAATCGTAGAGTGCCAATGTTCTTATTGCATAGTAATTAGTATAAGCCTGCTGGATGGCAGAATAATACTGAGTCAATGCCGTAAACTGACTGTTCTGTGACGCATACAGTTCGTAGTCTGATATTCTTCCCAAGGAAAACAACTTAATGGTCATGCGGTATAGTTCTAAAGAGAGCTGGTAGGCATGTTTAGTCGTTAGCCATAAAACACTTACTTATTACGCACAAGTTTTATGACATTGTCTTCTTTAGAATATACCATACGACCAGATATGTTCTTTTGGACAATTCTCTTATTAATTTTTCCATTGTCACCTATGGTATATTCATAGATTTGAATAGTACAATGAGGCGATTCTACTTTATTCATGTCGTTAGGATTATTCATCACGCCTTGTTCTACTATTAACTTCAACGGATGAATGGTTCCAGAAAATTCCACAGCATGAATGTCGCTACCATGTGAAACAGTTGCAAAATCAATTAGTTTTCCTGATTTTGAGTACACCAACAAAACCTCTTCATCATAAGGATATTTATAGATATGTGGTATATCACATAACTTCGCAACAAATACAATGACATATTTGTTTGAAGGTATTCTCCGGCCATACCTATACCATAAACCTTTTTTCGTACAGTTACAGTTTAGTTTCTTCGGAAGATAGTTGGACACGGTATTCTTGTTCATTTCCACACTGTCTTTGGTGAAAAAATAAGCATTAAATTCTTTTTGCTCACATGGCATAAAATGACTGATATAATTATTAAAATCTTTATTGCTTTGAGCAATGACAGGAAGAATACTCCAGATGAGGAGTAAAATAAAAAGTTTCTTCATAGTAAATGATAATTTATAGATTGGTTTGCAATTACTATTTATTGAGACGAATATCGGTTACTACATGATTATGAGTTTTGCCATCAAGAGTTTTATAGGTACCCACCAGTCTTCCATCTTTAACTGTCAAAGTGTTCTTGGCAGATGTACCATGCTTCTGGTCAGCTGTTTGCGAGTTATAATAACTGTATGTAGTAGTTCCATCAGAATGAGTGGTGCAGCCTGTAATTACAATGAAATGGTCACCCTGCCCATCATTAACAGAACGTCCATTCCTATAATCAACTGAAACTATTATAGGTTTACCTGCTTTCAGATTTGAATTAATCGCATCAATGCCCTTTTGAGCATCTTCTGTAGCTGTACCAGCACGACCATTACCCATATTATTAGTCATATTAATTTGTTGTCCAGAACGAGATACGCCTACAGTAGCCAACATTTCATCGCTTCGACGTAAGCGCCCATCTTCATCACTTTTTTTATAACCTTTAAATTGATTTGGTCTTAAAGTGGTTATGGTCTCCGTTTCCCTTTGATAATCATTTGTCCCATTGGAGCCATTTGTCCCTCCATTATATTCATTGTAACCATGAAAGCCTGTTCCTCCATCGTATATTGTATTTGCTTTCGGACCTGTCCCTCCTGTATACATGGTATTTGGACTTACATAAATTGGGTCTTCCGTTCCACCACAATAACTCAAAATGCCATCATTATTAGTGACTCCTTGTACCCAGCCACCACTCCAGTGCCTGCCTTGAAAGTAATCCATAACTCTCCATAGGAGAAAGGGTCTTCTTGTGTACCCGTTCCACCTCCTACATACCTCTGCTGATTACGGAAAGAAATCATGATCTTTGTCTTGGCCAGATCTGCAAGGCTGGCACGTGTCAGTTTTTCCATCTTAAAGATTGATTAAAGATTAATTAGAAGTAAGAAGATTTGACCTTCGATTTGCTTACTTTTTCTGATTCGCATTCTCATTACTCTTGATACAATATTTTTCCTTTTTCTATAAGCGGTTTGTCATTTGCTATTCCATTTCTGATTATAGTATCAACATCTTCTGGTGTGAAGTCAACAACATTACTTAAGTGAGAATTATAGGAAATGTCGAGAAATTTAATGTTCGTATGATTAAAACTAACCGACCTTAGATCATTATGAGAGGCTATTATTCTATTTAACAGAAAACTAACACTAAGCCATTTTATTTGATTGTGACTTACATTCAATTCTCTAAATGAATAAGAAGCATATCGTTTTTTTCTCTCGGCATTGGAAAGTCTGTACTGTGGATCTATTGACATATTAAAAAGCCTTTTCAATTGATTATAAGACAAATCCAGTTTTATTAAGCCTTTTGGAAAATAATCCACGATGACGGTATCCAACTGATTATGTGATAGGTTCAGTGATTGAATGGTATACCCAGATAAATCAGGAAAAGTACGAATGTTATCATGCGACAAATCACAATGGGTAATCACCTTGCCTTTTGCCTCTCGCTGTAAACGAGTCAATTTACTCAACTTTGCAACTCGAGTCGTTTCAGTGCTTTCCTTTGGCTGCATACGCTGTTTCTCTGGATTACTACATGCGAGTCCTAAAATAACTAACAGTATTAAAAACATTTTAGTCATCATACCTTTTGTTTATTTATGCTCTTTTCTATACTCATCTAATGCAGCATCTATTTATTTTCTATTTTATATTGCAATACATCTTGTATTCCTCCGATTGCATCTTTGGAAACATAGTTATAATAAGCTAATGAATCATTAGATAGAAACAAAAGCCTCCCATAATCTATGTGTTTCCCTCCATCAGAGGTAGAAATAATATACTTTCCTTGGGTTTCGGTCCCAACTTTAGTCATATCAAAAATACTATCCTTTTGGTTAGACAAATAGTAAAGATTCTTAAAACTGATAGTTCTATCATCAGTATGCTTCAGTTGACTATTTGGATGTTCCTTTTTAATTTTACTATATAATGTAGTTGATAAATACACTATAAATGAATCAGTATATATTTTTCTTTCAATCTTATACGGGTCAATATGATCTGTAGATCTCCAAGTCTTATTTTTCATTTGACTTATAGATACTATTATACCGTCCTTTTTTCTTATTTGCTTCGAAACATCTTTTGGATATCTCCTTACCACCTGACAACATGCTGTTAATCGCTTCTTGACAACAGGAGGAATCTCCATGCTAAGTACCCAAGAGCATAAGAGAAACAAACACATAAATAATATTATTTTTTTCATAAGCTTATTGTTTTATAGAGGTAATTCCATAGCAATCCTTTAGTTCTTCGAAATTATAGAAGCCATATTTTTTTGTTGCCACATTATATCCTATAAATTTATAATTATTATCATTTACATTTTGATTCTGTTGATATCCAACTATCACTATCTCGTGTTTATTTAAAGTTCCATCCTTCTGCTTTTCTTGAATTGTTGCTAATGTGGGACATTGCCCATTGATGGTATTAATCATTGCAAATTGGTTTTTAATCTCCGTCGTATTAAAATAATCATTCAATAAATACTTGGCATCTTTTGGTAAAACCCCTTGAATACCCGCATCACAGCCATACTTTGATTTGTAACTTTCAGCATACTCGTACCTCATGAAAGAATTCTCTTCAGAATTTTTCAATATATTATATGCTGTTTCCATACAAACAATAAAACACTCCATTCGTTGTTGCTGTGGTTCCCATCCTTCGACTTTCATTCCATGTATGATATTGACAGACTGGTCTTCAAATGGATGCTGAAAAAGAGAACTTATAGAACTTCCACTATAGATGGATTGCTCATAAGGTTTAGTTCCTCCGTTATATACAGCATCTACCTTTGGTCCAGTTCCTCCATCGTATATTGTATTTGCTTTCGGACCTGTCCCTCCTGTATACATGGTATTTGGACTTACATAAATTGGGTCTTCCGTTCCACCACAATAACTCAAAATGCCATCATTATTAGTGACTCCTTGTACCCAGCCACCACTCCAGTGCCTGCCTTGAAAGTAATCCATGAACTCTCCATAGGAAAAAGGGTCTTCTTGTGTACCAGTTCCACCTCCTACATACCTCCGTTGCTCAAGGAAAGAAATCATGGTCTTTGTCTTGGCCAGCTCTGCAAGGCTGGCGCGTGTCAGTTTTTTCATACTTTTATAAATTGGATTGTTGATTAATAAATTGTTGGATTAACTCTTTTCCTACCTTAAAATCGTAGAGTGCCAATGTTCTTATTGCATAGTAATTAGTATAAGCCTGTCGGATGGCTGAGTAATACTGAGTCAATGCCGTAAACTGACTGTTCTGTGACGCATACAGTTCGTAGTCTGATATTCTTCCCAAGGAAAATTTCTTCAAGGCAAGCTTATATTGCTCTTGCGACAGTTCATAGGTGCGTTTAGCGGTCATCCATTGTTTGACAGCCGACCGATAGGCATTAATTCTTTCTGCAATCTGATTTTCAAAGTTTCTTTTCCTTGTTTCACGTTCAAGAAGGTTAGACTGAAATATATTCTCCGCCATTTTGACTTTATTCTTGTTAATACCCCATTGGAAAATAGGAATCTGAATACCCACCTGAATGGATTGCCGAGTATTCGGGTGATGGTATGCTTCTATTAAATGCTCAGCATATTGGTTAGTTCCATAACCAAGACTAATACTGGCATTAAAACGATTTTCCAATTTAACAAGATAAAGATTTTGCTCGGCCTCAAGTTTCTCAAGTTCCTGCTGCTGATAAAAAGAATTGTTCTTACGCACATAGTGCCATATTGCTACAGAGTCAATGGATAATTGTAGGTCAAATTCTGGTGATACTATCGCTATCTCCTGTGTTGTACCAATACTTGTCAATAGCTGGTGGTAAAGTTGTTGATAGTTTTGAATTGCATCTTCAGAGTCTAACTTGCTTCGTAAAGATTGTAACTCTATTTGCTTGTAATCATATTCCGTAATACGACCATTATCCAGTTTTATTCGTGCAATATCTAATAATGTGTCATTGTTAAGAACGGTTTGCTTGGAAAGATTAAGTTTCATTTTTGCTGCTAAAACATCCATATATTGACTTAAGATGTTTTGTTGTATCTGCGCAATATTAGAACAAAACTTGTTGATAGCAATCACGTTCTTCGATTCTTCTATTTTCTTTTCCAATAGATAACGCTTTCTTCCGCCCCATAGATTTTGTGAATAACTAATATAATAAGGTGAGGTACTGTAACTCTTACGATGATAAGAAAATTCGTTCAGATAGCTTAGGCTACTTCCAACTTGTAGTTGACCTCCTGTAAATGGTACATTTTGATGTATAGTAAGTCCGACACTGCTGCTGTTAGAGTAATCTTTTACATACGTATAACTACCAGTTGTAGGATCCTGCATAAGTCTTAATGAGCGATTAAAGCCAATAGGAGACAACGCAAAACTAATAGAGGGTAAGTAGCTCTTTTTATAGTTTTCATAACGTAACAGTTCGTTCTTATACTTAAGTTTTTCTATCTGGGCATTATTTGAAGTAAGTGAAAGCGTATCTATGACATACGACACAGTTCCCTTCACAAAAGTAGTCTGTGAAAAGATGCTATTATTATAGAAGAATAACAGACAAAGTGGCAAATAAATATAGAAGTTAAGTTTCACAAATTTAAGTGTAGTTGTTTATTTTTGTAAATATAAAAAAATATTTTATCGCACATACAGATGTATGTGTATTTAACCTATTTTTACAATGTAGCAATTCCAAATAAAGGAAAATTTGTATGAGCATTAAAAACTTTTATCGTTTTCAATAGCTCATACAAATCTATTATACAGCACATTCTGATTTCATTAAATAAGAATATGAAAAACTAATAGATAAACCTCTATCTTATCTTTAAGTGCATCAATATATCAATTTTTGCTAAAACGCCTTAATCAAACCATATCATACCCTTCAACTGCTCAAGATATTTATCAAGGTCTTTGGCATTATCATCTGTCAAAAGGAAATACATGAATATATATCTGTAATCTTTTCCGATAACTACACAACGACCACGAGTGAACTTGTCACGACACTCCTGTCGTTTTGTGTCGATGGGGTACATTAGCATATAGTCAGCATTAAAGTACTTCTTGGCAAGTTTTGCAGGGTAGTCTGTTACGAGCATTTTCAACTCGTCAATCTCACACGGCTCGGCAACTTTGCACATCTTTTCCACCTGCCATTTCAGGTCGCACTTTATGTCGCTGTAGATAGTCATATTCATTGTACCACCCATGGGAATTGGGGTGACTTTTGCTTTTCCGCTCACACTCTTATATGAAGCTCTTAAATATACTTCGCAGTCCTTGTCCTGATGAACCATACTGGCAGAAGATTGGGCAATAATTCTTCGTAAAATACAGCCTTTGGTTTTACAGGGCAGGTCACAGGGCAAGTAAGCCTTGTTCCTTGTCAATATGTACGGAGATTTTACATTAAATGCGATATTCTGCTGCTTTAGTATCCCCTCTATCGTAGGTGGATAAGATTCATGGAGTGCTACAGTGTCAATGTCGTTAACATCATGAAGTTCCACTGTTACTTGTGCAGATATAGTCTGCACGAACAAAAATAAAAATAAGTAAAGACAAATCTTTTTCATAAGACATTCATTATTTAATTGTAATCCAAAAATTATAGTGCAAAGGATTTAGACAACATGCTCTACCTTTCTACAACATGTTATCTGTACATTTAATTGAAACCAAGGAAATATTCTTAGTCCAGTAAAAATGTACCAATAGAGATTTTCTCTAATGACAACAATGCCACAACTATTAGTAATATACTTTTTACGCCTTAAAATTATACTTAATTTTGTTGGTTTATCTTTGAGGATTTGTGGCGAGTTGTGTTATCTTTTAAGAATTTCAATTTCTTTTTTAAGCGAATATCATAAAATGAAATCATATTCTTTTCTAAAGATCCTACATACTTACGATGTAAAACATCCCCCATCCATCCGCCTTTCCATAATGGAAGCTTAAGATTATGAGCATCTTTTGCAGTTTTTATTTTGAGTGGAATTGGAGTCTTGAAAAGATCCTTAGATGACACATTTACAGTGAAAATAATGCTGTCATGTATTAAGAGAAGACTATCCATAGGTGTAACAAAATAGCCTGGCGAGTATCCTTCTCGCGCATCAATAAATTCATCCGTAGTGGCATAAAATCTACCATGAATCTTACCATTCTCATTCTTTTCAAGTACTATGTATTGATTTTCAAGTGAACCCTGAGAATTATCAGAGTGTATACATTTATAAACCCCACACAGTCCTTTTATATCCTGAGAAAAACTATTTAAGCCATAAAATAGAAAAAAATAGAAATATTATTTTTTTTCATAATTCTTATTTTTGTTTTATTTCTTCAAAATCATAACCCGTCCTTTGTTTAGCATTTATCTGAAATGACTTCCCGCCCTTAAAGACGAGGACTTTGCCATTCTCAAAGTGACGATAGTTGGCAATACTATCATACTCCAAAGGGATAACCTCGTTTCCCTGCTTATCAATAAATCCCCACTTACCACCAACAACATACTCATGCTCTGGGTCGTCTTGCGGTCTCACAGTCTTGCAACCCACTGCCACAGCAGCCAATCCCTCATAGTAGGGAAAGATAGCATCATACTTCGGTTTGACAATCACCTGTCCTTTTATATTAGCAATGCCCATCTTCGTGCCGCTCTTATCTAAGATTCTAAAGAGTCCATCCTTTGGATAGTCATTTCCATTATTAGCCATAAAGACATTGAATAATTCTTTGTCCTTATTGTTGATAGCAACACAGCCTACGTTCGGTTTAAACACAAAACCAACAGTACGAATTGTGTCGGTATAACACAGCAAGTATCGATTATAAGGCACAACGGTTTGCCCATCCTGATTAACGTATGCATATTGCTCATATTTTGCAGTCGTATCAGCCATTAAAACTAAATACATGTCTTTTACGTCTTTCGTTGACGAACATGACAACACTAAACTGCATGACAGAACGAGTATCAAAAACTTTAAGTTATTCATAATCTATACATTTACTTTATTTCCACAAAATATATCTCATTGCATCTATTGCTATAGTCATGGCTCTCAACCATTGTTCCATTATAGGTGTGTTCTATTAATTCATAAAAACGAGTGGAAGCCGTTCCGTTATAATCATA
>CAMPYS010000047.1 GCA_946998295.1 uncultured Prevotella sp.
ACAAAATATCCCGAAAATTTATGAAAAATAATTTTGCCGGTTAAACTTGGGTTAGGGGATGCTAACTCTGGAGCGTGAGTTTTACTCCGACAATAGCATTCCCTTTTTTCTAATATTATAACATAGAAAATGGAAAATAAACTTAAACTCTCAGCATATTTATTTAAGAATTTATATCACATTAAGAGACATCAATTAGGTCTCTTCTTTTCTGGAAGAACAGCAAAAAACATTTTTGTATCAGCTAACACCTATAATTCTGTCATCAATGAAGATTTTAGGCATATAGACAAAAATACAATGGAGTTATTAATTAAAGCAAAGGTGCTTGTTCCAAAGGAAGAAGACGAGTTTAGATCAATAAACATAGAAAACCAAAAGATTTTAAAGAAGCAAAGACAGTACCATAGTGAGCACCTATATATGTCCATTCAACCAACTGATAAATGTCAATTTGCTTGTAACTATTGTGGTCAAGAGCACAACCATGCAGAAATCAGTATAGATACCATAGAATGTCTCATCAAACAGATTGATATTAAATTATCTGCACATGATTATCAGGACATGGAAATAGGATGGTTTGGAGGAGAACCGTTATGCGCCTTAGATAAAATGCGTATAATCAATAAGCATATAAAAATTCTGACAAATAAGCATAAGATTAAAAATCTATCTCATATAACTACAAATGGCTATATACTCACGCCAGATGTATATAGAGAGTTAAAGGAACAATTTAATTGCAGGAGGATAGAAATAACAATAGATGGAGATAAGGAATTCCATGACAAGCACCGTTTCACGTGTAGCGGTAAAGGAACTTTTGTTAAATTATACAACAATTTAAAGTCTATAGTCTCAAGCCCATACTATGATAAGACTAAATGCATGATAACCATTCGATGTAATATTGATCAAAGTAATATAGATGGTGTTATTCCACTTTTACATAAACTGTACAATGATGGGATGCAGGATAAAATTCGTTTTTATTGTGCATGTGTTGTTTCATGGGCAAACAATGGTGCTGGTGATGCCAAGACATGGAAGATAATTGGGAAAAAGTCTACAGAGTATATACTTTATATGCTAACGCATGGTTTTAGAACAGAGATTCTTCCGCACAGAAGTGGGCCTTATATATGTATTGGGACAATGAAAGAGTCCTTAATGTATGATGCTTATGGTAATATTTACGACTGTTCGGAGACAGCCTATTCTACAAGATATTTAGGAGGTCCATTGCATTTGGGCAATATACATAACCGAGGTAATAAGCGCAAAAATAGTGCCTTAGCGACCATTCCCCACATGTTGTTAAGTGGTCAGATTAAACAGTGTAAAGATTGTAAGTATTATCCTTTATGTGGAGGATTATGTCCACTTGCATTATATGAGAAAGAACCTAGATGCCCTATGTTTATATATAATATAGAGGATCGCATGCTAATAAATGCTATATACAGACTTAACCATATAAAATAATAACATAATGCATATAATTCAAACATATAGTCAGTTAAGAAGTTATGGACTGAACTTTTGCGGAGGTTATTTATCTCCACTAGTCAATTGGCTATCAATAGCATTGAGTGGATTACTCTTAAAAGAGTATAACCCACAAATACCCCTTTGTATGTATACAAATTTTGAGTTAAAACATATATTTAAAGATTTGTTTCTATTGCCATATGATACATACTTCATATTGGATGACATCAAGAATGAGTATAGGGATTTTTACTGTTACCCTAAAATTCAAACATATAGTATGCAAAATGCTCCCTTTTTGCATATAGACTGTGATGTGTTTTGCAAGGAAGCGCTCAAGAAGCGCTTATTAACAGCAGACTTAGTAGCCCAGCATGAAGAAAACGATTCAAATTTCTACATGTTAGTACTAAACCATTTGAAATCATGCAATGCGATAATTCCTGATTACATGAGAGTATGTTTCGGTGAAAATAATATACATTCATATAATGCAGGGGTATTGGGTGGTAATAATGTGTTCTTTTGGAAAGAGTACATTGAATATGTTAAAGATTTTTTATCAAGCAATGCTAATAGTATAAGAAAGTCAGACAAGAAGTTTCTTTATAATGTTGTTTTTGAACAATGGATTTTTTATGCCTTAGCACATACAAAAAGAATCAAGGTTGAAACATTTATTAAGGGTGTTGTTAAGGATTTTGTTATGCCTTGGGGAACAGTCCCTGACCAAGTAGTGGAAGCTAACAATCATCCTTATATTCACATAATGAATTACAAAAGTCATCCACGCTGTAATAGCTATATCATTAGGCAAATGTATAGGAAGTATCCAGAGTATTTTGACCGAATACTCTATGTATGCCATAAAAATGATATTTGTCAAAAAATCACACTAAAAGGTATTGCAAATAGTGAGTATGAGAAAAGAGCAATAGAATATGAAAAAATATCTAATGGAGACTTATTAAACTCTATAATTTCAATTTCTCCTGATGTTAAATTCATAAGTAATAAAAAAGTTTCAACATTACCTGATAAAAAGGAATGCAAACAGGAGGGATATCTAAAAACATACAATACATATCTTGCGCAGAATGTGTATATAAAATACGACTCTGTTATGACAAATCTACTTAAAATATTTAGGAAGCCTATTCGGTTAAACGAAATAATAACAGACTTGAATCCCTTTCAACAAGAATATTTAATTACAAGTATTCGCAAGGGATTATTTGATAATGTATTAATTATATGACACCATAAAATAACAAAACATAGTGCATACTTTATAATTAATACTTTGGTGGCATGAGCATAATGCTACACTAATGTATTTTAAGTGTACTAATTATATAGTCATATACACTCAGAAGGTTTAATACTTATACAACCTAAAATTAAGGTTTTTGTTAGTAGCTTAAAGGTATTTTTAGAAAAAGATTTTGTTTTATTAATATTATTGCATACATGAGGTTTTTACAGACATATTACAGTTTCTCCACAGATGAAGATCCTATGTTCGATAAAGCAGGATTTCTCTCACCTGAATTTCATTGGATAACTATGGCTATTAGTTGCCTTTTACTAAAGCAGCATTATGGTCATGTTACGCTGTATTGCAATTCCACAGCTAAAAAAGTTGTTGAAGAATTGTGTATTCCTTATGATCAGATAGTAACAATTCCGAATATTATGGAAGGGTATTCTGGCTATGAATTATGGGCTTTGCCAAAATTATATACATACAGTGAACAGCATGAACCATTTTTACATGTAGATTGTGATTTTTTGTTGTATGACAGCTTACCAGATTCCTTTTGGAAAGCAGACTTATTCGCACAAAATATTGAGTATGACGATCAATTGTATAATCGTAAGTGCATAGATCGTTTCATACAAGTTGGAGGAAAAATTCCCAATTTTGCAGATATAGAGCTTAAAAATAAGATTATTAGTGTGGCTAATGCAGGCGTACTCGGAGGAAATGATGTGAAATTCATTCAATACTACACAGAACAAGCATATAGATTTATATATAACAATGATAGGATTTTGAAACTTAATCATGACGGTTTTATAAATTCTGTTTACGAGCAACTTTTCTTTTATTGCCTAGCTCAAAAATATAATAAAACTATAAGCTACTGCACTGAAGGTGAAAAATTAAGTACTTTGTTTGATTGGATGAATCTTGATATGTCGTGTTTGAAAAAACACGGCTATTGTCATATGCTTGGAAATATAAAAAAAAGAAATGATGCACAAATTTTTGCATCAAGGCTTCTAGAAAAAATAGATCCTGCTTTACATCATCATATAATCAATACATATATCCAGCATGGCGGTATCCCAATATCTAATTATCTGAATTTTATAGATACTCCTTATATCCATCATTACAGGACTTCCAACGAAATATTAGAAAGGTCACGTAGTTTTAAAGTTTCTAAAAATTATGATATAGGAAAAATAATGAAAGAAAGAATCTATACCGAAATTAAGAAACTGGACAACACGTGCATCAAAGTTGAGAAACAACTAGAAGATAATAAGAAGGAATTTTTTAAAAAGCAGTATACTTGCATTAATAGCTTTTGGGAAAATGAGAGATTATATGAGAGTAATTGTCAGTTTATTTTAAATCCTTTTATTAGCTTGACAGATATATCATCAGAAACATTGATGTATATTACAAAAAATCAAAAAATTGAAAATAAAATGTATAAAGTTGTAACTATACCAGATGCTTTTCGTCAAACAGTTTATGAAGTAGTTGCTCGTGGAACGGTTGAAACTATTATAGACTATCTCCTACAGGAGCATACAGCAACAGCCTCCGATATAATAGATAATGTTTGTGCACTATCACAAAACAAATATGGTAAAGAAGAGTATGAAGCTAATTTAAGATATGTAGAAAGAATTATTTACCGGATGATAGAAAACTGTATTTTAACAATATCGAATATCTAACGTCCAGTTTTATTTTTGACTATTATTGAAATATTAATGCTAAAGCTCACAGTTTAATGAAACATATTCGTTTCTTACATCAATACGATTCTATGCAATGTGGTATTACATGCTTACAAATGATATGCGAATATTATGGAAAAAGATACTCTTTATCTTTTTTAGAAAAACTATGTACGCCAACTACAGAAGGAATTTCTTTATTGGGACTAAGTAAAGCTGCAAATTACCTAGGCTTTGATACGATTTGTACCCAGATAGATATTACCAATTTATCCAAATATCCGTTACCTTGTATTCTCCATTGGAATCAGAATCATTTTGTAATACTATATAAAATAAGAAGAGACAAGAGATTTTATATAGCAGATCCTAGTAAAGGATTAATTAAATATAATTTAGAGGAATTTAAGAGTCATTGGATTAGTACAAGATTGAAAGATAAAGAGCAAGGAATCGCTATGCTTTGCAGTACTACTCAGTTACTTGATAACAATAATATTAAAGAAGAATCCAAGCTGAAAGAAGAACGCTCACTCAAGTTTCTTTTCGGTTATGTCAAAAAATACGGAAAGCACTTTGGGCAGATAGTCTTAGGCTTACTTGTGGGCAGTCTGCTGCAACTTATCCTGCCTTTCCTCACGCAATCAATTGTGGATGTGGGAATCAAAAACCAGAACATCGGTTTTATTTGGTTAATACTCTTGGGACAACTTGTCCTTACCATGAGCCGTACTGCCATTGATTTTATCCGTCGTTGGCTCTTACTGCATATCTCTATGCGGATCAATATTTCTCTTGTGAGTGACTTCTTCATCAAGCTGCTCAAACTGCCGATGTCGTTCTTCGACACTAAACTGATGGGCGACCTTATGCAGCGTATGGGTGACCATAGTAGGGTGAACACGTTCTTAACTCAAAAGACACTTAGCATCGTGTTCTCCCTCTTTACCTTTGTGGTGTTCAGCATCGTGCTGCTATCCTATAATTGGCTTGTCTTTACCATCTTCATGCTCGGTAGTCTGCTCTATGGCGGTTGGCTTGCACTCTTCCTCAGGCGCAGAAAAGTACTTGATTACGAACTCTTCGAGCAGCAAGCCATCAACAACAACAAGACCTACGAGTTTATCACCTCTATGCAGGAGATAAAACTCCAAGATTGTGAACAACGTCGTCGTTGGGAATGGGAGGACGTGCAGGCAGACCTCTTTGGAGTGCAGATGAAATCCCTTAAACTCCAACAGACACAAGAGGCTGGTAGCATATTCATCAACGAACTGAAAAACATCGTAATCACCGTGGTGGCAGCCACAGCCGTCATTCACGGACAGCTCACGCTGGGTATGATGCTTGCCGTGCAGTATATCATTGGGCAACTCAACTCACCTGTCGAGCAGTTGATGAGTTTCTTCTATTCGGTGCAGGATGTGAAGATAAGTCTTGAGCGTATCAATGAAATCCACCGCATGGATGATGAGAACGGAAAGCAAGGATTGGAAATGGCAGTGAAAGAAAAAAATCAAGGCATAGACCTTGAAGCCGTAAACTTCAAGTACGATTCTCACGCATTGAAAACCATCATTGATGATGTAAGCCTCACAATCCCCAAAGGTAAGGTAACTGCCATTGTCGGAGCGTCGGGTAGCGGAAAGACCACCCTCATCAAACTGATGTTGGGCTATTATCCCGTATTGGGAGGACAAATCACCATAGGCGGAACAGGTGTAAATACGCTAAATAAGAAGTGGTGGCGCAGACAGTGTGGCGTGGTGATGCAAGACGGTGTGATATTCTCCGAGAGTATAGCAAGGAATATAGCCGTAGATGATGGTGAGATTGACAAGGAGCGATTGCAAAGGGCAGCCGAAATAGCTTGTATTCATGACTATGTAATGGGACTTCCCTTAAAATACAACACTAAGATTGGTCGCGATGGCGTTGGCTTGAGTCAAGGACAGAAACAGCGTATCTTGATAGCAAGAGCTGTATACAAGAACCCCGATTATATTTTCCTTGATGAAGCCACCAACTCGCTCGATGCCAATAACGAGCGCATGATTGTGGAGCATCTGGATGAGTTCTACAAAGGCAAGACGGTAGTTATCGTAGCACACCGACTAAGCACGGTGAAGAATGCTGACCAAATAGTGGTACTGGATAAAGGCAAGGTGGTCGAGATTGGCAACCACGAGGAACTCACGGCAAAGCGTGGTGCATACTACAATCTTGTAAAGAATCAATTGGAGTTAGGAAACTAACGTAAAGGAAAAACAACTATGGTAGACGACAAGATAGAACTCCGCAGCGAGAAGGTAAGGCACATCATTGGCGAGATACCGTCAAAAATTGTACGCTATGGCATCATGATTATCACTATTGTAATATTAGGACTACTGGCAGGTGCATACTTTATACCTTATCCTGAAACCATCAGTGCAAAGGTACAGATGACAAATGCCCGTCAAGGCACAATCGCCGTTCCCTATAAATACGTAAATACGTTAGCGAGAGGAATGACGGTAAACATCGAATTTGAGGGTTACGATGCAGAAACCTACGGAGTTGCAAATGGTGTAATAACAGCCACATCGCATATACCCTTACAAACGGCAGAAGGCAACGTGTTCACGGCACAGGTAAGGATAACAGATTGCAAGTATAATCTCATCAGCGGAATGACAGGCACCGCATCTATACTTGTAAGCAATGAAAGCATACTTCAGAGGATTGTCAGGCAAATAACAAACATCATATAATTTCCTTTTTAATCGTAATCAAGCGGTGAAAGAAGAAGGGCAGTTGTAGTTACTGCGTAGTACCATTGTTTCGGGTATTTTACTACACGTTAATCCTTTTTCTTTCACCGCTTTAACTCCTATTGTAGTAATGTAGTAAGATATAATCGGTGAAAGAAAAAGGAAAGATAAGAAATAATCATTAGTTATTCGTGTTACCGAGCAGAAATATCGGTGTTATCACGGATGCAGGTTTCTGCAATCTCTCACAGAGATACTCTCTAAATAAATGGGCTTCCGTGCTGTCCAACTGAAAAGACAGGGCGATGATGACAGGAAGCGGATAGAGCGGAGCATAACCTTTTAGTTGTTCGTTTGCATAAATATCTTCCTCACCTGCAATCCTCTCATCGAGATATAGGTTGGAGGATTTTATTATCGTTTGCATCCTATGGTTGAGTTTCCTCCATGTTACCCCGAAGAACCTCACAAGTTCACTCTCTGTCATGGCTATCCCTCCATTTCCCTTGCGAATGACCTGCATATTGCAGCCCCAATCAAAATAGCTACGATGATTCTCCGTGCTAGTCATTGTCCTTTGTTTATAGTTCGTATTCATGCCGTTTCTTCCATTTTACAGGTTACAATATCCGAAGATTCACAAGTCTCTCTCTCCGCTATTTCTTTCTCATTTGCCGATTGTTTGGCTATAAGCCTGTCCATATCCTTTGAAATCTTGTTGTCCGTTACCTGCGCATAAATCTGCGTGCTTGATATGGAGGTATGCCCCATCATCTTGGCTATGCTCTCAATAGGAATACCTGCGCTTAGACACATCGTACCAAACGTATGTCTTGCCATGTGGTACGAAAGTCTTTGACGGATACCGCAAGCCTTACCCACGATGCTCAGGTTCTTGCCCATCACGCTACGGCTGCAATGAGGTTGAAAGACAAGGCTGTCGCCTTTTTCTTTCACCGTCTGCTGTTCTTCGTTTCTTGCCTGCTCGTTCCTGCAATGGCTGATGATGGCTTCAGCTACGGGATGCAGTGGTACGATGAACTCGACCTTTGTCTTCTGTCTCTCTTTGCGGATATACCTCTGTCCATCCGCTGCCGTTTGGATATGCCTATATTGCAACGTTTCCATATCAGCGATAGCCATACCTGTGAAGCAGGAGAAGACGAACATCAGCCGAGCCAATTCCGATTCTCTGTCGTTCATCGTCATTGCCATGAGTTTCATTACATCGCCCTTTTGCAAGAAGCGTATCTTCTTTTCCTCCTTCTCATACTTGGCGTTCTCAAAGGAATTGCAGCGGATAATCCTGCTGCTCACCGCACGAAACATCAGTCGGCTCAGCCAACATAGATTGGTATTGACAGTCGATGCTTTCAGTCCACGCTTTTTCAGGAAGAAACGGTATTCCTCGAACAAACTCTCCGTAATGGTGACGATAGATATGTCTTGTACTCCTTTGTTTTCGATAAAATCTCGGAGATTTTTATCAGAATAGTAAAGGTTCAGATAAGTCCCCTCTGCCCTTGACTTTCCAACGCTTTCCTTGACGGCTTGCAGTTCCGCCTTGCTCATTGCAAGGAGCGTGGTGGGATTGGTGGCAATGCCTTGCAAACTGTTCTTGATAAGTTCCACACTTACCACTCCTTCCATCGTCAGTATGTCCCGATAGGTTTTTTCTATCAATTCCCTGAACTCATTGATTCTTTGGTTGGTCTTCCTATTGGTTGTCAAACCCTGTTTGGAGTTCCACTCGGAGACTTTACACTCTTCTCCTGTGGTAATGGCGGTGCTCTTTCCGTCTATGGTGATACGGCAGAGAATGGCGGTGTTGCCGTCTGCCCTTGTTTTCTGTCTGTTGATATAGAACAGTATCTTGAATGTACTTCTCATTGTCTTGGTGGTTTGAAGTTAATTAAATGAATAGATAAGAAATCAAATGACTTAATAAGGATTAGATAGCCAACTGCATCTCTTCGGTGAAAGAAAGGAAACGGTCGAATTCCTCAAAGAGTTTCTGTGGCGTTACCTTTGCATAACGCTCGGTCATGCTCACGTTGGAATGTCCCAGCATCTTACTCACGGTCTCAATAGGTACACCCTGTTCAAGCGTGATGAATGTGGCAAAGGTGTGCCTTGCCGTATGTGTGGTAAAAGGAAACGAGATGCCTGCACGAAGCCGCAGGGCTTTCAAATAAGATTGGTAAGTGGCATATCCCATGAAAGGGAGCAATGTTTCCCTTTCATCGCTGTGGAGCTTCTCCATCAGCCGTATGGCTTCGGGCAGCAGTTTGACACGACAAGGCACACCTGTCTTCTGACGGTTGAACTTCAGCCAAAGGCAACCCTCATCATCACGCACAAGATGGGACTTGTTCAGTTCCATCAAATCGCAATATGCAGCACCTGTATAACAGGCAAAGAGGAAAATATCCCTTGCCGTTTCCATTTCCTCCTCCAAGTCCTCAAA
>CAMPYS010000048.1 GCA_946998295.1 uncultured Prevotella sp.
AAGAAAGCACTAAAGCTTTTTAAAGAAAGCACTAAAGCTTTTTAAAGAAAGCACTAAAGCTTTTTGAAGAAAGCAATAAAGCTTTTTAAAGAAAGCAATAGAGAGTGTAAAGTAAACTGTGTCTGGCTACAATAAAAATTAGTTTAACACAGTTTATTTTTTATGGACAACAACGAAATCGATTACAAGCGAGCTGCCGAACAGCTTCGTAAAGGTGAACCATTATTTGGTAAGGACGGTGCTTTGGCACCCATGTTGGAGCGCATTTTAAATGCTGCCCTTGAGGGAGAGATGGATGCTCATCTCTCTAATGATGAACGCTCTAAAGGCAACCGCCGTAACGGCAAGATGCCCAATCGGTACACAGCAATGATTTCAACTCTTCTGATGGTGTTGTCTACGTTTTCTATTATCGCTCCCATAATCTAATCAAGCTGCTTCACTGAAAGCGCGGTGGTTCTGTTGTCTATCTCACAAGTAGATAGCACAGGACTGCTTGAGTCTTAAAATAATACGGGCGACTACTGGATTATATTAACTTCGTTGGGACGAATTGTTACTCTAATATCGAAGGGATAAACTCTAATTGCTACCGAAGAAAAAGATACAATAAATTTTATAATTTTCTTGCCAGTTCAGATATCTTTCGTAACTTTACAGCGTATAAAGAACATGGTAATGTGATGGATACAAATTGTTATTCAATAACATCTAACTACTACTCTCTAACTCAGGAAGTTGTTGTTAAACTTCTTGATAAAAAGGATGCAGAACTTAAGTATAAGGATGCAGAGCTTAAGGACAAGGAAGATGAGCTGGAACGAGCCACACTTTATGAGTTAGAGGAAAACCTCAAACACAAAAAAGCACCACACAAGGAAGTGGAAACAAAGCGAAAGTATAAGGTTTCCCCTACTCTTAAATATTTGGAACCTTATATGTTAGATGTACACAAACAGTATATCCTCCAAGCGAAACTAAGGAGAAAGAACTGCGTTATGCCTTTTCTGTATGGATATACGTATTGGCAAGTATATGCAGGACGAACGTTTCAACATAAACAACAAGCTCATGGAACAGGTCATCAGCCTCATCACGTTTAGAAGAAATAACTATCTGTTCTGCGGGAACAATAAGAGAGCAAAGAGCAATGCCGTCTTTTATACCTTCATAACGTGTTGCAGGAAAATAAGCATAGAACCATACAAATGGCTGAAGGGAGTTCTTTTAAAACCCCTGTCAAATATGGTCGAAAATGCTACCTTCAAGCCTTCAAATAACAAAATCCCTTATGTGCTTACAAGCACATAAGGGATTTTTATTAGTATAAAAAAACGACTAATATTGGATGCTTACCATATAGACAAGAAAATTATGTCAATACAAAAGAAATCGAACAACAGACCGAGAGAAAAATTAAACTATTCTACACTACAGTGCAAATTCTGCAAAACGCGTTTTGTTATTTTGCCCTTGCAGGTTGACCCTATGAAGCTATGTCTTCACGTCAATCTCAAATTAAAAAGCCGTAATTATTTTCATTTGTAAATACTATTGTAATATGTGTGTAAAAACTTGTAATAAAACTCTGTTATTTTTATCCACAAGCTTAGTAAGCATTGTGGCTAACTATATTTTCATTATTAATTATTAAAATCATATCAATGTTAACAATTTATTTGTGTATCGTCATTTTTCTGCTTTCTTTGGCAGTTTTTGACTTATTTGTAGGCGTTTCTAACGATGCTGTCAATTTCTTACAATCGGCAGTAGGAGCCAAAGTAGCTAAATTTCGCACCATTCTGATTATTGCCTCCTTTGGTGTTATTTTTGGTGCGATAATGTCATCTGGTATGATGGATGTAGCTCGGCATGGTATTATGAATCCCGCTCGGTTCAGTTTTCATGAGGTCATGATTATTTTTTTGGCAGTCATGGTCACAGACGTTATAGTCTTGGATATCTTCAATCGCTTGGGAATGCCTACCTCTACTACGGTTTCCATGGTCTTCGAACTATTGGGTGCCACCTTTATGTTGGCCATTATTAAGATGATAGCCGACTCTTCCTTGGGCTTTAATGATTTACTTAACACAGAGCAGGCCTTAAAAGTTATTATTGCCATCTTTGTGAGTGTCGCCATTGCTTTTGTCTTTGGTGTTATCGTTCAGTATGTAACGCGTATCATCTTTACTTTCAATTACAAACAACACATGCGTTACACCATTGCCATTTTTGGTGGTATCGCATTCACCGCTTTGGCTTACTTCATCTTTATGAAAGGTTTAGGCAAGTCTCCTTATATATCCGATGCCACACGGCAATTCATTAACAACCATATCGGTATATTGCTTGTTTATACATTTATCGGTTCGGCCATCCTCATGCAATTTATGCATTTCATGGGTGTTAACATCTTTAAGTTTGTGGTGATGATGGGAACGTTTGCCTTGGCAATGGCATTTGCTGGTAACGACTTGGTTAACTTTATCGGTGTCCCACTTGCTGGACTTGATTCGTATCAAACTTATTTGGCGCAAAGTAATGGTGCTGCACCCACTTCGTTCTTGATGACCAGTTTGGTAGAGAGTGCCAAAACACCCCCGTTTTATTTATTGTTAGCAGGCGTTATCATGATCATAGCCATGGCCACTTCAAAGAAAGCTCATCGCGTAATCAAGACTTCGGTTGATTTGTCACGCCAAGACGAGGGCGATGAGATGTTTGGAACAAGTGGTGCAGCACGCAGTATCGTGCGTTTTACACAGAACTCCAACTCATATATCATAAAAATTATTCCTAATCGATTCTTACATTGGGTTAACACACGTTTTGATCATCGGACCGTATCTTTAGATCAAGGAGCTGCTTACGATGTAGTGCGTGCGGCGGTTAACTTGGTTTTAGCCTCAATGCTTATTACGTTTGGTACCAACTACAAACTACCATTGTCTACCACATATGTTACGTTCATGGTTGCAATGGGTACCAGCTTGGCAGATCGAGCATGGAGTAGAGAGAGTGCTGTGTTCCGCGTAACGGGTGTGTTGTCCGTCATAGGCGGTTGGTTCATTACGGCTGGAGTAGCATTCATTTGTACCGCTGTGGTAGCGTTGCTGATGTTCTATGGAGGTATCTTGGCACAAATAGCCTTCATCGTTTTAGTTGTATATTGCTTGTTCAGGAAGTCAAAGGATAAGTCGGACGGCGGAGCGAGCAAAGATGATACTTATCGCTTGATGATGCGCACGCAAGATCCAGTTGTCCTCTGGGATTTGCTTTGCAAACATGTTAGTCAGACTCAAAGTTACATGATACATTTTGCCAACGAACAATACAACGCTATCTTGGATGGATTTATCAACGACAAGCCAAGTGTATTGAGGCACAGCCTGAATGCGCTACGCAATGAGAAAACATCTTTATCAAAATACCGAAAACAGGAACTGATGGCTCTCCGCAAGGCACCTGCAGATATCGCCCTAGAGCGTAACACATGGTTCCATGTGAGCATGAACGCATCACAGCAATACATCTATGGGTTGCGCCGTATACTTGAACCTATTAAGGAACATGTTGATAACAATTTTACCCCTATCACGCAAGCTCTCATTGAGGAATATCAACCCATCCGTCTGAAAATCACCAACTTTTTAGCCCAAGCTGAAAAGCTCATTGCGACAGGTAAGTTTGACAACTATCGCGAATTGTTAAATAAGGCCGATAAGTTTGAAACAGAATTGAGTGCTTATCGCAAAAAACATATTGATCGCATTCAGATGGCACAGGGCAATGATACATTCCAATTGTCGCTTGTCTATCTCAACCTACTCCAAGAGAGCCAACTACTTATCAGCAATATGCGTCATCAGCTCAGGGCTATCAAGAAGTTTACAAATTAAAAACTTATACAACAACCAATTGTACGGATTAAACAATTTGTTCGTCCGTTAAATAGGTTCTTCCGTTAAATGCTTAGACGCTTGTCATGTAGAACGTATAGCTTTAACGTGAAGAACTCATCGTTCCTAAATCCATATATTTGTCTTTTTAGTACTTTTATCTTATTGTTTATATTTTCTGTACTGATAATCATACCATGCAAGTATATATGTTTTGTATGCACGCAAAAACAGCTATCGTTTTATCAAAAAATTAGAAAAATGTGAACAATAAGTCATTTTCTATTAAGATACAAATATTTGACAATCTACATTTTACACTTTTTCCTTTAAGAAAGTGTAAAATGTGTAATCATTTTGTTTGTAAAATCCTTACGAAACGATTAATCTTTCTTTCATGTACTTTGAATAAATATATAAATAAGATTATTATAGTAATTGCATTGTTTTTAGTTATTCCGATTAATGAATCTGTGGATAATATTCAGAAAATGTGTATATTGACTGTTGAAATCTAAAAGGGCTGATACCTTGTGATAAGTATCAGCCCTAATTTTATAACTGAATGATAGTTTTACCGGACAGCAATAATTGTTATTTTTCTCCTTTAGCTTGAAGGAAATGATCAGCCTCAATAGCAGCAATAGCTCCATAAGCAGCTGCTACAACTCCTTGACGATATATAGGGTCTGCAACATCTCCTGCTGCATATACTCCTTCTACGCTTGTTGAAGCTGTTTTTCCTTTAGTAATAATAAATCCTTGCTCGTCAAGTTTTATTTGTCCCTTAAATAATGAAGTATTAGGAGAGTGCCCAATTCCTAAGAAAAAGCCATCTATGCTGATATTATACTTTTCTTCATTAGCTTCACCTTTAAAACGTACAAGATTAGCTCCTTCCACACCATTTTCTCCATATAATCCGAGAGTATTAGTATTGAAAAGTATTTCAATATTATCTTTTTCCATTACACGTTTTTTCATTATTTCTGAAGCGCGTAAATATGGTTTACGAACTATCATATATACTTTTTTAGCTAATGAAGCTAAGTACATTGCCTCTTCGCATGCTGTATCGCCTCCACCAACAACAGCTACTGTCCGTTTACGGTAGAAAAATCCATCACATGTGGCACATGCGCTAACACCTTGCCCACGATATTTTTCCTCATCAGGTAGGCCAAGATATTTTGCACTTGCACCTGTTGCAATAATAATGGTATTAGCTTCTATCAAATTTTTCTTATCATCTTCAACTTTAAATGGTCTCTTGCTTAAATCAACCTTAACTATCTGGCCTGTTCTTACTTCTGCGCCTACTCCTATAGCTTGTGCTTTCATCTGTGACATAAGCTCATTGGCATCAATACCTTCCTTAAATCCTGGAAAATTTTCTATGATAGTAGTTGTAGTTAGTTGTCCCCCAGGTTGTAAACCTTCATACAATACAGGTTTTAAATTAGAACGACTTGCATATATAGCTGCGGTGTACCCTGCAGGTCCGCTACCAATAATTAATGTTTTTATTTTTTCCATATTGTTTTTATTTATTCTATTATATTTACTAAATATTACTTTTTTTTATTATCGTATGGAAATAGACAAAAAAGTTCTCTGTCAATACGTTCAATTATATAGCTAAAATCTTTTGGATTATTCTTAAAATCAAGATTATCAACCTCAATAGTTAAGACACGTCCTTTATATTCATTAACAATGAAATTGTCATATCTTTTATTTATATTATCAAGATAGTTTAATGGCATTTTCTGTTCATATTCCCTACCCCTTTTTTCAATATTGTCAACTAAATGGCTTACAGATGATTTAAGATAAATCATAAGATCAGGCAGTCTTAACACATCATTCATTGTTTGAAATAGTTCCATATAAGTATTATAGTCTCTATCTTCTAAATTGCCCATTGCATAATTATTAGCTGTAAAGACATATACTCCTTCATAAATAGTTCTATCTTGAATAACGTTAACATTATCTTTAGCTATCTGTATGAGTGTTTTAAATCTTTCTTTTAAGAAGAATATCTCCATCTGGAAGGACCAACGTTTTATATCCTTATAATAATCATCTATATAAGGATTAGTATCAACAACCTCAAGTTTTGAATTCCATCCATAGTATTTAGCAAGCATAGTGGTTAGAATAGTTTTACCACTTCCGATGTTTCCTGCTATGGCAATATGTTTCATTATTTATTTAAAATATTTGTTCGTGGAATACCCATACACCCGCTTGGCATTTGAATCTTTAGCATAGCAGTAATTGTTGCAGCTATATCATTTATAGTAACTGGTTCATCTGTTTTACCACTGTGTATATTCCACCCATACATAATCCATGGTATATGAGTATCATAGCGATAAGGTTGTCCGTGAGATGTACCTATATAGTTAGGGGAGTTTTGTGCACCAAAGAATTGAGACTTAGTAATTACTCCTATTTCTCCAGAACGATTGCGGAAGTATCCATTTATCATACGTTGCTTAAAGAAATCAGGCATTGTTGTACTCTGTATCTTTTCTTCATCAAATACATATATATATTGAGGGTCTTGCTTTAAATATTTAATAGCTTCGTTAATTACATCTTCTTTGGCTTTACCTGCATTTCTAATCATTTCGTCATCAAAGAAGAACTGGTAGTCATCTTCTCCCATTACAGGTTTTATACCGAACTTTTGCTGTAGATGTTCATTTAGGTCATCAACCGCTTTATCATAATCAAAAGCACCAGCAGGAATCTTATGTGCTTTCATATAGTTATAATTATGTGCTGCACCATGGTCAGCAGATAAGAACAGAAGATAATTTCCCTCGCCTATCTCGTTATCTAATATCTTAAGAAATTGAGCTAAATCCTTATCTAACTGCATATAAACATCATGATTTTCTTTTCCACGTGTGCTGTATTTATGTCCAATAGCATCTGTAGACGATATACTTATTGCTAACATATCAGTTAGATTTCCTTTACCTAAGTTTTCATTTTTAATAGCATCTTCAGCAAGTTTAAAAGTCATGGTTACCCCTTGGTTAGTTGTCTTCAGATCAAAACCTGGTTTTGTTTTGTTCTTTTTATTGAACTTAACAACCCAGTCAGGCAACTTATCCATATAATATGTAGATGATATAAAATGTCCTGCCTTTGTGTCCCACCAATATGCTGCATCAGCAGAATGTCCTGCAGGCAAAATGGCTGCTCTGTCTTTTAATGCAATACCAATTACTTTTGACTTAAAATCAGTAGCCGTTTTAAGTTCATCTCCAATTGTTGTAACAAGCATTCTGCGTGGACTCATTTGTCCAGCTTTTGTATTTGATCCAACAGATTTAACAGTAGAATCTTGACAGCAATAAACAAGCTTATCATCTTGCCAAAAATAGTTGCCTGCTATACCGTGAATAGCAGGAACAGAACCTGTATATATAGATGAATGTCCTATAGCTGTAACTGTAGGTGCATAGTTTATTTGAGTGTTTTCAAAGGAAAATCCTTTATTTAATAAGCGTTTAAGTCCATCATTACCATACTCATTATAATAATAATAGAGATAGTCCCATCTCATTTGATCAATTACCAGTCCTACTATTAGTTTAGGACGAGCCACTTGTGCTTGTATTGTAAAAGCAAAAACAAGCGAAACTAAAATTGTAAATAGTTTTTTCATAATTATTTATATTATTATGCTTTTAAGTACTTTCTTGCAAAGTTACAATAAACTTTTAATTATTTATAGATAGCAGTAATATCTATTATTTATTTATCAGCATTTAAAATACTTTATTATATAAATTAAGTATATTAGGATTTTTTTCTTTTCTTCAAATAATGTGAAATAGTTATTGTTAGTTTCAAAAAAGATTTAACTTGTTAAGTCTAAGTGTTAAATACGGATAAAGAAAATATGATAATATACCGTTTTAGAATAAATCAAAGTATATTTGCAGCAAATAAAAATAAATTAAATTATATGATTTATGAAAAGAATTAGAAATACTTTTATCATTTCATTATGCCTACTTACTTCAACACTTTCTGTAGGCTCTTTTAGTAAAGTGTATGCAACAACTTCTAATCAACCAATAGTACAACAACCTGTAGATCTTACTTATGCAGCTGGAAAGGCTATACCAGCAGTTGTTCACATAAAATATGTTCAAAATTCTAAAACACAGACAATAGAAGTGCAAGACAGTCCTTTTGGTGATTTCTTTGACTTTTTCGGTTTTGGAATGCCTAATGATAATGGAGGTGGCAAACGTCGTGAAAAAATACAAACCCCTAAACGTCAGGCAACAGGTAGTGGTGTTATAATTTCTCCAGATGGATATATTGTTACAAACAACCATGTTGTAGAAGGTGCTGATGAGCTTACTGTTACTCTTAATGATAACCGTGAGTTTTCTGCTCGTATAATAGGAACAGATAAAATAACAGACCTTGCTCTCTTAAAGATTAATGCAAAAAATCTCCCTACTCTACCAATAGGCGATTCTGACAAACTTAAAGTAGGCGAATGGGTAATTGCTGTTGGTAATCCATACAATCTAAATAGTACAGTTACAGCAGGTATCGTTAGTGCTAAGGCAAGAGGGTTAGGGCTATTAGGTAGTACAAATGGTATAGAAAGTTTTATTCAAACTGATGCTGCTATCAATCAAGGTAACTCTGGTGGTGCTTTAGTTAATGTTAAAGGTGAATTGGTAGGTATTAATGCTATGCTATTTTCACAAACAGGTTCGTATAGCGGATATGGTTTTGCAATACCTACTGCAATAATGAGCAAGGTTGTAGATGATATTAAAAAATATGGAAATGTACAACGTGTAATGCTTGGTATCAAAGGTATGGATGTAATTAACTATATTAATTCTCAAAAAGATGATGGCAAAGATGTTGATTTAGGTACGAATGAAGGTGTTTATGTTGCAGAAGTTGAAAGTGATGGTAATGCAGCCACAATAGATCTAAAAAAGAACGATGTAATCACAAAAATTGATGGTAAGAAAATAACTAAAATGTCAGAACTTATGCAAATAATAAATGCTAAACGTCCAGGCGATAAAGCTACAATAACTTTCTTACGTAACAAAAAAGAAATAACCAAAAAACTTACTCTAAAGAACGCACAAGGCACAACAAAGCCAATAGCTCAAGCTGATATAGATGTATTAGGAGGACAATTTAGACCAATATCTAAAGATATTAAGAGTCAGCTTAATATTAATTATGGACTTGAAGTAATAAAAGTTAATTCTGGTAGTTTGAAAGAAGTAGGTATTGCTAAAGGTTTTATCATACAAAAGGTAAATGATCAAATTATTAACTCTATTGATGCTTTACAGAAAGCTGTTAAGGCTGCATCAGTAAGTAAAGATCCTGTTCTATATGTACAAGGTATATATCCTACTGGTAAAAAAGCTTATTTTGCAATCCCATTATCAGAATAATATCTAAAAATATACTAATAATAAAAAGAGGGTGTGTCAAAATTGATACATCCTCTTTTTACTCTCCCTTTACCTTG